>NZ_JBHUJX010000009.1:0-57772 GCF_042683745.1 Bacillus sp. CGMCC 1.16607
ATCTCCTTGGTTAGGGTAGTAATATTGGAAGTTCTGTGATAGGTACTTCCATTTTACAATGAAAACGGTGGCCTTTTTCTATTTATTTGACCTATTTACTATACTAGGCACCATCCAGAAATTTGGAAGATGCCTGGCACTTGCCCTAATTTGGCTTTTGAACAACATCATTTTATCTAAATGGTTTTTAATATTTCAATACTTCGGCAAGTTCATACAACGAATGGTATTGTTTAATTTGATAGTTCCGTCCTATCTTTTGCAAGAATCTTCTCTCGCAAAATTGTGTAAGTACATGCAATAAGTGTCGATAGGATACACCTAAATAATCACAAACTACTACGTGTTTCTCCTTATAAATCCCTTCATCAGCCGTTTGCAAAATAAAATCCGCAAGCCGGTTTTCAAGCGGGAAAGCAAGGCTTTGTGAATACTTCGTAGCCATATGTGTTGCCTTTACACTTAAAAACTTGGTTAATTCACGTAGGAATTTTGCATCCTCCAGCAATTGTGTGCGATATCGATGAAATGGAAGCGTAAAACAAATGGTCTTCGTCGATGCTTGAATCCCCTTTGTATAGTACACGTCATTTAATAATTCCATTTCTCCAATATAGTCATTAGCATTGATAAAATTAATTAAGGAAACTTTCCCATTTTGATGTGTTACATATATTTTTGCTTTTCCTTCCATTACATAAAATAAAAAATCTGGGCTCATGCCCTCTTGAATAATCCATTCATCACGCCTGTATTCATGAACTTCCATAAACTCTTCAACTTCAAAGGAAAATAGATGTGCTATTGAGTTATTCTCCAAATACAGCCTTTTTTTCTCACCTTTGTAAACTTCCATTTTCCACCTCAAAAATATGAGATATCTCATATTATTCATATTTAATTCCATGATAACATGCATTTAATGAGGGGGATAAGAATGGCTACACAACGTTGGATGAGTATAAGGTTTTTTAGTTTTTTTATGACATGGGGCGTTTTTCTACCTTATTGGTCAGGGTGGCTGATTTATTCAAAAGGAATGACTGTCCCACAAGCTAGTTTGATCATGAGCCTCGGTTTAATTGCAAGAGGCATTTCTACATTATTTGCATTTCCTTATTTATCAACGAAAGTTAGCAGTAAAATACAATTAAATATGGCAGCAATAGGCACACTGGTTGCCATTCTCTGTTATATTCCGACAAGCTCCTTTGCTGGTTTACTCGTAGTAACGATTATATTACACCTATTTTACCCAACACTGATGCCAGCTTTAGAAAGTGCTGCCAGCGTCCTTGTACAAAGTAAACAATTAAGATATTACGGAAGAAGTCGTCAGTGGGGGTCCATTGGGTTTGTCTCAGTCGGCATGATTTTAACCATTTTTACAGGAATGTTTGGAGATAAAGTGATTTTTTGGGCATTTTTACTTGGTACATTGGTATTTGTGTGTCTCGGTTTTATGCATGCACCAAATATTTTATCCAAAAAGCCGCAAGTAGACCAAACACAAAAAATAGGCATATTACACTTGTTCCGTATTAAACACTTTGGTTTGATACTTATTATTGTCATTTTACTACAAGCAGCACATGCGACTTATTATAATTATGGCTATATTTTCCTACAAGAAATCCATGCACCGATATACCTTATTGGTCTTATTATTAACATTGCCGTCATTGCAGAAATCATATTCTTCTCCATTGCAGATAAACGCTTCAATCAATTTTCAGTAGGCACCTTACTGACATTAGCAGCAATTGGGTCATCCGTACGTTGGATGCTCGTGTTTGCCTTTCCAAATGTAATTGTTTTCTGTTTCGCGCAAACTTTGCATGCGTTCTCGTTTGCTATGGGGCATTATGCCTTTATGAAATACTTAACCAAAAACATTCCACACGCTCAGATTGCAAAAGCACAAGGCATGTATTCAGCGCTTGCACTTAGTTGGAGTACTGCAGTGTTTACCATTTTCGGGGGCTATTTATACGAGATTGAGCCAAGATATGCCTTTATCGGAATGATTGTTTGTACCCTGCCAGCAATGCTGTTTGCGCTTGTATATCGAAAAGTAGAACTTAGAAAAGAAGTTTTCATGTATATTTAAATCTCATGTCTAGTTCTTACAAAACCCATTCAACTTTACAAACCTTCGTTTTTCTAAGGTTCAAATATATTTCTATAACAAAAAGATGAGATTTATCTGATTTAGAAAAATCTCATCTTTTTTTCTGCAACTATACACAACGTATAAGGAAAAACCTTATTTGCTTATGGTACGGTTCATCACACTTATTTACCTGGCGTTTTTTTCCTATTTATTCCATACTGCCTAAAGCGAGGCACTATCCCTACTCTGGGCTCTTTGATTCATGTCTTTATAGTTATCTATGGATTGACTCATCCCTTGAACTGGACTGATTCGTACTGCGAATTGAGCTGGTATAAAGGCACCCACGAGTCCAACTATTACTGGAATGATAGCTATAGAAATCAACCAAATCTCTTTAATTAGTAGCTGATGATAAATAAGATTAATGAATCCTAATGCGACTAAGTACCCGAATAATCCTGATAGAATTCCCGAAATAAGCCCTTCTGTGAGGACAAGTGATTGAACCGATCTATTACTCCAACCGAATGCTTTTAAGACTGATAGTTCTGCACTTCTCTCAGAGACATTCTGCCACATGATTTCATATGTGGTTAAGATCGCAATCAGTAAGGAGACTCCTATAATGATATAATGGGATACTCCAATTTCCATCGCGACAAATTGCCCTAACCAAGTGGTGTATAGTACTCCTTTTAGTCGGAACGAAACAAAGATGAAAAACATCAGGAGTGAGGTAGGTAGCATGATTGAAGCAACTGACAAAGCATTGCGTTTCCATTTTCCAAAGAAATGGCCAATAGCCATCGTGAATATCCCTCTAACCCTTGTTAATCGGCGTGAATTTTGCGAGATTTCACCTGAACTCATCGCTTCTTTTGGCTTAATCCGACCTACAATAAAAGCAGGAACAATAGCTCCTAATAAATAAATGAAAAAACCAACTATGCCTATGAGAATAAATTTCACAATTGATAAAGGAATTTCATCATCACTTTGGAAATAGGCAACAAAACTCATTAATAAAGATGCTACAGCTACAAATACTCCTAGTATAAGAGCCTCATAGAGAACCATTTTTACTAAATTTCCATTTCGCCAACCAATAGCTAATAGCAATGCCAGTTCCTTTTTTTGAGACAAAAATGAAACAATATTTGTCGAGATCACATAAATAATCGCTACTAACATAATGATGAACATTAAAGCACTGCTGCCTACTTTGGACTCTTTGTAAATTCCGAAAGCAGTTCCTAGTTTGACCCAAGGTTGCTCAATCCACCCCAACGATTCTTTCGGACCATTATCTGGGATATAGCTTAAAGTGGGTTGGGGTGACGAGCCTAAAGTTATATCGGTGATCAACCCCGTTTTCTCTTCTATCGTCCTTGCCACCTTTTCTAAAATGGCCTGGCTATCTTCATTCATTTTTTCAACTCCAGATACCTTAACTCGAATGGCGCTGATGGGCTTATCACCCATTATACTTTTAGCCGCCTCAATCGTTGTAAGTAAAACAGGAGGACTTGTTAAAAGACTAAAAGGCTTTCCTTCATTATTAATAGTTGCTGGTGGATTGATAGGCTTCCCATTTTTATCTAACACGAGACTAGCCGTTGCTGGTCGATAGGTTTCCATTGGCACATCTGTTAAAGGATCCATTGTTAAAGACAGTTTTGAAGGATCATAAAGTCCAACGTAGTAAGGCTCTATTTTTGGGGCATCCAGCAAGTTCTCTGTATATCTTTCATAAGGACGATAGGCGTAATATACATTTTCTCCTATGGAGATTTTCTTAGGCTGGACTTCAAAAGCATAATTCCATTTCTCTTTAAAGGGGCTTTGAATTTCTTTATAGTCTAAAGGTGCAGCCTTTGACGATACGGACCAAGAAAATTCAGCATCACGTTTAGGATGATAGTACGGTTTTTGAGTTTCTGGATCGATTCCTGTCATTTTTGCTAGATAAATCTGATGACCTAACTTTGAATCATAGGTGTAATGTTCGACTTCCTTCGACTCAATTGTCTTTAAATAATCTATTCCACCCTTTTCTAAAACTGTTTCCATTGTTTCCCTTGCTATTTCTCTATCAGAAAATGGAAGATCCAATTTCTTTATCGTAAACTCGTAGGTTTCCGTTACAAATTGCTCTTTACTAACAATGATTGGAATTTGAGAAATCTTAAATGGGATATTTCTACTCCTTAATTTCCCTTCACTTTCTGTCACAATGTCTTGATCTGTAAAGTAGCGACTTTCTCCAATAGGAATAATCGACTGTTCTAGCCCGACAAGTTTTGCCTCTTCAATCGGATCCACACCGACTAATAATTGATTGGTCCAGGAAGAAACCAAGCCTGGCCAATAAACTACACCATATGGTAGATACTCTGAAGGCTCATCTATTTGAGGAGCCCATTCTTGGGTCGTAAAGTACTCAGTATACGTTTCCCTTTCTTCTTTACGAACCCCATTATCGGACATCGTTTTATACGAAAAACTATAAACCCCTGGATCTTTTAAATCCTGCCTATGCAGTTTATCGAAAGTGATGATAGCAGATGTATTACCAATAACAGCAATTGGAGCAGCAATCGCTACTTCGTCGATGTTTTTAATCATACCTAGTTGTTCGAGGCTGATTCCACCAGAAATACCACTTAAATAGTTAGGTTCTAGCAGCTTATGATCTTCCGTAATGCTTCTTGAATCAGGTGGCCTGACAACGATATCATAGGAAGACCTCCATTTCTTTTGCAAAATATGTTCAATCGTGCCTCTGCTCGTTTCTTGTACCCCTGATATGTATCCTAAACCGGAGCTAATGATCAAGGCACCAATAAACATCGGAATCATCCGTTTTTTATTCCTTAGCCAATTTTTAATAATAAATTGAAACAATGGCCTCACCTCCGAACATCGTTTACGACTTTGCCATCTGTTAAATAAATGGTTCTATCACAACTCTCAGCCAAAGTGTTATCATGCGTGATTAAGATGATCCCACAGCCTTGTTCTTTGTTTAATTTCTTAAGAATTTCAAAGATGATTTCACCATTTTTCTGATCTAAGTTACCAGTAGGTTCATCTGCTAGAATCCATTTGGGAGAATTGACTAACGCCCGAGCAATGGCAATTCGTTGCTGCTGGCCGCCAGATAATTGTGAGGGTAAAGCATTTTTCTTATCACTTAAACCAAGGAGGTCCAATAACTCCTCTGCTCGTTCCTGTTTAGAATACGGTGTCTTCCTTGAAAATAAGGGAGCCATAATATTTTCAATCGCCGTTAAAGTTGGCAATAGCTGAAATTGTTGAAAAACAAAGCCAATGTTTTCAAAACGAAAGTCTGCTAGTTTATTATGTTTCATCGTAAAGATATCTTCATTCTCATAAATAACCTTGCCATTTGTTGGTTTATCTAAAGAACCAATCATATTTAAAAGCGTAGACTTTCCCGATCCTGAAGGACCAACAATCGTTGTAAAATCTTTTCTATCAAATGTTAGATTCACATTCTCTAATACCTTTGTGATAATCCCATCACCAAAATAAGACTTTTCCAAGCCTTGAATATAGATCATTTATTTCATCCTCCCCTTATGTACCTAATATTAGACGAAATACATAGGAAAAAGGATTCACTATTTTCAGAAAATTTTCACTCAATTGGAAAAGGGATATGAAGCAATAAAAAGCGGGTCCTAACCATTGCAAAGGGCATGTTGGTGATGTAGTGATGGTAATTAGGATCACTCTAACTAATAGAACCACTACACCTGATTTATTTGAGCTTATGAAAGTAATGGGTGAAAAAGGAGTTCTTTACAGAATGCAGACATTTTGGGTAATTCCATTTAACTAACGTAAAGACACATCGAAAAAATGACCATGAATCACTTTTCCGGCCGTTTTTCAATGTGTGGATCTCGATTAATTTAATATAACTTGGACATATAATATTGGTCAAAAAGCCTATCTTTAATTTTTATTGAACTTCTTTTTATCCTTTCCAATATGTTGGACATCGCTAACCAACTTATATTGGCATTGAGCCTGAACACCTGCCACATTTATTTAACCGTTTCATCGTACCGATGAAGCACGAACAAGATACACTGGCGGAACTGGCTTAGGTCTTGCTATCGCCAAACAATATGTCGTGTCTCACAATGGGAAAATTGAAGTAAAGAGTATTAAGGGGACTACTTTTATTATTCATTTACCATCTAATTAATAAAAAATAGTCGTACAGACCAAAGGTAATGGTCTGTACGACTGATCCAGCAGATTCCCAATAACACTCATTTTTTTTATTACTTGAACTAATCTCTGCTTAATCCTATGCTTCTTTAGGTCTTGCAGCAACTGCAGCCATCTCACTTACTGCAATATAGCCAAACACCATCGCTGGTCCTATGGTAGCACCAGGTCCCGGATAGGTTTCTCCCATAACAGCAGCTGCACAATTTCCAGTAGCATATAATCCTTGTATAGGCTGTCCATTTTCCTGAAGGACTCTTGCAAAGTTATCTGTAACTAAGCCACCTTTTGTCCCAATGTCCCCGGGATAAATCGGAATGGCATAGAAAGGTGCTTTTTCTAATGGGGCTAAATTTGGACTTTTTAATGTTGGATCACCATAATAGCGGTCGTAAGCACTTTCACCACGATGGAAATCCTGATCATGTCCATCAATAGCAAACTTATTAAATCGAGCGATTGTTGCTGCTAGTTTCTTTGGTGGTACACCCATTTTTTCCGCCAGTTCTTCAGGTGTCTCCGCAACTTTAGTGTATCCTGTTTCAAACCATGTTTTTGGGAATGCTTGACCAGGCATGATGCCAAAAATTAGGTACCGCTTTTTCACTGTTTGATCAAATATCATCCAAGATGGAATCGTTGATGCCCCGCCTTTGTTATTTTCATACATTTTATCAACAAATTCATGATACGGGACCGATTCATTTAAATAACGTTCCCCTTCACTATTCACAATAATTAGACCTGGAGTAGCCCGTTCTGCTACAGGCATAAATGCCGGAGAACCAGGTGGGATGGATGTTGGCGTTCCCCACATCTTATCCATCAAATCCAGTTTTGCTCCTAATCTGCGACTAGGTTCAATTACATCGCCCGTTTGTCCTTCAGATGATAAAGTCCAATCTACATTGGATGGTTGTGGTAAATATTTTTCACGTAGTCTATGATTGTGGGAGAAGCCTCCAGAGGCAAAAACAACACCACAACGAGCTTCAATTTTTATGTTTTTACCATTTTGTTCGGCAATAATTCCGGTAACACGATTATTTTCAAATACAAGATCATGAAATGGGGTAGACAACCAAACCTCCCCGCCAGCTTCCTTAAGCGAAGCATATAACCGGGCAACAAGTGCCTCTCCTAGAGTAGCAGGATTATATGAACTTAGCTTCGTGCGAATGAGACGCATACCTACTTTCAATGACGTCTTTTTTCCAATCCATGTCCTTGTAATCATATTTACTTTATGAAATTCGCTTGACTTCAACACCATACCTTTCGTTGGCAGCCCGGATTTACGCATATTCTCTTCGTCTTTCCCTAATTTACAAAGGTCGAAAAGCTGCGCTTCAATTGCACGTCCACTAGGTTTCCCTCCAGGCAGATTCGGATAATAATCTGAATACCCAGAAGTATATTCCCATCTCACATGCTCCGTATTTTCGTAGAGATATTTTATCATCTCAGGTCCTCTGACCAGGTACGCTTCCTTTAAAGATTTGGGTACCCGATCACCTACGGTTGCATCCATATATGCACTTGCTTGCTCATATGAATCCTCAACACCAGCGTTTTCAAGGTAAAGGTTATTTGGTATCCACACCGTTCCTCCTGATTTAGAGGTGGAACCACCAAAAAGCTCAGTTTTTTCTATAACAATAGCTGAAAGTCCTCGTAACTTAGCAGTTAATGCAGCGGTCAATCCCCCTGCCCCAGAACCAACGACTACCACATCAAAGCTGGAATCCCAATGTTTACCCAATATGTCTAACCTCCTCATTGAAATTTTAAGGTTTTTGAAAATATGGTACACTATTATTAATTATTAAGGGAAAATTCAGAAAAATTATAATAGCAATATCCTCCCTTGTTACTACTATAAATTCCTTTAATCCAATCAATCAATCAATAAAATCTTTCATGTTGTATTGATAAACAACAGATTTCATAAATATGTTTAAAATATAAATAATTTTTGGAGTGAATTAAGTGACACTAATGGATCAGAGCGTGGATAAACGAGTGCGCAGAACGAAGATGCAATTAAAACAGGCTTTTATCAAATTAATGGAGGAAAAAAG
This sequence comes from Bacillus sp. CGMCC 1.16607, assembly GCF_042683745.1. NCBI lineage: Bacteria > Bacillati > Bacillota > Bacilli > Caryophanales > Bacillaceae > Bacillus > Bacillus sp. CGMCC 1.16607. Next base: position 8,461 of record NZ_JBHUJX010000009.1, read on the forward strand.
ATATGATCAAATTACGGTGACGGACATTGTGAACCATGCTGATTATAATCGTGCAACTTTCTATCGACACTACAATTTTAAAGAAGAATTGGCAGAAGAAATTATCTCTGATAAAACGATTGCACTCATTGAAGCATTCAAATATCCCTATAAAAAGAAAAACCAGATTCATCTAAACTCTCTATCCCCTTCAGACATCATCATATTTGATCACATTATGAAAAATAAAGATTTCTACAAACTTTGGGGGAAATTTCAATCAATACCTGGCTTTGAGAAGTCATTTTTACAATCCATTACAAAATTTTTCAAAAAGGAAATTATCCTATTAACACCACCTGACCCTAATTTAGATAACCACCTTTATACAACTTTCTACGCTTATGGTATTTTAGGTTTGATTTTAGACTGGATAAAGAACGGACTAGAACCTCATCCGGACTATATGGCAAAACAACTAGTTAAAGTAATTAACTATTTTCCAACTGAGTCATTAATAGTAAAAAAAGGGCAGTCCCCTACTACTTTAAAAGAAGGTCACTGAAGAAGAGGAAGATCCCTTTTAGTATTCCCTTATGTAAGAGAAAAGGATAATGGGACGAGGTTCCCCTCGTCCCATTATCTTCTCACCCCTAAAATCCATCCTAATAGTATAAATATTACTACACGATACCCTGCCTTAATAAAGAACAATTTTCTTAGTTTTCTTTCAAATAAATAGGTTATTTCTATTACTGTGGCAACCTAAAAGAAGCCTGTAATAAATTTAGTCGAAGCACCATCATTGCATTTTTCTCTGTTCCTAAAAAACAATACTAGTACAAAGAAAACGATAAAGGATATCACATTGATCAATGACTTTTCCTTTCCTGCGCCTTCATTTTGCCTTCATCGCTAAAATGAAAGAGCTACTCCATTTACTTATGGTAAGGTTCACCCCTCATAATCCGAAACGCCCGATAAACCTGCTCCAACAATATCAACTTCATCATCTGATGCGGAAACGTCATCCTTGAAAAGGAAAGCTTCTCATCTGACCTTGCCAATACTTCTTTACTCAACCCCAACGATCCACCAATAACAAAAGCAATTTTACTCTTTCCATACGTAGCTAGTTTATCAAGCGAGTCTGCCAATTCTTCCGAAGATTTCATTTTCCCATCAATGGCTAAAGCGATGACATATGTATCTGGAGAAATTTTTGCTAGAATTCGTTCTCCTTCTTTTTGTTTGACTTGTTCCATTTCAAGTTCACTTAGTTGTTCCGGTGCCTTTTCATCTGGGACTTCAATTAAGTCGACTTTGGCGTAGCTTGTTAATCGTTTTGAAAATTCATCTATCCCCAGCTTTAAATATTTTTCTTTTAACTTACCAACAGAAATAATAGAAATATTCACAATCCACACCCTCACTATGTTACAAACAGTTTACAAACAACATATCCACAATAGTTATCCACATATCCACATTTATTATCCACATCTTGTATGGGAGCATTCGTTCCCTACCATATGTACAGCCCTTTTTTTCACTATTCACAGGTTGTTGATAACTAATTTCCACTCCTATTTTACTAAAAAATGTCCCATTTTACTTATTTTCACGTCCGAAAATCCTGCATAATACTCTTCCTATATTGTCATTCTTCCTTCTATTTATTTTTAAACAAATTCGTTCTAACTTATCCACAATCATCTTATCACTGAGAAAAAAAAGTGCAATAGTCATCTTTAATCCTAAAAAAAACAGGAAAGCATACTGCCTTCCTGTTCACACACTATAATGTTTCTCCACCTAACTTTACTGTCGTTGTTTTTAGTGCTCCATTTCGATAAAACTTAATTTCCATTTGGTCCCCGATTTGTTTTTTATTATACAGATGCTTTCGTAAATCAATGACATCTTTAATTTCTTCCCCGTCCATTTCCACAATGACATCTAGCTCTTTAAGCCCAGCTTGTGCGGCTGGAGAATTTGGTTCGACTGTACGAATTGCCACACCATAATTGATATCCTTTGGCAATTTTAATGCTTCTTGTTGATAGTAGGCCGGGATCTCTGAAACTGATTTTAATTCCACACCCATATATGGTCGGCGAACTTCTCCAAATCTTTCAAGGTCATCGATAATCGGTTTTGCATTATCGATCGGAATGGCTAAACCGATTCCCTCTACTGCATTTTGAGCAATTTTCATGGAGTTAATTCCAATTAACTGTCCATCAATGTTTACGAGTGCACCACCGCTATTTCCTGGATTAATTGCAGCATCTGTTTGAATAACGTCTGCTTGCCAGTCTTCCACGCCATCTTCATTGATATCAACTGGAATCGTTCTTTCCAAGCCGGAAATAATCCCTTGTGTAACAGACCCTGAGAAAGTTGGCCCTAAAGGATTTCCTATAGCAATCGCTGGTTCACCGCGTCTTAATTTTTCAGAATTTCCAAATTCAGCTATCTTCTTAACGTCTTTTGCACTAATTTCAAGAACAGCTAGATCTGTCCAAACATCACTGCCGAGAAGCCTTGCTGGAACTTTTGTTCCGTCATCTAAAGTCACTTCTAGCTCAGTTGCCCCTTCAACGACATGATGATTCGTCACGACAAAAGCTTTATCTCCCGCTTTTTTATAAATTACTCCCGAACCTGTTCCAGCCTCCACTGCTTCATCATCTGTCCAAAAGCTAGAGGTTTGAAGATTCGTAATCCCTACAACCGTATCAGCTGCTTTATCAACGGCTTTCGTAATTTGTGTATTTATATCTATATTAAACGTTTTTGCCGCAGTGACTTGACCTTGTTCATGTACTTGTCTATCTTCTTCCGCTAAGTTCTCATTTGGCTCTACTTTATAGGGTAGGACATCAAAGTTTGCTAACGTCGGGATGGCAATAATGACGAGAATAGCCCCTAGAATGGCTCCGACAAGACTTGCAATAAAAAATCCACCCCTATTTCCCTTTTGATAACGATTTTCATGCTCTTGATCATAATAACCCAAATGACACCCATCCTTTCTGACATATGTATCACTAAAATTATTTTGCCAACAAACCCACTATATTACTCTTTCCTATATATTAATTCTAAAAATGTACCTCGTTTCCTTCTTTGTTATTTAATTGATTTCGAGGCATCATTATTCTTCAATTATTTTTTTGATAAAAAAAGAAGAATAGATAAATTCTACTCTTCCTTTCGAATCGTCTATACCGCTACAAGCTTTGTAGGTGTTTTTGGATCTGTATCATAAAGCTGAAAGGATTCTCCTACTCGAATTCCCGTACTTTCTAGTGTTTGCGATACGGACATCCGCGCCAAATCCTTCATATTATTATCCAAGCTTAAATGAGCTAAATAAATTCTTTTCGTTTGATCCCCAATCACTTCACTCATCGCGATGGCAGCATCCTCATTCGATACATGGCCAACATCACTTAAGATTCTTCGTTTAATATTCCATGGATAGCGCCCCATCCTTAACATTTGAACATCATGATTACTTTCAAACACATAGGCATTGGCGTTCGTAATAATTTTCTTCATCCGATCACTGACATAACCAGTATCCGTTATTAACACAATCTTTTTTCCACCATGATGGAAGACATAAAACATTGGTTCCACCGCATCATGTGAGACGCCAAAGGATTCAATATCTACACTACCAAAAGTTTTCACAGTCTCCATTTGGAAATCAAATTTTTGATCTAATGAAACCTCGCCGATCAAAGGATCCATTGCTTTCCACGTCTTTTCGTTCGCATAGACAGGAATTTTGTATTTTCGTGCTAATACACCGATTCCTTTTATATGATCACTATGTTCATGCGTAACAAAAATAGCAGATAAATCATCTATTCTTCGATCAATTTGTTTAAAAAGACCTTCCATTTGTTTTCCGCTCAAACCCGCATCTATTAAAAATGACTGTTCTTCCGCTTCTACATATATGGCATTCCCCGTGCTTCCACTCGCAAGAACACTCAAACTTAAAGACATTTCATTCACTCCATTAATTTATTTTCCTCACTATTAAATTGAATAATTTGCCCTTCAAAAGCATTGACATATAAATGGCCATTACCTTCCACAACAAAATGCCATGTAGGCGTTAATACTTGTGAGGCAGCTAATTGAACAAGGGTTGAATACCCAAATTCGACGAGAGAAATTTTACTTTTTGGCATAAGCATACCTTTTTGATAAAGAGCTTCGATCGCCTTAATAGCTGGTAAAATTTCTTCCCTGTCTGTCAAATTTTCAATCGACTCTAAATACGTTTGTTCATAAGAAATAATTTGGAAGTCTTGATTTAAATGAATAACGACCTTCCCATTAATATTTTCGTAAAACATCTTATTATCGAATTTTTGATAGAAGGTAATCGTTTTAGCAACTTCATCGAAATTCCATAATCCATACTGGTCGCCATTTAAAACATAGGCATCTAAGAAATTTTGAGCTTCAAAAGGATCGAATTTACTAGTCAATGAAACTGGCTTTTCCAGAATACTTTCGACGGTCGTGTGTTCAACAATTGTAATCATCTGGTTTTTTAATTGACTGAGCTCTTCCTTATTAAATTCCTTTGGTTTGGCGCTTAAATACTGATCTTTAATTGGCCCTTTCGGTAATTCATCAAAGCTAATTTCATTATCCTTTAAACTCGTCTCTAATGAAACTTCCGAAATAAGTTCGTATTTATTGGCATCCCGAATAAGCAAAAACTGATACGTCAAATATAAATCTAAAATGAGGAACGAGATAATGAAGATGGTTTTAATCTTACTCCAATCCATTACGGTCCCCCCTATTTATATTAGTACGAATCTGGCCCCATGAATCATTATACTTATAAAACCAAGATGGAACCAAGACTAATAATCTGGGTTCTTTTGGATCTCTTTCCATGTGATAACCCAACTTTAAGTCTTGCAGATTTTCTATTTTGAAATCTTCCTTTGCTTTTAGAAATTCAAAGATTTCCTTCCCAGATGGGGTAGTAACCTCTGACATTTCCGTTCGGAGTGGAAGATCAAGAGAAAAGTTTGGACGTAAAAACTTAGTAATCTCATTTGGCCCCCATACTTCAATAATTTCGGACATGCCTTTCTCATTAAAAACAGGATAGCCATCCGAACTATAAAGTCGAAAGGTAATTCTTTGATTCCGCTCATCCATTCCGGCAAAACGATACGGATCTGTCCAGCCCCCATGCTCATTAATAAATTCAATCCCTCTATGAATAATTTCGAAAGGGCTCCCTATAAACTCACTTTCTTCAACAGGGTTAATATAGAAAAGTAAATTCTCATTATGATAAATATTCATCTTACTAGAACCGTCAGTATACTCTTCCCCTTCAGGAATGAAGGTCTTTTGAACAAAGCTAGGATCATTAAAAAGGGCTTCTTTAAATTTCTCTGAATCAAGATAATCTGGATAATATTTATATTTCATCATAACCGTTTCTTTTTCAGGAAGAAATAATACATTTTCTTTAGATGGTTTAAACACAAGATATTTCGGATATCGATAAGATATTTTGAAAAAACTTCGGTTAAAATCCGCCAAATCCGAACTGCTAACATGACTAATATAGACTTCTTTTTTTCCATACGAAACAAAATAAATCGTACCTGTTTCTTTTTGAATATTTTCCATGTCAATCACAATACGATCAAAACTAAATTTGGGAATCGACTTATTTTCAAAATTCAAGACATTTTTATAAATATCGAGCGGAACTTTCTCGGGAAATATTATTTCAACATTTCCATTTCCATGAACAAGAGAATGGAAGTTTTCCACTTTGTTTGTATAATTTTTCACGTCATAAATATTCCACTGACTCATTTCACGGACAATCTTATCTATATCAGTTGTACCAACAGTTCCAAAGTGCGACTTTTGGTAATGAAAGAGCACTTGATCTGGTTTGATAACCGTTTTAATATCCTTCTTTTCACCAATGGACACTTGTTGAACATAATTCGTATTTTCCATTGTTTTATAATCAGGTTGATATGTCCATAGATTCCATGTAAGGAAGGCACTGCTAACTACAAGAAAAGCCAATATAGCGGATTTAATATTTTCATATGTCATGACCAATCATCCTCTTCAGAACGTTCATAAGGAAGACTGAAAGAAATAACTGTACCTTTTCCTTCTTCACTCATAGCCCAAATATCACCACCGTGTGCATTCACCATTTCTCTTGCGATCGCAAGACCTAAACCAGTTCCTCCAAGTTTTCTTGTCCTTGCTTTATCCACACGATAAAAACGTTCAAAAATCTGCTCAATATTGTCTTCTGGAATACCCATTCCTTCGTCAGATATACTAACAATGATGAAACGTTCCTGTTCTTCAATTGAAAAAGTAACTTGTCCACCTTCAGGAGAGTACTTTAATGCATTAGAGATTATATTGTCTAATACTTGTGTCATTTTATCTTCATCAATTTCAACAAAAATCGGTTCCTCCGGCAATCGTCGATTAAAACTCACATTTTGGTCCTTTGTTAACTCAAAACGGTCAATCACCCGATGGAAATAAGCGATAAAGTTAACCCATTCTTTAGAAAGATGGTAGTCCCGACTATCCATTTTCGATAACTGTAATAAATCGGTTACTAATCGAATCATTCGTTCTGTTTCCGTTTGGGTGACTTCAAGGAATTTCGGAGCAATCTCTTTATCCTGCCAAGCCCCTTCCGCTAAAGCTTCTAAATAACTTCTCATTGTCGTAAGTGGCGTCCTTAACTCATGAGATACATTGGCAACGAATTCTCTTCTTTCCATATCTATTTTTTCCTGCTCCGTTATGTCATGAAGGACAGTGATTAATCCATTTACGAAGCCCGTTTCCTTCTGAATAACAGAAAAATTGGCGCGGAGAATATAATGTTTATTCTTTGTACTATAATCCAAAATCACAGAATCTTGCTCTGCTAATAAATCTTCAAATGAATACTCGTCCTCAAGACCCAGCAACGAAACAATCGACTGAGATAGAACTGTTTCACGTGAAACATTCAACATTTTTGCCGCTGGCTCATTGATTAAAATGACTCGCCCTTTACGATCTGTGGCGATAACTCCATCCGTCATATAGGAGAGGACTGATGAGAGCTTTCTTCGTTCACCCTCGGTAGTGGCTTGAGCCTCCTGCAGTTTCTTCGTTAAATTATTAAAGGTAATCGCTAGCTGACCAATTTCATCATATCCATATACCTTTACTTTTCGTGAAAAATTCCCTTTTGCCATCGCAAGAGCCTGTTTTTTCATATCTGAAATAGGCCTCGTAATGGTTTGTGCCAATAAAACGCCTAAAATAGCCGTAATCGCAAGGGCAATCGCTGTCCCAGTCGCTAAAATATTATTAATCGTTTTCATTTGACTAAAAATCGGTTCGATTTTTGCGACTAAATAGATCGAACCGATTACTTCCCGGTTTGATTTAATGGGTGTAGCCAGTACCCAAGTTCGATGACGTCTTTTCGGATCAATGAGGATTTCGCTTTCCTCTTCTTCAAGAACAATCGAGCGTTTGACAATAAGTTCTGTTGTTCTTTGTCCTACTACTCCCCGTGTATCAGGCCAGGTTCCTATAATTTTTAAAGACCTACCATCAATCACTCGGATTTCAGAAATATCTACTGCCCGATAGTCCTTTAATACATTTTTAATGGCGTCTTCCTTCGTTGGATCTTCTTTATCTCGTTCTTTAATCATTTCCTCTTCTATATCATAAGCAAGCAAATTAACTCGTTCTTTTATCGAATGAATCGTATTCGTTAATAATGTCTCCTCTAACTGCCTGACGAAATAAACACCAATGATTTGCATCGCAATCAAAATGAGCAACACATAGATGAGAACAAACTTTAAATGAATGGATCGGAAAAAACCTACTTTTTTCATGTAATCATCTTACTCCTGTTCAGGATTGCGCAAGTAGTAGCCTACTCCTCTTCGAGTAACAATCCATGTTGGGTGACTTGGACTATCTTCAATTTTTTCACGAAGTCTACGAACTGTTACATCAACTGTTCGTACATCTCCGTAGTAATCATAGCCCCAAACTGTCTGTAGCAAATGTTCTCTTGTCATCACCTGCCCAATATGCTTGGCAAGGTAGTGGAGAAGTTCAAATTCACGATGTGTCAGCTCAATGGTTTCTCCCCGTTTCGATACTACATAGGCATCTGGATGAATCGTTAAGGAGCCGATTGAGATTTCATTTGATTCCTCTTCATAATCAACTACTGATGTAATTTGTTGGTGGCGGCGCAAGTTCGCTTTTACACGTGCAATTAATTCACGAGTACTAAATGGCTTTGTGACATAGTCATCTGCACCTAGTTCAAGTCCTAATACTTTATCAATTTCAGAGTCTTTTGCTGTTAGCATAATAATGGGAATTTCATACTTTTTTCGAACTTCCCGGCAAACTTCCATTCCATCTCTCTGAGGTAGCATAATATCAAGTAAGATAAGATCCGGCTGAATCTCTTCTACCTTTCTTAGCGCTTCATTGCCATCATAAGCACACACAACCTCATAGCCTTCTTTTTTTAAATTAAATTGTATAATATCTGCAATTGGCTTTTCATCGTCTACAACAAGAATCTTCTTCAATCTATTTCACCCTCCTGAAAAATCATAGGTTCTCTCATTACTTTACCATTTCTATAGAATGAATTCATCTACGGAAATGAAAAGAGCCTCTAGATATTCTAGAGACTCATTAAAATTTTATTTTATGTAATTTAGTGGATTGACTAGAGCACCATTACGATAGACTTCAAAATGTAAGTGTGTGCCTGTAGAGTCACCCGTAGATCCCATTTGCCCAAGGGCAGAACCTTTTGGAACAGTTTGACCGACATTCACATCAATAGCAGATAAATGAGCATAAACAGTGCGATATCCATTTTGATGATCGACAACCACCTTTTTACCGTAACCACCATCCCAGCCTGCAAAAACAACAATGCCATTATCAGCAGCTTTAATAGTGTAATTACTTGGTCTCGCAATATCTATTCCCTTATGCATTTTATTCCAACGGTAGCCCATATTACTTGAAATATAACCACCTGATGTTGGCCAACTAAAGCTTCCTTCACCACGAGAAGGAATTACTTTCGTCCCCTTTAACACAATATGATTGAAAGGAGCTACTAGAACATCCTCTTTGATTACTTGTTTTTTAACTGGTTTTCCATTTTGTTCAGAGACCACATAGTTAACAGCTCGTAAACCTACTTTACCCTCCTGTTGAACCTTTGTGTCTCCTTTATACATATCAGCATTTTCTCGTACTTGTCTTTCAAATGGAATTTCTTCTTTCAAATATACTTCTTTTTCAACCATTACTCTCACTAATGGTTTTGGAACTGTCACATTAAGTTCTTGATCTATTTTTATTACTGAATCTTCTGTTAAACCAGGATTTAAATTTAATAATTGTTCTAATTTTAAGTTATGGTCACTCGCGATCGTTCCTAAAACATCCCCATCTTGAACTTTGTACTTCACTTCCTCCAAAGTTCCTTTTTTAATATACTTTAAAGCTTCTACCACAGTGAAAATTTTATCAGGGGTGATTTTTTCTTTTTTAACTGAAACATTTTCAGAGAAAGAAACGTCTAATAATCGAGACTCATTTTCTTTTAATGGAACTAAAGAAACATTCGGTGACTTTTGTCTAGCCTCAAGCTCCTCCAATTGTTCCTTTGATACATACTGTAACTTTAAACTTTGAACAACTTCCTGCGCCATCTTTTCATTCTCAAGATAGACAGCAGATTTATCTCCTATGACAACTGCAGCTGCATCTGCCAGAGGCTTTAAATCATTTTGAATTTTATCTATTACAGATTGATCATTTGCAGTAGATCTAAAAACTTGTTCAGGTATATAGGATAATTGTGAACCTACTGCTATATCTTTATTTTTATAAACTTCTTTTAACTGCTCAACTTTATCTTCCACTACTTTATTTAAAACATTCTTATTTGAAATAGTACCTATGTATTCATTATTTAAATAAACATAATAAACAGTAGTTAAACCTGCACCCGCTAAAGAATTTGAAGAATATCCAAAAGCAATAGATGTAGCAAATAACGAAGTAAAGGCTACCTTTTTAATATTGGATAGCTTTATATTTGTTATTTTTTTATTCAATTTACTCAATTTATTGAAAAGATTCATTGACATTTAAGCGTTCCTCCTAAACTACGAAGCCATTTATTCTCTCGTAATCTAGTGCTATATAACTATATTTGAAATATTACTGCAATTTTAGCACTTCTCCACTTTACCATAAAAGTAGGAAAAAAGTTTACTAGTCTCTATAATGTAACAAAAATGTATAAAAACTGACATTTTGTTACTGATATTGGAAATTAAATGGGAGTTTTATAAAATAAATTTACAACACATATATGGTAAATTCATCCTACTAAAGCTTCCTATCTGACTAGCTATAAGGAATTACTTTCATTAGTATGAAATAGGACAAGTGTCAGAGTCAAACTAAAAGGGCTTGTCCTAATATTACAATTATATTACAAAGATAACAGACTTCGCTCAGCTCTATGATTTAATGGAAGTTATAAGCTTTGCCTCAAAATATTTAACAACTTGACTGTTTTCTCTTTTGTTCCAATTTGTATTCATTGTTCAAATATTTGTCAATTTGTTTTTACAGATTTGTGAAATAGTTCACAAATTCGTTTTTCTTTTGATTTATTTTGATATATTAATGGTGTAAACAATATATTAATAATTGATTGAAAGGAAGCGATTTTCATGTTAATGAAATGGTTAAGAGAGAATACTGTATCAGCTGCTCTATTGACAGTAATTCGGTTGTTTCTTGGATATCAGTGGCTAACTGCAGGTTTCCATAAAATTTCAGATGGTTTTGATGCTAGCGGTTTTTTACAAGGAGCAGTCGCTAACCCTGTTAAAGGTCCTGATGGAGTCGTATACGGTTGGTGGACTTCATTTCTAGAAGGCTTCGCCCTTCCTAATGCTGATCTATTTAATGTATTAATACCATGGGGGGAATTCTTAGTCGGTTTAGGTCTTATCCTTGGATGTTTTACAACTGCTGCCGCTTTCTTCGCAATCGTTATGAATTTCTCATTCTTACTTTCTGGCACAGTTTCTCATAATCCTACAGACATCATAATGGGTATGATAATTTTGGTAGCAGGATACAATGCTGGGAAGTTTGGACTGGACCATTACGTCATACCTTTCCTCCGCAAAAAGGTTGGAGGTAATATTAAACATCAGAATGACAAGAAACTTTCAAACGCTTCATAAATAAGATTTAAAAAAGAGGTTGATTCATTAAAGAATCAACCTCTTTTTTGATGGCTCAGGACGGAATCGAACCGCCGACACAAGGATTTTCAGTCCTTTGCTCTACCGACTGAGCTACTGAGCCATATCAAATGGCGGTCCCGACGGGAATCGAACCCGCGATCTCCTGCGTGACAGGCAGGCATGTTAACCGCTACACCACGGAACCTAAATTATGTATATGGTAGTTAGCAAGGAAACTGTCCTTGCCAGTCACTCGCTAACCACCAATTGCCAATGACCCATACGGGATTCGAACCCGTGTTACCGCCGTGAAAGGGCGGTGTCTTAACCGCTTGACCAATGGGCCTTAATAGTAGTAAAAGTGAGCCATGAAGGACTCGAACCTTCGACCCTCTGATTAAAAGTCAGATGCTCTACCAACTGAGCTAATGGCTCGTATTTTTATAACTTAGTATTATTAAAAATACCTTCGATGACGACGCTTTTTATATTATCACAGTAATTGAATAAATAGCAACCCTTTTTTAATAAAAATTTTTAACATTTTAATAAAAAAGGAAGTGGAGTAAAGTTTTCTCCACTTCCTTTCAAAAGAGTAAGTAAGATTACGCGCTCTTGTCGACCTCGAGGTCAAATGTTCGACACCCAAAAAGTCAAAGAACGACTTTCCGGGTGTCGAAGCATTTGCTTGGCAAACCAGAAAACGGTTTGCATAAGTGCGACTAGGTCTCTGACTTCGTTACTCTCGCCAATAGACCAGTCTTCTTTATCGGGGCTACCAAGGCGCTTCCGCTTTTCTTATTAATTTTGGCGCCAAGGGCTTCTTACCACATTTGTTTGGACACGGTCTGGTCCAACAGAGAAAATGGAAAGAGGAATTCCTGTTAATTGGCTAATTCTTTCTAAATAGTGGCGAGCGTTTACTGGCAGTTCATCTAATGACTTGCAGCCTGTAATATCCTCCGTCCAGCCTTGGAACTCTTCATATACAGGTTCACATTCAGCTAATACCTTCAAGCTTGCTGGAAACTCTTCAATTAACTCGCCTTGATAGCGATACGCAACACAAATCTTTAATGTTTCAATTCCTGTTAACACGTCGATTGAATTTAAAGATAGATCTGTAATCCCACTTACTCGGCGAGCATGACGAACGACTACACTATCGAACCAACCTACACGACGTGGGCGTCCTGTTGTTGTTCCATATTCTCTTCCTACTTCACGAATATGGTCACCAATCTCATTTTTTAGTTCCGTAGGGAAAGGTCCATCTCCAACACGTGTAGTATAAGCTTTGGAAACACCAACTACATGCTTAATTTTAGTCGGACCAACACCAGAACCAATCGTTACGCCACCTGCAACTGGATTTGAAGAGGTAACAAAAGGATAGGTTCCTTGATCAATATCTAGCATGACACCTTGAGCACCTTCAAAAAGAACTCTTCGACCTTCATCTAAAGCGTCATTCAATACGACAGATGTATCACAAACAAGATGTTTAATTTGCTGTCCATATTCATAGTACTCATCTAATATATCTTCTAATTTAAACCCGTCTGTTTCATAAATACGTTCAAATAGACGATTTTTCTCATCCAGGTTTCGAATTAATTTTTCTTCAAATATTTCTTTATCAAGTAGATCAGCAATTCGGATACCAATTCGAGCCGCTTTATCCATATACGCTGGTCCAATACCTTTTTTAGTAGTACCAATTTTATTTGCGCCCTTACGTTCTTCTTCCACTTCATCTAATTTTAAATGGTATGGTAAAATCACATGAGCTCGGTTGCTAATTCGAAGATTATCTGTTGATACATTTCTTTCATGTAAATAAGCTAATTCTTTTACAAGTGCTTTCGGATCTACAACCATTCCATTTCCAATTACACTAATTTTATCTTTATAAAAAATACCCGATGGAATTAAGTGAAGTTTATACGTTTCACCATCAAAGCGAATCGTATGTCCTGCGTTATTTCCACCTTGATAACGTGCAATAACTTCTGCATTTTCTGATAGGAAATCGGTAATTTTCCCTTTTCCTTCGTCTCCCCATTGCGTTCCTACTACTACTACTGATGACACGCCATACACCTCCAAAAGATTGGAAAAGTCATTTATTTGTTTAAAACCATACATAGTTTAACAGTAAGAGTACATTAAAGTCAATGAAACACGAACAATTTTTATATATAATATTAAATACGTTCGTAAATTATTAAATAATATTCGATTCAATAAGCCTCTTCAAATAGTGTTCCGACTGTACATCAAACTTATCCGACTCAAACTATTATTTATACGACTTTTTTTCAATATATCCGACTAAAATTAAATTATATCCGTTTGAACTTCATTTATATCCGCCGATTTCACATTTTCAACACTTATAAAAAAACAGACAACAAAAAAGAGACTAGTATGATACTAATCTCCTAAGCTCCCATATCTTCAAATCTTCTCTCTAAGTTAACAAATTTATTATATTCTTTCACAAAGGCAAGCGACACGGTTCCAGTAGGACCATTACGCTGTTTCGCAATAATGATTTCAATGATGTTCTTGTTTTCTGATTCTTTATCATAATAATCATCACGATATAAGAAGGCAACAATATCAGCATCCTGCTCAATACTTCCGGATTCACGAATATCTGACATCATTGGACGTTTGTCTTGACGCTGCTCCACACCACGCGATAGCTGTGATAAAGCAATAACAGGGATTTGAAGCTCACGAGCTAATTGTTTCAGTGAACGGGAAATTTCGGAGATTTCTTGTTGACGATTTTCTCCACTACGTCCACTTCCTAAAATGAGCTGTAAATAATCGATTAAAATCATTCCAAGTCCATGTTCTTGTTTCAAACGTCGGCATTTGGCACGAATATCACTAATTCTTACACCTGGAGTATCATCAATAAAAATTCCCGCATTGGATAAACTCCCCATGGCCATCGTTAATTTACCCCAGTCTTCATCCGTCAAAGTACCTGTACGTAGACGTTGGGCATCAATATTCCCCTCTGCACAAAGCATACGCATGACAAGCTGCTCAGCACCCATCTCTAAACTAAATATGGCCACATTCTCACCTGACTTAGTCGCTACATTTTGCGCAATATTTAAGGCAAAGGCAGTTTTACCTACAGATGGACGAGCTCCAACAATGATTAAGTCATTTCGTTGGAATCCAGCTGTCATACGATCAAGTTCAGCAAACCCCGTTGGAATTCCTGTAATATCACCTTTACGTTGATGAAGGGTTTCAATGTTGTCATATGTTCTGACAAGGACATCTTTAATATTATGGAAAGCGCCTGCGTTTTTACGCTGTGCCACTTCCATTATGTTTTTTTCGGCTTCACTTAATAAAGATTCAACTTCATCCTCACGCGTGTACCCATCTTGAGCAATATCCGTTGCTGTTCGAATGAGACGTCTTAAGAGTGATTTTTCCCCAACAATATTTGCATAATACTCAATATTAGCTGCAGTCGGCACAGAACCAGCTAACTCCGTTAAATAACTGACACCGCCAACATCTTCTAAAATTTTTGCAGCAGCTAGATTTTCTGTCACTGTAATTAAATCGACCGCTTTTCCTTGATCGCTTAAAGTTAACATCGCATTAAAAATTCTTTGATGTGCCGCACGATAGAAATCTTCAGGTATCAAAATTTCTGATGCTGCTGTCAAAGCGGAAGGTTCAAGAAAAATCGCCCCAAGTACGGCTTGTTCGGCTTCCACATTTTGTGGGGGAAGACGATCGGCAAATAAATCACTCATCTATAAAACCTCCTTCAATAGAGGAATCTTTTATCATAAGAAAAAATGTGACCAGCCATAACCGATCACATTTCCTTTAATGTCTATCATTCATTCTAACATGTTTCACTGTCCTGTGGACGAAAAATTAATTTCCTTCTTTTACATGCACATTTAAAGTCGCTGTAACCTCATGATGCAATTTTACGGGAACCTTTGTAAATCCAAGTGTTCGTATGGCATCGTTTAATTCCATTTTTCTCTTGTCTAATTTAATGTTGAATTTCTTTTGTAATTCATCAGAAATTTGCTTCGTCGTAATGGAACCGAAAAGTCGGCCACCTTCACCAGATTTAGCTGTTAATTCTACTGTAATTTTTTCTAATTCAACCTTTAATTTTTTTGCTTCCTCAAGCTCTTCAGCTGCTACTTTTTCTTCTTTCTTCTTTTGAGCATTTAGGGTAGAAACAGCTGCTTGATTAGCCTCAACTGCAAGGCCTTGCTTAATTAAGAAGTTTTGAGCATAGCCATCCGCTACATTCTTTACTTCGCCTTTTTTTCCTTTACCTTTAACGTCTTTTAAAAAGATGACTTTCATTCTTTTATTCCTCCCTCAATATAATCTGAAATGGCGGATTTAAGTTTCTGTTCCGCTTCTTCTATCGTAATATCAGATAGCTGAGTAGCTGCATTGGTTAAATGCCCGCCACCGTTAAGGCTTTCCATGATCACTTGAACATTAACCCCTCCAAGTGAACGAGCACTAATTCCTATTACATGATCACTTCGATTGGATATGACAAATGATGCTTGAACACCATCCATCGTTAGCAATGTATCTGCCGCTTGAGCAATAATAACTTGATCAAATACATCACTGTTTTTCCCTTTAGCAATGGCAATCCCATCATAGAAAAACTCGACTGATTCAATCAGTTTTGCTTTTCGTACATACATATTTACATCTTCTTTCAGGAATTTTTGGACTAGAACGGTGTCTGCTCCTTGTGCTCGTAAATATGATGCGGCATCAAAGGTTCTTGACCCTGTTCGTAGGGTAAAGCTTTTCGTATCCACGATAATTCCTGCCAAGAGGGCAGTGGCCTCAAGCATTTCAATTTTACCACGTTTAGGTTGGTATTCTAGCAGTTCAGTGATTAATTCTGCCGTTGAAGAGGCATATGGTTCCATATAGACAAGGATTGGATTATCAATAAATTCCTCACCTCTACGATGATGGTCGATTACCACTACTCTATCTATTTTGTTTAAAATTTTCTCCTCAATAACCATCGATGGTTTATGCGTGTCAACAATGACTAATAATGTATCATCTGTTGCTATTTCCAACGCTTGTTCTGGAGAAATAAACCTTGAGAATAATTTCTCATGACCTTTAATTTCTTCCATCAATCGTCTAACGCCGGTATCATTTTCGTGGAAATTCATGACGATAAAGCCTTCTCGTTGATTCATTTCTGCTACTTTTTGTATACCTATTGCAGCTCCAATGGCGTCCATATCAGGGTTTTTATGCCCCATCACAATAACTTGGTCACTTTCTGAGATTAATTCCTTCAGTGCATGTGAAATAACCCTTGCGCGGACCCTTGTTCTTTTTTCCATCGGATTTGTCTTACCACCGTAGAATTTAACCTTACCATTTGGTTGTTTAATCGCCACCTGGTCTCCACCACGACCTAATGCTAGATCAAGACTAGATTGAGCTTGGGTCCCTAATTCAGGTAAGGATGTAACCCCTGCACCCACACCAATACTTAACGTCAAAGGCACGTTTTGTTTGGCTGTGGTTTCTCTCACTTCATCTAGAATTGAAAATTTCCCTCTTTCTAGCTGATGTAAAATATGTTCATTAAATACACCAATAAATCTCTCAGAGGATACTCTCTTTAAGAAAACTCCATTATCATTCGCCCACTTATTTAAAATCGAAGTAACGATACTATTAAGACTACTTCTCATTTGATCGTCCATACCTTGAGTTAATTCATCATAATTATCTAGAAAAATAATCGCAATAACCGTTCGCTCATCATTGTACATTTTCTCTATTTCCGATTGCTCAGTCACATCAAAAAAGTACAGAAGGCGTTCATCCCGTTTATGGATTACTCTAAACTTTCGATCATGAATCAAGATCGTCTCCGTTTCCACTTCTTGTTTTATTAGTGGGATCAAGACATCAGCGACATCATAAAGAGATCTTCCTACTAACGTATCTTCATCAAAGGAAGAGGCTAAAAAAGGATTGGCCCATTCAATAAAATAGTCATCATTAATCAACATGATCCCAATTGGCATTTCCATTAATGCTTCTTCGCCTACCTTTTTTACTCGGTAGGATAAAGTAGATATGTATTCTTCGACTTCTTTCCTTTGTTTATGATCTACATTAAAAATAAAGTAGAAAGGGATAAACATAAGGATGAATCCAACAAGCCCAATGATCCAATTATAAAGGGTTAAAATACTAAGCAAAATCATGGTTAATCCTATTAACCCATATAATAGGTAGCGGAGTGAACGCTTTTCTAAATATTGAGGCATTTTTTCAGCTCCTATTAAGTAAAAAAACTTCTTGCTAAATCGTTGGCAAAATAGAATCAAACTTATTTTTTAAATATTCTCTTTCTAAATTCAAACCCTAAATCAATTATACCTAATATCATAATAATATAAAGTATCAAAGGTTGAATTAGTGTGATGACAGTGACCACAATTGGAATAACCAGTGGCCATCCTTTTAAATGACTAACAAAATAAACTAAGGAAAGACCCTGTAGGACTAATAATCTTTGCAAAATAAAGGCTACATTCCAGATAGCCAGATACACATAACTACCCTCTTCAGGCTTTAAAAGGATTGATAAAATAATGGTAATTATATAATACCAAAGTATACTTCGGGGTAAAGACAAATTACGAAAAGGAGTCCATTTTACTGGGTTCAGCCCAAATCTTTTTAAAATAGGAAAATGAATCAGTTGTAGAAAAAAGACAAGTGTGAATGAACTCATAACGAGCAAGCTAGGAAGTAACAAATCAAACATGTTTAACATTAGTTCAACTTGACTCTTTAGTTTTTCTGCATCTTTTTCTTTCCCCATTGACTCTAATAGTTGAAACGATGTATCCAATGATTTTTTTAATAAATCCATGGAGTCTGCTAAGAAATTTATTTTAAAGAGAATGACAGCAGCCCCATAAATGATGATCAAACTTATTAGAAACGCCATCGACCCAGCCATCAATGTAACGATTCTGCTCTTTCTCTTTTGAACGAAATAGCCTAACGTAACCCCTGTTAATCCAAACAAAAAAGCTAACGGAATGGCTTTAATTGTTCCTACGATTAGCGTTATAAAAAAGGAAGCAATAAGGAATACGGTAATATTCTTTACATCATTTTTCCATGCAAAATAAATAAATGGTAAAGGTAAGAACCAAATACTTATTGTCCCAATAAATGGTACAAATATAGTTATTAGAAGTAAGACGGCAAAAATGGCTAATAAAACGGCCCCTTCAGTTAACCTTCGTGTATTATTCATGTTTCACCTCGGAATCACTTTCAAGTTCTTATCTAACCTATTTTACTGGCTAATGAAAGTTCGTTCAACTTTATCTATCTTTGAACTAAAATAAAAAGCAGCAAGGATATCTCCTCACTGCTTGAAATATGGTTTACTCACCAGTTACGTATGGTAATAAAGCCATTTGACGAGCGCGTTTAATCGCGATCGTTAATTTACGTTGGTATTTTGCACTTGTACCAGTTACACGACGTGGTAAAATTTTTCCACGCTCAGAAATAAACTTCTTAAGAAGATCTACTTCTTTATAATCAATGCGTGTAATACCATGAGAAGTGAAATAGCACACTTTACGACGTTTTGCACGTCCGCCTCTGCGTCCTCCGCCTGCCATAATAAGTCCCTCCTTCGTTATTGATTAACCGTATCATTTATAAACGTATTAGAATGGTAGATCGTCGTCTGAAATATCAATTTGTCCACTATTTGCAAACGGATCTTCATCAATACGTGTAAAACCTTGGTTATTGTTGTTATATGGTTGTTGATTCTGATTGTTGTTATAAGGCGCCCTCTGTTCTCTTGGAGGATTATTATAATAACCACCTTCACCGCGATCACCAGAAGCACCTGCAGAAGAACCTTTAGGCTCTAAGAATTGGACACTTTCAGCCAAGATTTCTGTCACGTACACACGTTTTCCATCTTGTCCTTCATAACTACGTGTTTGAACACGCCCATCAACACCAGCTAAAGATCCTTTTTTCAAGAAATTAGCTACATTTTCAGCAGGACGACGCCAGACAACACAGTTAATAAAGTCCGCTTCACGATTACCTTCTTGATTCGTAAATGCACGATTTACAGCAAGTGTAAAAGTAGCAACTGGGACTCCATTTGGAGTATATCTTAGTTCAGGGTCTTTTGTTAATCGTCCAACTAAAACAACGCGATTCATCATCAGAACCAACTCCTTCCTTCTAACTTGTTTCACGTGAAACGTTCATGCTAGAAGTATCTATCGTCAAATAGTCTTATTCTTCTTCTTTAATTACAATGTGGCGAATAATATCCTCGCTGATTTTAGCTAAACGAGAGAATTCTTCTACCGCTGCAGGAGCTGCGTTAACTTTCACTAATTGGTAGTAGCCATCACGGAAATCATTGATTTCATATGCAAGACGACGCTTACCCCAATCCTTCGCTTCTGCGATCTCCGCACCATTGTCAGTTAAAATTCCACTAAAACGCTCAACTAGAGCTTTTTTCGCTTCATCTTCAATGTTTGGGCGGATGATGTACATAACTTCGTACTTTCTCATCACTGTCACCTCCTTTTGGTCTAAACGGCCCATTTGGGCAAGGAGCAATTTACATTACTCACAAGAAAAAATTATAGCATAACTATTCCTCAAACGCAATGTTACCATTAAGATTAATAAAAAGCCCCTTAATAAGGGGCTCCTGTGTTATTTATACGTTAAATCGGAAATGGATGACATCTCCGTCTTTTACTTCGTATTCTTTACCTTCTAAGCGTACTTTTCCAGCTTCCTTAGCGGCAGTCATACTTCCTCCTGCTAATAAATCATCATAGGAAACGGTTTCGGCACGGATAAAACCACGTTCAAAATCAGAGTGAATAATTCCAGCACATTGCGGAGCTTTCATTCCACGGCGGAATGTCCACGCACGTACTTCTTGAACTCCAGCTGTAAAATAAGTAGCTAGTCCAAGTAAGCTATATGCTGCTCTGATTAATTGGTCAAGACCTGATTCTTCTATACCTAACTCTTGTAAGAACATGGCTTTTTCTTCGCCGTCAAGCTCTGAAATTTCAGACTCAATTTTGGCACAAATGACAATAACCTCTGCATTGTCTTTCGCTGCAAATTCACGAACCTGTTTCACATATTCATTTTCAGTTGGGTCTACTATATCCTCTTCACTTACGTTTGCCACATAAAGAACAGGCTTAATGGTTAAAAGGTGTAAACCTTTAGCTATTTTCAATTGCTCTTCAGTGAATTCCACAGTACGTGCAGGCTTTCCTGCTTCAAAGGCCTCTTTTAACTTTGATAGAATTTCTAACTCAATCATTGCATCTTTATCTTTTTGACGAGCCATTTTTTCAACTCGACTAATTCTTTTATCAACGGACTCTAAGTCAGCTAAAATTAACTCTAAGTTAATGACTTCGATATCATCAATTGGATCCACTTTACCAGAAACGTGAGTAATATTTTCATCCTCAAAACAACGTACTACCTGACAGATAGCATCTACTTCACGAATATTTGCTAAAAATTTGTTTCCTAATCCTTCACCTTTACTAGCACCCTTAACAATCCCAGCAATATCCGTAAATTCAAATGCAGTTGGAACTGTTTTCTTAGGCTGAACAAGCTCTGTTAATTTGTTTAATCGGTGATCCGGGACTTCTACGATGCCCACATTCGGATCAATCGTACAAAACGGATAGTTTGCTGATTCTGCTCCCGCTTGAGTAATTGCGTTAAATAATGTTGATTTACCTACATTAGGCAAGCCAACAATACCTGCTGTTAAAGCCATTTTGCCACTCCTCATTTCTATATGAATATCTATTAAAAGTCGATTTAAAGTTTAATGTTGTCCAGCCACAAATGGCTGAATAAGCTACCGGCTCTTTTCTATAACCTTCCACAATTATAGAGATATGCCTGAAAAAAGACAAGCATTAATAAGTGTGCAAGGGTAAAAGCAAAGGTGTTCACATGGATTGTTGTGAACACCTTTGCTTTATTAACTCTCCTTTTGAATTACACTTTGAATTTCCCAACTAGCATCTTCAATTCATCTGCCATATGCGATAAAGAAGCTGCTGCTGCTGAAATTTCTTCCATTGATGCTAACTGTTCTTCAGTAGCTACCGATGCTTCTCTAGTGCCTGCGGCTGCTGATTCGGATAAATTTGTAATGATGTTAACTGATTGTACCATTTGTTCTGCCCCTGAAGACATTTTTTGTGAAGCTAATAGGATCTCTTTTATTTGTACAGAAATATCTTGAACAGAAAGCTGAATTTCATCAAATGATTTTCCAGCAATCGTTACTAGCTGCAATCCTTCGTCCATTTTAACAGTTGTTTTCTCCATTGATTGAACAGACTTTTCCGTATTGTTTTGTATGGATGCAATAAGTTCAGAAATCTGTTGGGCGGATTGAGCTGATTGCTCAGCAAGCTTTCGAACTTCATCAGCAACTACAGCAAAACCTTTGCCATTCTCACCTGCTCTAGCTGCTTCAATGGCGGCGTTTAATGCTAATAAATTCGTTTGTTGTGCAATAGAGGTAATTACTTCAACTATTTTTCCAATTTGATTAGATTGTTCACCTAACATTTTTATATCGTCAGATAGCTCTCCAACTGTTTGATTAATATCATCCATTTGTGTAACAACCTTCTTAATCGAATGGTTCCCATCTTCTGCGCGATTGGAAGCTAATATAACCGTTTCCGATACATTTTCTGTATTCATGGCAACCTGACGGATAGCAGAAGAAATTCCATTTACTGTTTTTACAGAATTTGAAGCATTATTGACCTGTTTTGTCGTTCCAGCATCTAATTCTTGAACCGTTAAAGCAATATGTTCCGTTGCCTTGCTTGTTTCTTCTGCACTAACGGTTAACTGTTCAGAGGAGGCTGCTACTTGGTCTGCATGAAGTCCAATTTGTCTGACAAGTGAAGCGAGTTTTTCTATCATTTGATTAAATGATTTGGCCATTTGACTAAGTTCATCTTTTGAATCTAAACGAATATGTTGAGTAAGATCTCCTTCCCCGTCTGAAATTTCCTTAAGTTTATTATTCATTAAATTTAATGGCTTCAATATAGATCGTATGGTTAATAAGGCCCAAACTAGTCCACCTAAAATAGAAGCTAGACTAACTCCAATTAATATCGCTTCTCTTATAGTTTGCATCTTTTTTACTGTTAAGTTATCTTGACTAACTTCTTTTTCAATCTCTGCTATTAGACTATTTACCAATGGTTCTAATGTCTCTTTCCGAATTTCCCTCTGTTCTTGAAAATGAATGGTCACAGCCGCATCATCATTTCCATTCCTTTTCTCCTCTACAAGCCGATTACTTGCAGCTAAATATTCGGATTGGCTCGACTTAATTTGTTTTATAATTTGAAGATCTGAGTTTTCAATCTTTGAACGTTCAATCTCATCAAAAAGTTCTTCAATCTCAGTAGTCTTCTCTTTAATTTGCTCAGGTAACGACTCCTCACCAACTAGGAGATAGGCTCTTTCATCATTTGAGATTCCAGTTATTCGATACTGTATTGATTTTAAATGAACAAGAATATCCTTATCTTCCTGTACCTCTTGAAATGTTTTATCGGTATTTTTCAACAAATATATTGAGTAACCACCGGAGAATACTAAGGTAATAATGAATATCATAATTATAGATATTAGTTTCATTTTTATTGTCATACGATTCGAGTCCTCCACCACTATTAACTTTTCTCCATTTTTCGACAAAATTTGCTATTCCCTAAAAGTATAACAAATCACCTAAAAGAGGGCTACAGAATTTCACTGTAGCCCTCACAAATAGTTATATTACTTTTTCTATATTTACAAGACAATCATACAAAGTACTGCCTAAACCATTATCTGATTCACGGTTTGACGTTAATACATTGACAGATCCCCCGAATTGGCTCCAAATTCCTTCATCAATATTAATCGTATGAGGATGGGCTTGCTTCATAATTTGAATTTTCCCTGTAATTGATCCTCTTTCATTCCAAACCTTTACTTCATCACCATCCACTAAGCCTTTTTGTTCGGCAATATCCATTGCTATCTCAACCTTTATTCGAGGCTCTGGATGAAATAAATGATAATGTTGAGAGTGATTGGAACGTAATGGATGAATAGTTAGTAGGGAATAAGGATATTTTGAAGCAAGTTCAGGATTATTCCATTTCGTTTCTCTAGGAAGAGTTAATTCCAATTTACCACTAAAACCTTTCATCTCTGCAACGGTCGAAGTAAATTCAAACTTCCCACTTGGCGTTTTAAACTGATAGTTTTCCCAGGGAATTTTTTGCACAGGTAGTTCAGCAAATCCAGCCTGTCTTATATACGCTAAAGAAATTCCATGCTTCTTCAAAGGTGATAAGCCTAATTCAAGCCACTGTTCACTTGAAAAATCAAAGTCACTTCCGAAACCTAATCGTTTCGCTAGTTCAGTCCATATCCATAAATCAGACTTTGCCTCCCCAGGTGCATCGACGAGTTTCGGCCCATAATTCACATAATGATGATACATAGATGAGTAATATACATCTTCCTCTTCAAAGATGGTCGTTACTGGTAACACATATTCAGCTAGCTTGGCTGTATCTGTCATAAATTGGTCCATGACCACCAATGTTTCTACCGATTCAAATGCCCTTTTAACTAATTCCGTATTTGGAACTTGTGTTAAAGGATTTCCACAAGTAACAAACACCATTTTTATTTCAGGAAACTTCGCATTAAGGATCTCTTCAGCTTGTTTCATCATCGTAAATTGACGTGATTGTTGTTTACGTTCTTCCATTGTAAAAGCTTCAGAGTGGAAATTTTGGCCAACCTGGAGATTTCCGTAATTTGCACCACCACCTGCGATTCCAATGTTTCCACTAATCGCAACTAAAGCATCAATTAACCGAATAGTGTTTCCACCATTTTCGTATCGCTGCATTCCAAGTCCTAAATATGATGAGGTAGGTCTATCACTATAAATCTTAGCTAACCTTTGAATATTTTCTATCGAAACTTCTGTCTTTTCGATAATCTCCTCCATGGAAACAGAATTTAGAAGTTCTTCTAAGTCCTCAAATCCCTTTGTATAACGATCAATAAATTCTCGGTCTTCACGATTCGATTGGAGAATTTCCTTCATAATCCCTGCTGCGAGATGACCATCCATCCCAGGCTTCACAGAAATGTAATCATGGGCAATTTTTGCTGTTGCATTAAAGATAGGATCAATGACAATGATTTTTGCGCCATGCTTTTTGGCTTCCTGAAGTTTTTGGAAAAAGTGCATATTTGTCCGTGCGACATTTCTTCCCCAAACAACAACATGTTTACTTTTTAGTACATCGTCAGGATGATGGCTATATGCATCACCAAAATCCCATTTTTGTGCTTCAATTCCCGCTCCCCAGCATAATGAACCAATCAGTTCCGTTACGCCGCCGAAGCAATTAAAAAATCGCTTATCAATATTTTTTAAAAGACCTCCATTGGCATAATCATGACTGTGAAGAATCGATGTCGAGCCAAATTGGTCTTTATTGCTTTGCATCTTAGCAGCAATTTCATCTAATGCAAGCTCCCAGCTAATTTGCTGAAAAGCTCCATTTATCTTTTTTAATGGATATAAAAGGCGCTGTTCCGAATTGGTCCTCGTTTCTAACATTCTTCCGCGACCGCAAATTTTCCCCTTCGTAATGGGATGATCCGCTGCACCATCCACTTTTATCACTTTTCCTTCTTCCACCGTTACTTCAAATCCACAATTATCCCAACAGTTCAAAGAACAAGAAGATTGATAGACTTTTGCCAATTCCGACACCTCAATTCCAAATTCATTTTTTACTAGAATAATATAAATTTGATAAAAAAAGAAGCACGAAGTTAGTCTTCATGCTTCACTAATATCTTTTTCATTTTTCGTGAAAACTCTCTTCTCGGAATAAGAACGCTATGGGCACACCCTTCACACTTAATTCGAATATCCATTCCGAGTCTAATGATTTTCCAGCGATTGATCCCACATGGATGAGGTTTCTTCATTTCAACAATATCATTTAAACCAAACTCTTTTTGCTCCATTCAAATTCCCCTTCTTATTTATCTATGATTCCCTTTTTTAAGGATATTGGATTTCAAATCCCTGTTGATCTAACCATAATTTTAAATCTTTTTTAACCATTCTACTGACAGCCACTTGTTTCATTGGCTTTGTTTCAATCGCTATTCTCATAATGGTTTCTGAAGCACCTAACGCTTGAACACCTAATAATTCTGGGACTTTTACTAAATCCTCATATTTTTCAGGTAAAGTATCTAAAAACTGCCTAATGACTTCTTCAATCCTAATAAGGTCAGTTTCATTAGCCATACTTATATCAATGGTAGCCTTACTATTATGTAGGGAAAAATTGGTTACTTGAACAATACTTCCATTTGGTAGAATATGGAGTTCCCCTGTCCAGCTCTTTATTTTCGTTGTTCGAAGACCAATTTCTTGAACAACTCCTTCAAATGTACCAATTCGTACTTGGTCACCAACTGAAAATTGATCTTCAAAAATAATGAAAAACCCTGTAATAATATCCTTCACTAAGTTTTGGGCACCAAACCCAACAGCTAAACCGACAATTCCCGCCCCCGCTAAAAGGGGTTTCACTTCGATTGATAATGTAGATAATATCATTAAAAATGACATAAACGAAACAACATACGTAAGGATGTTTTCTAGAAGCTTCATTACTGTTTTTTCACGACGTTCAGAAGTTCTAAGCGGTGATTTTGTCCTTACTTTAAATAGGTTATGAATGGCTATTTTTCCAACTCGAATGACAATACGTGTCAAGATTACGATAACAATAATTTTTAAAATGATTAGCCCTAGATCTATCCATGTAGCTTCATTCATAATTTTCAACATGAATTGATTGTACTTTTCTATAAAATAATCCATAGTAACACCTTCTTTTCAATTTACTCTATATCATTTAATGTTTCCATCTTATCATCTTTTTCAGCCTTTTTTTTGTAAAAAATAATAGTTACTGAAATAAATAGACAGTCTCATGTATAGATTCCCATATTCGTCCGTATACTGTTACTACTTAGCATTATATGGCAGGAATTTTAAAGGAGTGGACTACATGAATCTAAAACCAAGCTTTTTTGATAGGCGAGGTGGAATTAAAGTTTTCCATGATGACGAAGAAGCTGTTCAATTGTTAGCAAAAGAGCTTTTAGATATGTTTCCACCTCATACGATCCGTCCAATCGTCTTTGTCTGTATTGGAACAGACCGATCAACTGGTGATTCATTAGGTCCAATGGTTGGGACACTACTCGAAGAAAAGGGGCCAAGCCCATTCTACGTTTATGGAACATTGGATGACCCGATTCATGCTGTGAATCTTGAGGAAAAACTAAAAGAAATTAAACAAAAGCATTTCTACCCGTTTATTATTGGAATCGATGCTTGTCTAGGGAAACTAAAAAGTGTAGGAGCGATTCAACTTGCTGATGGTCCTGTAAAGCCAGGTGCAGGTGTAAATAAAGAACTACCACCGGTCGGTGATATTCATCTTACTGGAATCGTCAATGTAAGTGGATTTATGGAGTTCTTCGTTTTGCAAAATACGAGATTAAATCTAGTATTAAAAATGGCTAAAACCATTTCAAATGGAATTTATCAAGCTAGTACCCAATATAAGGCTAAAAAGGCTGAATGGAATACATTCTTTACTAAGAAAGAAGAAACTATTTAAAAAGAGTCAGGATGACCTGACTCTTTTTAAATAGATAAGAAAGTATAATATTTTCGGATTTCGAAAAATGTCTAGCGCAAGCGTCCTAGCCCCTCAAGGCGCCCCGCGCTTTTCTTATATTTGTTGATAAAAATAAATAACCGTTACGATGATTCCTGTTACTAAAATGCCTGGTAGCAGATTGGCTACTTTCACTTTAATTATTCCAGTTAAATTTAAACCTATGGCAAAAATCATGACTCCACCTGTGGCTGTCATTTCTAATATAAAACTATCCATTAATGCACTTGGGATAAAGCGATCGATTTGAGTGGCAAATAAAGCAATTAACCCTTGATATAAAACAACCGGGATAGCTGAAAAAATAACACCAATTCCAAGAGAAGTTGCTAGGATTATAGAAGTAAAGCCGTCAATAATCGCTTTTGTATATAAAACATCATGATCCCCACGAATCCCGCTATCTAGTGCTCCTATAATCGCCATTGCCCCAATAACAAAAATAAGTGTAGCTGTTACAAAGCCTTCAGAAATACTCCCTTTGCTACTTGAACCTAGTTTTCCTTCTAACCAATCTCCCAACTTGTTCAACTTATCCTCTAGAGCAAAATGCTCTCCAATTACTGCACCTACTGCTAAACTAATAATGACAATTAAGAAATTATCACTTTTAAATCCCATTTGTAGCCCTAATACGATAACTGCTAGACCGATTGCATGCATGACGGTGGACTTCATTCCCTCTGGTATACGATGGAACAGTTTTCCTAACAAGGTACCGATTACAATTAACAATCCATTCACAAGTGTCCCTAATAAAAACATATCTCCATCCACCTAACCTGTTACCAATGTATAGTGAAACTTCCATCAGTGGGGGGCTTCATCCCCTACTGATGGTTAGTTGAACCAATCGGACCTTTACGGGCAGTTGATCCCCCACCTATCTTCTTTGTTCACTCTGAATCTCTGAGGTGGGGGTCTTACTGACCGTTATGTTGGGATAAAAAGAAAAGGCCAACACCTTAAGAAAACTTTTCTTAAAGGGAAGACCATTAAATAGATTGCTCTTCATCGAGAATTTCAAGGATTCGTTCTAAATCTTCTTTAGAGAAAAATTCAATTTCTATTTTTCCTTTATTTTTTGCTTGTTTAATATGAACGGTTGTTCCAAAACGTTCTCGTAGAACTGTTTCACGTTCTTTAATAAAGATATCCTTTTCATTCGTTGGCTTTTTTGTTTCACGTGGAACATGTTCATTCATTTGTTGAATAATTTGTTCTAATTGACGGACATTTAAGCCATCTTTCATTACCTTCTCTGCTAGAGCGACCATTTTATCCTTTTGTTTTAAACTTAATAATGTACGACCATGTCCCATCGTGATTTTACCAGTTGAAATCATATCTTGTATTTTCTGAGGTAATGATAATAAACGCACATGATTCGCAATATGTGGTCGGCTTTTTCCTAGACGTTTAGCTAACACTTCTTGTGTCAAATCAAGCTTGTCCATCAAAGTGTAATAAGCAACCGCTTCTTCAATTGGTGTTAAATCCTCACGCTGTAGATTTTCTAAAACCGCTAATTCCATCATCTGTTGTTCAGAAAATTCCCGTACTATAGCAGGAACTTTACTGAATTTAGCTTCCTTTGCTGCTCGATATCTTCTTTCTCCGGCAACAATTTCATAGCCTTTTATACTTTTACGAACAATGATTGGTTGTAATATTCCATGTTCAATAATGGAGTTTTTTAATTCTTCAATTGCTTCTGGTTGAAAAACCTTTCTCGGTTGATAGGGATTTGGACGAAGTTCTTTCACACTGATTTCTTCAATCGTTTCATCCTTATTTGCCTCAACATTAGCAAAAAATGCATTAAGACCCTTCCCTAGACCTTTAGCCATTAGCAACCACTTCCTTTGCCAAGTCTAAATATACTTCTGCTCCACGAGACTTTGGATCATAAATAATGATCGGTTCCCCATGACTCGGAGCTTCACTTAAACGAATATTGCGGGGAATGATCGTTTTATATACTTTATCCTGGAAATATTTTTTCACTTCTTCAATTACCTGAATACCGAGATTCGTTCGTGCATCAAGCATCGTCAATAGTACACCTTCAATTTTCAAATCTTGATTTAAATGTTTTTGAACTAATCGTACGGTATTGAGAAGCTGGCTAAGCCCTTCCAATGCATAATACTCACATTGAACAGGAATGAGTACAGCATCAGAGGCCGTTAAAGCATTAAGAGTTAAAAGTCCTAATGAGGGGGGACAATCGATAATTATATAATCAAACTGGTCCTTGACCTCTTCTAGAGCACGTTTCAAACGCACTTCTCTTGAAATAGTTGGAACTAATTCAATTTCAGCACCCGCTAATTGAATCGTAGCAGGCAAAACATATAAATTTTCAACTGATGCTGGCAAAATAACCTCTTTCGCCTCCACATCATCGACTAATACATCATAAATACATTGGTTCACAGCAGATTTTTCTATGCCAATCCCACTTGTCGCATTTCCTTGTGGATCTACATCTACTAATAATACCTTCTTACCGATATATGCTAAGCAGGCCCCTAGGTTAACAGAAGTTGTTGTTTTACCAACTCCACCTTTTTGATTGGCAATCGCTAAAATTTTCCCCACGACGTCACCTACCTTCACTCAATAAATCTTATTTTCCAAGAAACTAACAGTCATAAAATCTATTTTATCATGAAACGATCTTTATTAATGTTTTTTTCACTAAAAAATAATCTTAAATTCTTATCGTTTCATGGAACATCCATAAAAAAACAGTGAGCAACTAACGTGAAATCTAGTTTCTCACTGTAAATGATAAGTTTATTTTTTCTTTGGAATTCGAATCGTAAATTGATAGTATTCATCAAATTCTTCTTCATCTGCATTTAAGTCAATTCCACTATCAGAAACCATAGTTAAGGATTGACGTATCGTATTCACCGCAATGCGCATATCTTTACTAAAAGCCTTACGTTTTGGCTTTGGTTTAGAATGATGTTGTTCAAGCAGTTTAACGACACGGTCTTCCGTTTGCTTTACATTTAAATTTTTTGCAATTATTTCTTCTAGTAACTTAACTTGCCACTCTGGATTTTTAAGAGGTATAAGCGAGCGAGCATGTCTTTCTGTAATTGATTTATTTAACAATGCATCCTGAACATCCTGTGGTAACTTTAACAGACGTAATTTATTAGCAACCGTTGACTGCCCTTTTCCTAATCTTTGAGCTAGTGCTTCTTGTGTTAAGTTATGAAGCTCCAATAGCTTTCCATACGCAATGGCTTCTTCGATTGGCGATAATTCCTCACGTTGAAGGTTTTCAATAAGCGCAACAGAAGCCGTTTCGGTATCGCTTAAATTTTTCACAATGGCTGGTACTTCTTCCCAACCAAGTCGATTCATTGCACGCCAACGACGCTCCCCAGCAATTATTTCAAATTGATCTTTTCCCAGCTCTCGAACAACAATCGGTTGAATAATCCCATGAGTGTGAATCGTTCTAGAAAGCTCCTCAATCTTTTCATCATCAAACACGGTACGTGGTTGAAAACGATTGGGAACAATACTTCCAATAGGAACTTTACGAATCTCTTCATATTCTTCTTGTGGTTCCTGCTGCTCCATGGTCAATTCCAAATTATGAACCTCTTGTTTTTCAACAGTAGCTTGTTCTCCCTTTTCGCCGAGGCCAAAAAAGCGTGAAAAAGAATTTTTCATCACCCTACACCACCTTTACGAAACTCCCATAATACATATTCTTTATAAAAATGACATTATCCTGCCTAAATAAACAGATTAAATCAAAATTAGCATGAATCCGAAAAAATTGTAATCCCCATTTATTGTTGCTTTCTAAAAAATCATCATTCAATTGGTGTTTTATTAGGCGTCCCAGGTTTTCTCGGATATTGTTTAGGCGTATTCTTTTCCTTTTGAATAAAAATAATTGTTCGTTCACTATTTTCAAGTGGAAGTAAAAAGGATTCCTGCTTCACCAATTTTCCACCAAATGTTTGAATGGCTTTTTGAGCCGTTTTCAACTCATCTTCGGCACTCGCTGCTTTCATCGCAATAAATTGTCCACCTTTTTTCACGAGGGGCAGACAAAGCTCACTTAATACGGAAAGCCTAGCAACAGCCCTCGCTGTAACGATATCAAATTGTTCACGATATTCCTTATTTTGTCCAAAGGTTTCCGCACGGTCATGAACAAAGCGAACATGATCCAACTGTAAAACCTTTGCTAGATGTTCTAAAAAGGTGATTCGCTTATTTAAAGAATCAACGATCGTCACATGGATATTAGGAAAGGCTATTTTTATCGGGATACTTGGGAACCCTGCACCCGCTCCTACATCACAAACGGTTAATGGTTTTGAAAAGTCATAATAAAATCCTGCAGTAATGGAATCAAAAAAATGCTTTAAATACACTTCCCCTTTTTCGGTGATAGCAGTTAAATTCATTTTTTCATTCCATTCCACAAGTGTTTCATAATAAAGCTCATATTGTTTTAGTTGATGAGAGGTAAGAGTAACTCCCTTTTCCGCTAACATTTGTTGAAATTGTTCTACAATCATTTTCGGCCATCCTTTTTCTTATGATTCAGGCATTGTCTATTTTTGCAATTCGTCCTTGTTCTAGGTAAATCAACATAATGGATATATCAGCGGGATTCACTCCAGAGATACGCGAAGCCTGAGCAAGTGAAATCGGCCTAACTTCCTTCAATTTTTGGCGTGCCTCGTTCGCCAAGCTAGATATAGCATCATAATCAATATTTTCGGGGATTTTTTTGTTTTCCATCTTTTTCAATCTTTCTACTTGCTGCAAAGATTTTTCAATATATCCCTCATATTTAATTTGAATCTCCACTTGTTCTTTAACATCCTCATGAAGATTAATTTCAGATGGTATCAATTGATCAATATGGCTATAGTTCATTTCCGGACGTTTTAATAAATCCGACGCACGGATCCCATCCTTCAATTCACTTCCGCCCATTTGTTTAATTAGTTCTTGTACTTCTCCGGATGGTTTTAAGATGATGGACTGCAATCGTTCCTTTTCGGCACTAATTGCTTCTTTTTTCGATAAGAATCGATTCATCCGTTCATCTGGAATAAGACCTACTTTATGACCAATTTCGGTTAATCTTAAATCAGCATTGTCATGACGCAGCAGTAAACGGTATTCTGCTCTTGATGTTAACAAACGGTAAGGTTCATTTGTCCCTTTAGTGACTAAATCATCAATAAGCACCCCAATATACGCATCTGATCGACTTAAAATGACTTCTTCTTTGCCAAGGGCCTTTAATGCTGCATTCATTCCTGCCATTAAGCCCTGACCAGCCGCTTCTTCATAGCCAGATGTTCCATTAATTTGACCAGCGGTATAAAGGTTTTTAATTTTCTTCGTTTCTAATGTTGGCCAAAGCTGGGTTGGAACAATTGCATCATATTCAATCGCATAGCCTGCTCGCATCATTTGTGCATTTTCTAGTCCTGAAATCGACCTGATTAACTTATGTTGTACTTCTTCAGGCAAACTTGTTGAAAGTCCTTGGACATAAACTTCTTGAGTATTTCTACCTTCAGGTTCTAAAAAGATTTGGTGACGAGGTTTATCATTAAATCTAACTACTTTATCTTCGATTGACGGGCAATAGCGAGGACCAGTCCCTTTAATCATCCCTGAATACATAGGAGAACGATGTAAATTTTGATCAATTAATAAATGGGTTTGATCATTTGTATACGTTAACCAACAAGGTAGTTGATCTGTAATGTATTTCGTTGTTTCATAGGAAAAAGCTCTAGGAGTTTCATCCCCCGGCTGAATTTCTGTTTTACTATAATCAATCGTATGGCTATTAACTCGAGGAGGAGTTCCAGTCTTAAACCGAACAAGGTCAAATCCCAGTTCCTCCAGATGCTCAGATAATTTAATGGACGGCTGTTGATTATTAGGTCCACTTGAATATTTTAAATCTCCTAAAATAATTTCCCCACGTAAGAAGGTACCTGTTGTAATAACGACTGACTTAGATCGATAGATAGCGCCTGTTTGCGTAATCACTCCGCGACAAACCCCATCTTCAACAAGTAGTTGCTCAACCATTCCTTGAAGTAAAGTTAAATTAGGTTCATTTTCAATCGTTTTCTTCATTTCATGCTGATATGAAAATTTATCGGCCTGAGCCCTTAATGCACGGACAGCTGGACCTTTCCCTGTATTCAACATTCTCATTTGAATGTAAGTTTTATCAATATTTCGGCCCATTTCTCCACCTAGGGCATCAATCTCCCTAACAACAATCCCTTTAGCTGGTCCCCCAACAGATGGGTTACATGGCATAAAGGCGACCATATCTAAGTTGATTGTTAAAACTAATGTCTTAGCACCTATACGTGCTGCTGCAAGGCCCGCTTCACTTCCCGCATGTCCAGCACCTATAACGATGACATCATAATTCCCAGCCTCGTAATGCATGTTTTAACCTCCTGTAAAACTAACTTTCTGACTTGTCTAGCTTTCAGAGCTAAACAAGCCGCCTTCGCTTTTCTTATTTCCCTAAACAGAACTGCGAGAATAATTGATCGATTAAGCTTTCATGGACACTTTCTCCGATAATTTCCCCTAACAATTCCCATGTTCTTGTATAATCAATTTGGACAATATCAATGGGAGTACCTGATTCTACCCCTTGGATTGCATCCTCAATGGTATAAAGTGCTTGGTTAATTAACGCAATGTGGCGACTATTCGATACATAGGTCATATCGCCTGCTTCAATCGACCCTTCAAAGAAAAGTTGAGCAATTGCTTCTTCTAGCTCATCTACCCCACGTTCTTCCAACAGCGATGTTTGAATAATCTTATGACCTTCCGCTAAGTCCTCCACACGGTCCATTTGGATCTTCCCTGGGAGATCCATTTTATTAATAATAACAATAACGTCCATTCCTTCAACAGCTTTAAAAATATTCTCGTCTTCAACTGTTAGGTCATCAGAATAATTTAACACTAATAATATTAAATCCGCTTCTTTTAACACTTGACGAGACTTTTCCACCCCGATTCGTTCCACGATATCTTCCGTTTCACGAATTCCAGCTGTATCCAATAATTTTAATGGTACTCCTCTAACATTTACATACTCTTCGATTACATCCCGAGTTGTTCCAGGAATATCCGTGACAATCGCTTTATTTTCGTGAACAAGGCTATTTAAGAGTGATGATTTTCCAACATTCGGACGGCCAACAATTACCGTAGACAAACCTTCTCTTAATATTTTCCCTTGTTGCGACGTTTGTAATAACTTTTTCAATTCCGATTGAACATATTTCGCTTTATCTATTAGAAGTTGATGTGTCATCTCTTCAACGTCGTCATACTCAGGATAATCAATATTTACTTCTACATGAGCCAATGTTTCTAAAATTTCTTGCCTTAATTTCTGAATTAATCTAGAAAGTCGCCCTTCCATTTGACCTAAAGCAACGCTCATTGCCCGATCCGTCTTTGCTCGAATTAAATCCATTACAGCCTCGGCTTGGGAGAGGTCTATACGTCCATTTAAAAAAGCACGTTTTGTGAACTCACCTGGTTCAGCCAATCTAGCTCCATTATTTAATATAAGTTGTAATACGCGATTGACAGATACTAGTCCTCCGTGGCAATTGATTTCGACTACATCTTCTTTTGTAAAGGTTTTTGGACCCTTCATGACGGAAACCATCACTTCTTCCGCAACCATATCGGTCTTTGGATCAACTAAATGTCCATAATGGATCGTATGAGTGGAAACATCCATTAATCTTTTACCAGCAACACCACGAAACAATTTATCCGAAATGGCAATGGCCTGATCTCCACTTAATCTTACAATAGCAATAGCCCCTTCCCCCATCGGAGTAGAAATCGCCGCGATCGTATCAAAATCCAAATGATTCACCTACTTTCCGTTCTAACTATCAAAGTTTTTATATAAATGTTAATAACTTTATCCGAAATTATTATCCACATTTTTTTATTCAGCCTGCTTTATTTTAACTTATCCACATGTGAATAACAACAAACAATCAAACTAAGAAAATCGCGGGGCTAGCACGCTTGCGCTGGGCAATTTTCGAAGTCAAAAAAAGGTATACTTTTTTAACCTCTTGAAAAAGACCACAAAAAAAAGGCTTCCCATTTTAGTGGGAGCCTTTTACTTAAGTTATTTCACTGGAGTAATCACAATATATCTATGTGGTTCTGATCCATCAGAAAACGTCTTTACTCGTCTATTATCGACTAAAGCCGTATGGATTACTTTTCGCTCATATGAAGGCATTGGTTCCAGAGCAACATTTTGTCCTGTTTTAATGGCCTTAATAGCAAGTCTTTCAGCGAGTTGAACAAGAGTATCGTTTCTTCTTTTTCGATAATCTTCAGCATCTAAAGTAATTGTTAAATATTGATCTGCAAAACGATTGATCACCAATTGAGTTAAATACTGTAACGAATTAAGGGTTTGACCTCTTTTTCCAATTAAGAGAGCAATTTTTTCACCCGAAAGGTCAAAAAATACATTCTTACCCTCTTGTGTGATGTTAATTTGAATTGGAACTCCCATTTGTTCACTAATGCTGATGATAAAATTCTTAGCCTCTTCGATTGGATCAACCTTTAATGTGACTTTAACAACAGCAGGACGAGATCCAAATATGCCGAAAATACCTTTCTTACCTTCATCAATAATAGAAATTTCTGCGCGGTCTTTTGTTGTATTAAGTTGAGCTAAAGCTGATTCTACTGCGTCATTGACATTTTGCCCTGTAGCAGTTACTTGTTTCACTTTTTTGCTCCTCCCGCATTGCCGGTAGCAGTTTCTTTTCTTAAGTCCGGCCCTTTAATGAAATAAGTTTGTACAATCATAAAGATATTACCAACAACCCAATATAATGATAATGCAGCAGGGAAATTGATGGCAAAAACAATGATCATAATTGGCATCATCCAAAGCATCATTGCCATTTGTGGATTTTGATTAGCAGTACCAGCCATCATCATTTTTTGTTGAATAAAAGTTGTCGCCCCTGCAACTAGAGGTAAAATATAGTACGGATCTGGAGAACCAAGGTCAAACCATAGAAAATTATGTTGGGCAATTTCTCGTGTTCTCGATATTGCATGATAGAAGCCAATTAAAATCGGCATTTGAATGATTAACGGGAAACATCCAGCTAATGGATTTACACCATGTTTTTGAAATAAAGCCATTGTCTCTTGTTGGAGCTTTTGTTGTGTCTTTTGATCTTTTGAACTGTATTTCTCTTTTAAAGCTGCCATCTCTGGCTGTATCGCTTGCATCGCCTTTGAACTTTTCGTTTGTTTTATCATTAATGGTAATAAAACTAAGCGTATCAATATAGTTACTAAAATAATTGATAATCCAAAACTTCCCCAGGCAGTCTCCGCTACTTTTACAATAAACCAAGATAAAGGATAGACAATATACTCATTCCAAAATCCAGTACTTTCCGCTGTAATTGGCTTTTTCACTTCCGTACACCCCGATAAAAATAACATGATCGAGATGAGGCCAATCACAAGAAATATTCTTTTCTTCAAATCTTAATTCCCCCTACTTGTTGATTTATCGTTTCATAACAGTACAAGAATAAGACTTGTCCATTATGGTATAAAATTGATTTTATTCCTAAATATTGTACAAGAGTATTTTACCAGCAAGTGGTTTGAATAAAAAGAAAAATCTACCCTTGATTCTTCTCAACTTCGGATTTTTTTTCTAATACTTTAGCCAATCTTAATACATGGATCATACTGCTCTTTATTTCTGCAAAACCCATCGTTGCTGCAGGTTTTCTAGCAATAATAATGAGCTCCACATCTTTATGTATTTGATCTGTAAGCTCAAGAAAGGTTTGTCGTAAATATCTTTTAATTTGGTTACGCGTTACGGCATTCCCAATTTTTTTACTTACAGATAAACCAATTCGGTAATTGGCCTGATCAGGTTTTTTTAAGGAATACACAACAAACTGGCGATTTGCAACTGACCTACCTTTTTTGAATACCTCTTGAAATTCTGCATTTTTTTTGATTCGAAAACTCTTTTTCATATGTATACACCTGCAATTTCTAAGCTTTTTCTCACTAAATAATAGTTTTACCAAAAGACTAATGCTTAGAACATGGGATTTAACGTCCATTAAAATAAATAAATATTAGAAAAAAGACCACTGAGACATTTCAGTGGCCTAAGCAGATAATACTTTTCTTCCTCTTTGACGACGGCGTGCTAGAACTTTACGTCCATTTGCACTGCTCATGCGCGCACGGAAACCGTGAACTTTGCTATGTTTACGTTTATTTGGTTGATATGTTCTTTTCATCTATGACACCTCCCTGAGGATTTACTGTTCAGACAGTCTTTCCTATTATATAAACCTAATAGGAAAATTGTCAACCAGAAGAGTAAGGTTTCTAATGGATACCAACAATTTCCGTTTATTTTATTTTTAAATTTAACTCAATTTAATATAGAAAACTTAGATCTAAGTATTGTTTAGAAGAAAAGAGAACATCGATACACGTCTTTTGCTTGTTACTCATGAGCAAGCGCCTCCGCTTGTCAGGGCAGTACAGTCGGCTCCACTTTTCGGGGGTGTCTAGCTCCAGCGGCTAGGGGCGACAAGCCTCCTCCGCTTTTCGGGTTTTGTGGATAATTTTCGACATCTTTTTTAATATCCACAGATGATATTGACAGGTTTTTCACAAGAAAAGGTGTTGTGGACAATTTTTATCCATAGGAATTGGGACTTGTGGATAAAGTATGAAAAACCATTGCACCTCAGCATATTATTTGATATTATTAATGTGTTTTCACTCTGGATAAATTTTTCCGTTAGTTTCATTATCCACAGATTGTGGATAACCTGTGGACATGTTATTCTCGTACAATGTAAAACTTTGTCCACAAGTCGTGGGTATTGTCGAAATATCTACTTGTTTCCTATATATATGTTTATCCACATGAATTGTTATGAATATTTATTAAATCCCATTGTATACAGATGAATAAGTATGCAATTGGAAATTTTTTTTGTATAAAGGAGGGAAATGTTTGAAAAATATTGCGGATCTTTGGAATGCTGTCCTAAGTAATATTGAAAAAAAGATTAGCAAACCGAGCTTTGATACATGGCTAAAATCAACAAAAGCTCATTCCCTTCAAGGAGATTTACTAGTCATTACTGCTCCAAATGAATTTGCACGCGACTGGCTCGAAGAACGATACTCCCATTTAATTTCTAGTATTTTAGCTGAGATTACTGGCGAAGAGCTTGAGATAAAGTTTATCATTCCACAAAATCAAAATGAGGAAGAACTCGACTTTCCAGCTCCTCAAAAGAAGTCAAAAAAGGAAGAAGAACCCGTTGAATATTCCCAAAATATATTAAATGCAAAGTATACCTTCGATACCTTTGTTATTGGATCTGGCAATCGATTTGCACATGCTGCTTCATTAGCAGTTGCGGAAGCACCAGCTAAGGCTTATAACCCATTATTTATTTATGGAGGAGTAGGTCTTGGGAAAACCCATTTAATGCATGCTATTGGTCATTATGTATTAGATCACAACCCGAAAGCGAAGGTTGTTTATTTATCATCAGAAAAATTCACAAATGAATTCATTAATTCCATCCGTGACAACAAAGCGATTGAATTTCGCAATAAATATCGTAATGTCGATGTCTTACTTATTGACGATATCCAATTTTTAGCAGGTAAAGAGTCAACACAAGAGGAATTTTTCCATACTTTTAATACCTTACATGAAGAAAGTAAACAAATTATTATCTCTAGTGATCGTCCACCTAGAGAAATCCCAACATTGGAAGATCGTTTGCGATCCAGATTTGAGTGGGGGTTAATTACTGACATAACTCCACCAGACTTGGAAACAAGGATTGCCATCCTAAGAAAAAAAGCAAAAGCTGAAGGTTTAGATATTCCTAATGA
Source organism: Bacillus sp. CGMCC 1.16607 (assembly GCF_042683745.1). NCBI lineage: Bacteria > Bacillati > Bacillota > Bacilli > Caryophanales > Bacillaceae > Bacillus > Bacillus sp. CGMCC 1.16607. Next base: position 47,795 of record NZ_JBHUJX010000009.1, read on the forward strand.
AGTGATGTTGTATATAGCAAATCAAATCGATACAAATATTAGGGAACTTGAAGGGGCACTAATCCGAGTAGTTGCCTACTCTTCATTAATTAATAAAGATATTAATGCAGATCTAGCTGCTGAAGCTTTAAAGGATATTATTCCTAGCTCAAAACCAAAAGTGATTACCATTTTGGATATCCAAAAAGTAGTTGGACAAAACTATAATATAAAATTAGAAGATTTCAAGGCGAAAAAGCGAACAAAATCAGTAGCTTTCCCTCGTCAAATTGCTATGTATCTATCAAGAGAATTAACAGATTACTCCTTACCAAAAATCGGAGAAGAATTTGGAGGAAGAGATCACACGACAGTGATTCATGCCCATGAGAAAATTTCTAAATTACTTCAATCCGATTCTCAGCTAGAAAAGCAATTAAAAGAAATAAAAGATATCCTGAAAGTCTAGCTTTTTTGTGTATAACTTTCTATTACTTGCACACAGTCTGTCCACATGTGGATAGACTGTGTTTTATTCACCTTATGTTAGTTATCCACATACTAACAGGCCCTACTAGTACTTCTACTATATTTTTAAAACATATTAATATATGTAAATGACCAAAAGAATATTCCATAAGGAGGATAAAAAATGAAATTTATTATCCAAAGAGATCGCTTAGTTCAAAGTGTTCTCGATGTCATGAAGGCTGTTTCTACAAGAACAACGATTCCCATTCTAACTGGAATAAAAATAGTTGCTACTAACGAAGGTGTCACACTAACAGGTAGTGATTCTGATATTTCAATTGAATCTTTCATTCCAAAAGAGGAATCTGGAGATGAAATTGTTGAAATAAAACAACAGGGTTCAATCGTTTTACAAGCTCGATTTTTTAGTGAAATCGTAAAAAAGCTGCCAAAGGATACAGTTGAAATTGAAGTAGAAAACCATCTTCAAACAGTCATTCGTTCTGGAAAATCTGAATTTCACTTAAATGGACTTGATGCTGAGGAATATCCACTGCTTCCTCAATTATCAGAAGAAAATATTTTCCGTGTACCAACCGATCTATTAAAAGCAATGGTTCGACAAACAGTTTTTGCAGTGTCCACGTCAGAAACACGCCCCGTGTTGACAGGTGTAAACTGGAAGGTGGAACAAGGAGATCTAACCTGTATTGCAACAGATAGTCATCGCCTGGCATTTCGTAAAGCAAAAATTGAGACAGAAAATAATGATCAATATAATGTCGTGATTCCTGGGAAAAGCTTAAATGAATTAAGTAAAATTCTTGATGATCATAATGATTTTGTTGAAATTGTTATTACAGAGAATCAAGTACTTTTTAAAGCAAAACATTTATTATTTTATTCAAGACTTTTGGAAGGTAACTACCCAGATACTTCTCGTCTTATTCCGACAGAAAGTAAAACGGATATTGTTGTCAATACGAAGGAATTTTTACAAGCCATTGATCGTGCCTCTTTATTAGCTAGAGATGGTAGAAATAATGTGGTTAAATTCTCAACACTCCCAAATGGAATTATTGAAATTTCCTCCAATACACCTGAAATCGGAAAAGTAGTGGAAGAAGTTCAAGGTCAATCTATAGAAGGCGAAGAACTTAAAATTTCTTTCAGTGCTAAATATATGATGGATGCATTAAAAGCATTAGAAGGTACAGAAGTTCAAATAAGTTTTACTGGAGCAATGAGACCATTTTTCATGAGACCACTTCATGATGAAAGTATCCTACAATTAATTCTTCCAGTAAGAACCTATTAAATATAGAGGCTGCCTCATATGAAAGGCAGCCTTTTTCTTTTATTAATCGCACAAAATAAATTTTTCAGCTTTCCTTTGTGTATTAACTAGTTAATTGATAAAATAAAGTATTAGATGTTAAAAAAATTAAAGATGCCATTTTTATCTTAATTGGTATTAGTAACTATATTGTATAAAATTGGAAATGGGTGAAATTAACCATGAACCAACAAATAAAAATTGATACTGATTACATTACTTTAGGTCAGTTTTTAAAATTGGCTGAATTGATTCAATCAGGTGGTATGGCAAAGTGGTTTTTACAAGAAAATGAAGTGTTTATTAACGGTGAACAAGATCAGCGAAGAGGTAGAAAACTTCGAAGCGGGGACCATATTAATGTTCCAGGGTTTGGGGAATATGTCATTGATAACTAAAGGACGTCAATTTCATGTATATTGAGCATTTAGTTTTACAAGATTACCGTAATTATGAAAATTTACAAATTGAATTTGAAAATAAAGTGAATGTCATCCTTGGGGAAAATGCACAAGGTAAGACAAATGTCATGGAATCTATTTATGTTTTAGCGATGGCAAAATCACATCGAACAACAAATGATAAAGATTTAATTCGTTGGGACCAGGAATATGCTAAAATAGAAGGTAGGCTTCAAAAAAGCCATGGCTCATTACCAATGCAACTAGTCATATCCAAAAAAGGCAAAAAGGCGAAATTCAATCATATTGAACAACGTAAGTTAAGCCAATATGTAGGAAATATGAATGTAGTCATGTTTGCGCCTGAAGATCTCCACCTTGTGAAAGGTAGTCCACAAATAAGGCGCCGATTTATAGATATGGAAATTGGGCAAGTCTCTCCTATTTACTTACATGATATGAGTCAATTCCAAAAAATACTACAACAGCGGAATCACTATTTAAAAATGATGCAGATTCATAAGCAAAGTGATGAAGCGATGTTAGAAATATTGACAGATCAATTTATTAACGTTGCTGCTAAAATTGTTTCGAAGCGTTTTGAATTTATTGACCTTCTTGAAAAATGGGCTAAACCGATTCATGCAGGGATATCTAGGGGCCTCGAAACATTGAAAATCGAATATAAACCATCTGTCGAAGTATCAGAACAACAAGAATTGTCGAAAATGATAGAAAGATTTGAAGATAAATTTGCTAAAGTGAGGAAACGAGAAGTTGAACGAGGTGCGACTCTATTTGGTCCACAACGTGACGACTTGCTTTTCTATGTCAATGGCAGAGATGTACAAACATTTGGTTCGCAAGGTCAGCAACGAACAACGGCTTTATCTATTAAATTAGCCGAAATCGAACTAATCCATTCAGAGATAAAAGAATATCCTATTCTACTTTTAGATGATGTTTTATCTGAATTAGATGATTACAGGCAATCGCATTTATTAAATACGATACAAGGTAAAGTTCAAACCTTTGTTACTACAACAAGTGTTGAGGGAATTGATCACCAAACACTTAAAGAAGCGGCAACTTTTACAGTGGATTCTGGATGTATTAGTAAAGTCAAGTGAGGTGACCCGAATGTATATTCATATTGGAGAAGAAGTTTTAGTAAAAACTAAGGACATTATAGCAATCCTTGATAAGGAAAGTGCTCATTCATCCGAATTTATAACAGAATTTCTTCAGAAAAATGATAAACATACTGAAAATCTCTCAAAAAATCATTTTAAGTCTTTAGTGATTACAAGTGAAAAAATTTATTTTTCACCGCTTGCTTCATCCACTTTAAAGAAAAGGTCAATGCAACTTTATGTAATTGATCATTAATAGCCTTTCCGATGGCTTTTAAACGATAGATCAGATTTTAGAATGTATGGAAAGTGTAGGTGACTGTTTTGACAACGGAACCAAAAGCAATTCAAGAACAATCCTATGATGAGAATCAAATACAGGTACTAGAAGGTCTTGAAGCCGTTCGAAAACGTCCTGGAATGTATATAGGTTCAACGAGTGCGAAGGGCTTACACCATTTAGTCTGGGAAATCGTTGATAATAGTATTGATGAAGCGCTAGCAGGCTTCTGTAATGAAATTAATGTTGTTATTGAACCCGATAATAGTATTAAGGTTATAGATAATGGCCGTGGAATCCCTGTAGGTATCCATGAAAAGATGGGTCGTCCTGCAGTAGAAGTCATTCATACCGTTCTTCACGCAGGTGGAAAATTTGGTGGTGGCGGATATAAAGTATCTGGTGGTTTACATGGAGTTGGTGCTTCTGTAGTTAATGCCCTTTCTACCATATTAGAGGTTTATGTTCATCGTGAAGGGAAAATCCATTATCAAAAGTTTGAACGTGGAGTTCCTACGACAGACTTAGAAATCATTGGGGAAACAGATCGTACTGGAACAACCACTCACTTTAAGCCAGATGGTGAAATTTTCACTGAAACATTGGAATATGATTATGAAACTTTGTCTAATCGACTTAGAGAATTAGCATTCTTAAACCGTGGTCTTAAAATTACGATTGAAGATACACGTTCTGAAGGGAAAAAGAACGAATATTATTATGAAGGCGGAATTAAATCATATGTAGAGCATTTAAACCGCACGAAAGAAGTCATACACGACGAACCGATTTATATGGATGGTGAACGTGAAGGGATTACCGTGGAAGTTGCCCTGCAATATAATGACGGCTATACAAGTAATCTATACTCTTTTGCTAATAATATTCATACGTATGAAGGCGGTACTCATGAATTTGGTTTTAAAACCGCATTAACTAGAGTAATTAATGATTATGCTAGGAAACACGGTATTTTTAAAGAGGCAGATGCGAATCTTTCAGGAGAAGATGTTCGTGAAGGGATTACTGCTATCATTTCGATTAAACATCCTGATCCTCAATTTGAAGGACAAACAAAAACAAAGTTAGGTAATTCTGAAGTTAGAACGATTACAGACGCGGTGTTTGCGGATACCTTTGAAAAGTTCTTACTCGAGAACCCTTCTGTTGCAAGAAAGATTGTAGAAAAAGGATTAATGGCTGCACGCGCGCGTCTTGCTGCAAAAAAAGCACGAGAACTAACTAGACGCAAAAGTGCGTTAGAAGTATCAAGTTTACCTGGTAAACTTGCAGATTGTTCTTCGAAGGATCCATCTATAAGTGAATTATATATTGTTGAGGGTGACTCGGCAGGTGGATCAGCAAAACAAGGTCGTGATCGTCATTTTCAAGCGATTTTACCATTAAGAGGGAAAATCCTTAATGTTGAAAAGGCAAGATTAGATAAGATACTCTCCAATAATGAAGTTAGGGCAATGATTACAGCGATAGGTACAGGAATTGGAGAAGACTTTGATATTGCTAAAGCACGTTATCATAAAGTTGTTATTATGACAGATGCAGATGTGGACGGAGCGCATATCCGTACACTTCTCCTAACGTTCTTTTACCGCTATATGAGACAAATTTTAGAGGCAGGATATGTTTATATTGCCCAACCGCCGCTTTATAAAGTTCAACAAGGTAAACGAGTTGAGTATGCATATAACGATAAAGATCTTGAACGGATTTTTGCAGAATTACCTAGTCAACCAAAGCCTAATATTCAACGTTATAAAGGTTTGGGAGAAATGAACGCTGGACAATTATGGGATACTACGATGGATCCAGAGTTTAGAACAATGCTTCAGGTCAGTCTAGAAGATGCGATTGAAGCAGACGAAACCTTTGAAATGTTAATGGGTGATAAAGTAGAGCCACGTCGTAACTTTATCGAAGCAAATGCACTATACGTGAAGAACTTAGACATCTAAATATCAGATGAGGATTAGGGAGGCCTATCCTCCTTTTCTTTTTTAATTGTCCAGTAAAAACGTGATAGCTTATCTAGTTTTTCAGCTTTTTAGTAAGTCTATTCGCTTTATAAGTATGGTGATCAACCCTAAATAGGAGGTACCAAATATGGCTGAAACACCAAATTCCCAAATAAAAGAGATTAATATTAGTCAAGAAATGAAATCTTCATTTCTTGACTATGCAATGAGTGTTATTGTTTCTCGTGCCTTGCCAGATGTAAGAGATGGGTTAAAACCTGTACATCGCCGTATTTTATATGCTATGCATGATCTTGGCATGCATTCGGACAAACCTTATAAAAAGTCCGCCCGTATCGTTGGAGACGTAATCGGTAAATATCACCCACATGGTGATTCTGCTGTATATGAAACGATGGTACGTATGGCTCAAGACTTTAACTATCGCTATATGCTAGTGGATGGTCATGGGAATTTTGGATCGGTAGACGGTGACTCAGCAGCTGCGATGCGTTATACAGAGTCGAGAATGTCCAAAATTTCGATGGAATTACTAAGAGATATCAACAAAGATACGATCGATTTCCAAGATAACTATGATGGTGAGGAAAGAGAACCTGTTGTTTTACCAGCGAGATTTCCCAATTTATTAGTTAACGGGACAACTGGAATTGCAGTTGGAATGGCTACCAATATTCCACCACATCAGCTTGGAGAGGTTATTGATGGAGTATTAGCGATTAGTCATGACCCTGAAATTTCAATCCAAGAGTTAATGGAAATCATTCCTGGTCCAGACTTTCCGACAGGAGGATTAATCCTTGGCCGAAGCGGTATTCGCAAAGCATATGAAACAGGTAGAGGGTCAATTACTTTACGTGCGAAAGTGGAAATTGAACAAAAGTCAAATGGTAAAGAAGTTATCATTGTAAATGAATTACCTTACCAAGTAAATAAGGCTAAACTAATAGAAAAGATTGCTGAATTAGCTCGCGATAAGAAAATTGATGGGATTACAGACTTACGGGATGAGTCAGACCGTAATGGAATGAGAATTGTCATTGAAGTTCGTAAAGACGCAAATGCAAATGTTTTATTAAATAATTTATATAAACAAACAGCCCTTCAAACAAGCTTTGGAATAAATACATTAGCTTTAGTTGATGGACAACCAAAAGTTTTAAGCTTAAAACAATGTTTAGTTCATTATCTAGACCATCAAAAAGTAGTCATTCGAAGAAGAACAGAGTTTGAATTGCGCAAAGCAGAAGCAAGGGCACATATTTTAGATGGTTTAAGAATCGCTCTTGATCATCTAGACGAAGTCATTCAATTAATTCGTAGCTCACAAACGACAGATATTGCACGTGAAGGGTTAATGACTAAATTTGAGCTATCTGAAAAACAAGCTCAAGCGATTCTCGATATGCGTTTACAACGTTTAACAGGATTAGAGCGGGAGAAAATTGAAGAAGAGTACCAAAATCTCATTAAATTAATTGCTGAATTGAAAGCAATTCTTGCAGATGAAGAAAAGGTATTAGAAATTATCCGTGAAGAGCTCACTGAGCTTAAAGAAAGATTTAATGATAAACGCCGTACTGAAATTGTATCTGGTGGTTTAGAGTTTATTGAAGATGAAGATCTTATCCCACAAGAAAATATCGTAATCACTCTAACTCATAACGGATATATTAAACGACTTCCGGTTTCTACGTACCGTGCACAAAGACGCGGTGGGCGTGGAATTCAGGGAATGGGTACGAATGATGATGACTTTGTGGAACATTTGATTACAACATCTACACATAACACCATCCTATACTTTACTAATAAAGGAAAGGTTTATCGTACAAAGGGGTATGAAATTCCTGAATTTAGCCGTACAGCAAAAGGACTCCCAATTATTAATCTTTTGGGAGTTGAAAAGGGAGAATGGGTGAATGCGATTATCCCGATAGAAGAATTTGTGGATAATTGGTATTTATTCTTTACGACAAAAGAAGGAGTATCTAAACGTTCTCCTTTATCTTCATTTGGCAATATCCGAAATAATGGATTAATTGCGTTGAATTTACGTGAAGAGGATGAATTGATTTCTGTTAAACTAACCGATGGCTCAAAAGAGATTATTATTGGTACTAAAAATGGTATGCTTATTCGTTTCCCAGAAACAGATGTTCGTTCAATGGGAAGAACAGCTACTGGAGTCAAAGGTATTACATTAGGTAAGAATGATGCTGTTGTAGGAATGGAAGTACTAGAGGAAAATACTGACATTCTTATTGTTACCAAAAATGGTTATGGTAAACGAACAGCTGCCATAGAATACCGAGTTCAAAGCCGTGGTGGTAAAGGAATTAAAACATGCCATGTTACTGAGAAAAATGGAAGTTTAGTTTCCATGAAGGCCGTTACAGGTGAAGAAGATTTAATGCTTATCACAACAGGTGGGGTACTAATCCGATTAGACGTAAATGAAGTATCTATTATCGGACGAAATACACAAGGGGTAAGATTAATTCGCCTAGGTGAAAACGACGATGAAAATGTAGCTACAGTTGCATTGGTTGCAAAAGAGGAAGAAAAAGACGAGGAAATAGTTGAATTAGATGAGTCTACTGATGTTAACTTAACCGATGTTGACCCTGATCATACATCCGAATAAGCAAAAAAAGAGGAGCACAAAAAAATGTGTTCCTTTTTTTATTGGAATAGCGGTTGAAACCGATAACTATATTCATTTTTTGAAAAATAAGGTAAAATAGTAAGGGGAAAATAGATGACTCTGTATTAAAAGCGACAACGTAATGAAACATAATATATAGTTTAATAGAGCTTTAAAGTAGGAGGTGGCAGAATTGAAGGTACGAATAAAAGAATTACAAGAAGGTTGTATTTTAACTAAGGATGTTTACAGTTGGACCAATCGACCGATTATTACAAAGAAGACCGTCTTAACAGGAGAAATGATAGAAGTTTTGCATGCCTTTTTAATAAAGGATGTAACAGTGGAAAAGACTCTTGTGAATGGCATGCCTTTTATTCCTGCTGAATTAATAGAAGAGGATAATCCAAAGATAGATAATAAAAATATTAAAGTAGTAAAAGGTTTTATCGATCTATATTTAGAGGCTGTTAAAGACTATAAAAGGGAATTTCTTTCTTGGCAAGCAGGGCTTCCTATAAAGATTGGACCTATTCGAGAAATTCTACTACCTTTGCTAGATAAATTAGAGGAATCGCCATCTGAAATTTTTTACCTCCATCATCTATCAAATAAAGAGGATTATCTTTACCATCACGCTGTTACCGTAGGCTTAGTATGTGGTTTTATCGGAAAGAAATTAAACTTTCCTAAAGGAGATTGGGTCCAACTATCATTGGCAGGCTGTTTAGCAGATTGTGGAATGGCGAAAATAAACCCAACCATTATAAATAAAAAGACCGCGTTAACTGCTAGTGAGTATGAGGAAGTTAAGAAACATCCTATTTATAGCTATAGACTAGTCCAAGAGATTCAAGTATTAAGGCAAGATACTAAGGTAGCCATTCTTCAACATCATGAAAGAATTGATGGCAGCGGTTATCCTTTAGGAGATCAAAATTCAAAAATTAACACCTTTGCCAAAATCATAGCAGTAGCTGATATTTTCCATGCTATGACATCGGAGAGAATGTATAAGAGCAAGCAATCTCCGTTTAAGGTCTTAGAAATGATATTACAGGACAGTTTTGGAAAATTTGATATGAGTGTAGTTAAAGTTTTAATTTCCGCATTAATGAATTTCTCAATTGGTGGAAAAGTAAAACTTTCTGATGGGCAAACAGCAGAAATCGTCTTTATAGACGGGCAAAATCCTACACGTCCACTAATTAAACTTTTAGAAACAGACGATATCATTCATTTAGAGAAAAACAGACATTTATTTATAGAAGAAGTACTACAGTAAAAAGCTAATACGTCTTTAAATCATGCCTATTCATGTTGAACTTAGTGTTCAGTATAAATAGGCACTATTTTCTTTAAGTAATAATTAAATCAATGGTTGAAAATGAATAAAATTTGCTTTGAGAAATTACTTGTATTTACTTATATAGCCTGATATAATAGACCAAGTCGACAAAGAAGATTTTATTTTTAAATTTAAAAGTAAAAAAAAGTGTTGACGAAAAGATTTCAAAATGATATATTATTAAAGTCGCTTCAAGGCGATTGAACAAATTGCTCTTTGAAAACTAAACAACCAAACGTTAACAAATAAAAAACTTCTATTATAGAAGTATGCCAGAGTAAACTTTATGAGCTAATCAAACACTTTATTGGAGAGTTTGATCCTGGCTCAGGACGAACGCTGGCGGCGTGCCTAATACATGCAAGTCGAGCGAATCTTTGGGTGCTTGC
>NZ_JBHUJX010000010.1:0-14372 GCF_042683745.1 Bacillus sp. CGMCC 1.16607
ATCTCCTTGGTTAGGGTAGTAATATTGGAAGTTCTGTGATAGGTACTTCCATTTTACAATGAAAACGGTGGCCTTTTTCTATTTATTTGACCTATTTACTATACTAGGCACCATCCAGTTATCTGGAAATGGAAACTGACATACCTTCCGAAAGGCTCTGTGGAGAGTAATCTCTACAGAGCTTTTCTATTTAACAAGGGAATCCAAAATCAAATAGGAAAATAAGCTTATATTATAATAATGTATACGATAAATATCAGCCCTAATTCCATTTATGGAGTTAGGGCTACTTCTATTGAGGAGGAGTTAGAATGAAATGTTATGAATCTGAAAAGACAAAGCAACTGGAGTTAGGATTTGAAGTTAAGAAAAAGCATCAAGCAGCAAAGAGGATAAATATTGTTAGCCTAAAGCTAGTAAGAGAATCTAGCATCTTGTACAAGAATAGGAAAATTACCTCGCCAGAGGATGCTTATAATCTGTTGAAAGAGTTTCTGGTAGATGAGGATCGGGAACGATTTGTGGTTGTCAGTTTAGATACGAAAAATCAGCCGACAGCAATCAACATCTGCCATGTAGGAAGTCTAAATGCGAGTCTAGTACATCCAAGGGAGGTAATGAAAAGTGCTATCCTTAGCAACGCTGCATCCATAATTGTAGGTCATAATCACCCTTCACAGGACCCTACACCTAGTAAAGAGGATTGTGAGGTAACGAAGAGATTAGTAGAAGCAGGAAGAATAATAGGCATTGACGTATTGGATCATCTGGTCGTTTGCGAAGAAAAATTCGTTTCACTCAAAGAGAAAGGCTACATTTGAAGCTAATTTTGTTGTGAATTTTCTTTAGCAATCTGACGACAAAAGTATTTAATCAAGGAGCCGATCTGACGACAAAACTAATGAGTGAATTACAGGGCAAAGTAAAATTCAGCGGTACCAACAGGTTTAGCTGAATTACCAACCTAAAAACTCACGTCATAATTATATTACTGTCGGGAGTTGAACCTTAAGGAGGTGAAATAGATGCTAGAGAAAATTATCATTCCAGTAGTGGTAGCAGTAGCTTCTGAAGTTGTAAGAGAAATTACGAAAAAAGGGTAGGTTGATTTTAGCTTTACGAAAGGAGGAAATAGCGGTGAAAGTATTTACATGTTCTTGTATTCTCCCGTGTACAAGCTGCACGATAAAAACGATTATTGACATCATCAAAAAGTAAGAGTCATTGGTGCAAATTTAGCATCAATGGCTCTTTTTGTGTTAGGAGAGAAAAAAATATATGAAGGAAACAATATCGTCTTTCCAGCAGTGGTTAATGGAAGAAGGGAGAGCACCTAAAACCATTGAGTCATATGTGTGTGACATCAAGAGCTACAAAAATTACTTAGAGGAAAAGGCTGCTTCTGATCAACAGCCTCTCTCTCGCTTCTCCTTTGTGAGATACAAGCAATACCTACTTGACTATCCATTCGCCATCGCAACCATCAATAAGAAAATCAATAGTTTGAAGGTGTACAATGACTTTCTCCAAAAGAAAGGATTCGTTTCTGAAAGCTATATCGCCCTTAAGAAAGATAGAGTTCAGGTTGCCGCTGGAAGTGAACATGTCGTAACGGCTTTGTCAGAGGAAGAAGTTGAAAGACTCCTTTTCTACCTAGAGGATCATACAAAAGTTACCATAAGAAATAAACTGATCGCCTACCTTCTCTTGTATTGTGGATTACGAGTTTCAGAGTTAGTAAACATCAAGATAGGTGATATTGATCCACTAACCTCTATCCTAACGGTTTGTGGTAAAGGAGGCAAAATGAGAGAAATCAGTTTGCGACAGGATGTGCTACTGCTACTGAAACAATACCTACATGGTGATCGATTACATTCAAAATTCAGGGAAAGTGAGTACCTGTTGGTTAGTCAAAGAGCCGAAAAAATGCATCGAGATGCCGTTCGAGACTGGTTGTCCAACATATCTAAAGAACTTGAAATAAAGCTTCACCCTCACCTATTCCGTCATACCTTTGCGACTAGATTGCTACGAAAAGGAGTTGAACTTACAACTGTAAGTAAATTAGCTGGACATTCAACAGTAAACATGACGGCAAAATTCTACATCCAAACGACCCGACAGGAAAAGCAAATGCGGTAGAAAAATTGTAGACCCAACCATCAAGGTACAAAACCGGAAACCGAAATAGGCAGTAGAACCTTGCGATTCCAAAAGAGAAATTCCATAAATCTAAGTCCAAATCTCATTCGAGGGCAAAAGCTCACAAAAAGAAAATGGAAAGTGATTTTTGGAAAGTCTGTGTCCGATCCGCAAGGTGAAACAGGAAATAAACAAAGAAAGGGTGAAACCCAAAATGAGAATCATCCAAACCATCGCTGATATAGAAGAATTGAAAGCAAGAACATTCTTCCCCCTCCCCTTCCTAAGAGCCATAGAAACACAGTTTCTTGAATGGTATGAGGCAGAGGGAAATGAAGAACCCAACTTATCCTTTCGTTTACCATATGAATCTTGTATCAAAGTAGCAGAAGAAGAACAAGATGTCCATGAGTTGTTTACTAAATGGAATATTGAATTTGTGGAAAAGGAAGCATCTGGAGGTTGCGAGTATTATCGAATAGGAATCATGAACGATCATCAAATGAGTTTGGTCTACCTCTTACAAGATCACTTTGGAGGAAATATAGAAAGTATCATGGAAGGATTAGGAGAAGATAATCATTATGTTTGAAACCGATAAATCGATGTATATGACAAAGGCAGTTTCGGAAGAACTAGGAAACGATCACCAGCAATTCATCATTCAATACCTATTAGAAAACCAATCAATCTTAACTGATTACCTACAAGTTTTTGAGTTTTATATAGAAAATGATAAGCAATGGTTAATTCAGAGGCAAGAAGAACCCAGTAGGGAAACAACTATTTTTGTAGGTTTAGAGAATAATAAACCAATCAAGCGAACGGTTTGGGTAATCGATCAGGGGAACGAAATCGTCATCCTATTCCCAGAAGATTACTAATGAAATACGGCTGCTTGTTTACTAGATGAAATCTAAACAAGCAGCTATCCATCCCATTAATCAAAAGGGTTCCCTTCATTTTTTTGTCTTCTCATCTATACAGAGATAAAAAACAATAAAATAATGCGTCTAGGTAGAAGTAGAATCTACTTCTATGTAGATGTAATAACGATGTAGGGGGAAATTCCGATGTATGGTGAAAGACGAAAAAGAAATATAAATCTATTAAGAGATGAACAAACGATTCAGAAGAAACGATTATTGACTGATGAAGATGACTGGCTTGAAGAAGAATCAGATTTAGAAGAAGACTATGAAGAAATAGAAGTTTACGAAGAGATGGATGATAATGAAGAAGAACCTGAACAGGATGAGTTAAGTGCTACCGTATTCCTTATCGATGGGAAACCATTTGCACTAAAACAACAAGAGAAAAAACCCACATTCCAAGAGTCACATACAAGGATTACGACTTACTTGCAAAATAATCTCTACTCCATTGTGAAAATATTACAGAAGCAGAATCAGATTGAATCGATCACCTCCTTCATCAATGAATCAGTTAAGCACTATCTACTAGAGAGATATCAAGAGAAGCATACTTAATATTGCATGATATAAATCCCTACCAATTAATATTATCTAAACAACATATTCAACCTATCTTTCATTATAAATCCACATCAAATAATAATAGCCCTAACTCCATAAATGGAATTAGGGCAGATATTTATCTTATTCACTTTTATAATATAAGCTTATTTTTCTATTTGATTCGGATTCCCTTTTTAAAAAGAAAAGCCCCGCAGAGATTTCTCTCCACAGAGCCTTTCAGAAGGTATGTCAGTACCATTTCCAAATATCTGGGTGGTGTCTGGCACCCTATGTTTTCGAGAACTTTTATCTTAGTTAAGTGTCCAACCAGGACCTGCACCTAAAGTAGCAACATCTTTAGATAGATCTACTGCATTGCCAGCTGCATCAGTAACAGTTGGGCTAACAGTGATTGTATCTGTTGCTTCAGCACCAGAAATTACAAATGTAACCGCATTAGTAGCTGCATTGTAAGTTGCAGAAGTAATTTCTATAGCAGTTGAACCACCAACACTTAAGTTAGCTGCAGTAAATAAAGATTTAACATCACCACTTGCAACAGCTGTACCGCCAACATATAATGCTTCATTAAATGTTAATACTAAACCAGTAGCGTTACCACTAGTTACAGTAGCAGTAGGAGCAGTAGAATCAATTGTAACAACTCCTGTTGACTCTGCTGATACGTTTCCAGCAGCATCTACAGTTATAACTTTATAAGTACCATCTGCTAGTGCAGTAGTAGATAATGCAGTGCTAGTGTTTGCATTAACCGCAACTTTAGTTGCTCTTCCAGCTAATACTTCACCATCTGCACCTGCTACTGTAGTGATATTAGCACTATCAAGAACTAAGTAAGCAACTCCTGCTTCGTCAGATGTTACATTTACATTAGTTCCAGCTTTAACTGTAGTTGATGTAACTGTAGCAACTGGTTTACGAAGGTCAGTTGTTGCACCTGTTGTGTAAACAGATGAATCATCAGCAGTATTTGCATTAGTATCTTCGATATAACGAGCATTTTTAACTTGTACAGAGTATGCAGTGTCATTTCCGCCTGCTACTGCATTTTTAATTGTAACTTCAATGATGTGATCATTGACAACAAGTGAAGCACCAGATCCAGTGTTAGCTTTAACTGCAGTAGTGTAATCAGTTCCTGCACGTAAAACACCAGTTGTTCCATTAGCTGAAAGCTTAGTAACAATTAAATCAACGCCAAAACTTGTTTCATTCGTAGCATCTAAAGTTTCACTCATTGGTAACTCAATAACAACATCGCCACCACCGTTTACAGATGAAGCTAGAGTGTTAACATTTGTAGCTAATTGAACTTTAGGATTAACTTGGTCTTCAATTCCAACAAATTGACCAGGAGCAGTAGACGTAACACCGTTTCCTGTAACTGTTTTAATTGTGTTACCAGTAGCAACTTTTAATGATAAAGCAGCTGCTTTAGTACCCACATCAGATGCTAATTTAATAGTTACTAAGTTAGTTCCATCTGTAGATACTGATTCAATAGTTCCACCTGTAAGTACGAAGTCACTAGCTGCAGCAGTTCCAATCGGTTGATTGAATCTAACTTTAAGAGTTTTTCCATCAGTAAATACTGCTGGCTTAGCTACTGAAGTAGAGTAAGCTGCTACAGTTGCATCAGCAACAGCTAATACTAAGTCTGCTGAGAAAGAATATCCTTGTAAGATATTACCTGCAACATCTTTAACACCATTTACTTGAAGTGCAGTTAATGTTCCTGCAGCTCCAGCAGCAGTTTTAAATGTTACTGCATCTGTACCAATTTTTTCAGGGAAGATAAATAATACACCTTTACCATCTTGAACTGGTCTAATTTCAGTATCAGCTGGTAATGATCTTAAAGATCCTTTGAAATTAATCAAGTAACTAGCTGGGTTTGAGATTGATGCAAGATCCATTTTTTCATTGAATGTTAAAATTACAGTACGCTCAGCACTATTAGCAGAAACACCAGTTTGAGCTAAAGTAGGACCTGTTTTATCATCAAGATTAAATGTAGTAGTGTAATCTAACATTGTATTTTTTAAAGTAGTAGTGTCTTGTACACCAAATACTTTAATTGTATGAGCATTGTTTTCAGCAATTACATTGTATAATTCTACAGTAGCAACTTTACCAGTAGAATCAATAGATGCAGTTTTAATTGCAATATTCTTTCCAGTATTGTCAGTAATTACAAAGTTAGAAGCAGTTACAGTAACTGGTTTGCTGAATTTAACTGTAACTGATTTTTTATCAGAATTTGTTTTTACGTCAGTTACTTCTGGTCTTGCTTGGTCAACTACTGCAGTAATTTTAACATCTTTAGTAGCGTTCACATTACCGCTATAATCACTTACACTGTCAATGTATAAAGTTGTTTCATAAGCAGGTAAACGATCATTCACTCCAAATTCGAATGCATATTTGTTACCAGCAAGTTTAGTTAAACCAGTTGCATATTTCTTAGTTGTACCAGATAACCAGTAAACATCTCCAGCTTTAACAGTATCTGCATCAAGATCTTCGTTGAAAGTTAACGTAGCAGTTTCTAAAGTAGCTTTAGCTTCTGTTACTGTAGGACCTTCTTTATCTTCTACAACATTAAAAGTGAATTCTTTTGAAAGAGATTTCAAGTTGTAATAATCTTCAACTAATGAAACTGTTAATTTATGTTCTCCAGTAGTTAATGAAGATGCATCATAAGGTTTTAAGATAAGTTCTCTCTCAGAACCACCTACACTTACAGAACCGTAGAATGATTTTCCATCTAATTGGAAGTTGCCTGGTTTTACATTTTTAACTGGCTCAGTCATGATAACTTTAACAGCTTTATTACCAAGAGTTACTACTTGAGCAACTTCTGGTAAAGTGTTATCAAGTGGAGTGAAACTGAAATCCGTTGCACTTACAACTTTATCTCCAGCTTTTACTTTGCTTACTGATACTTTGTAAGCTTTTTGGTTTGTCATAACAACACCAGCATCAAGTGTTAATACAACTGTTTTTCCATCCGCAGAAAGATCAGCTGATTTAACTGCACCAGCAGTAGTTGAATAGTTTTCTTTGTTTTCAGCAGTAGCTGCATCCACAGTACCGTCAAAAGCAACAACTACTTCTTTAAGGTTAGTTGCACTTACAATATTTGTATCATTAAACTCAACAGTGATGAAGCCTTTGGTCTTATTGATTAATCTAATGACGTTCATCATTCAGAAACCGAAACGGAATCAAATAAAGGTATTGAGGCCAATTTCCGAAAAGGTTTAAACAAAACTCAATTGAGACGTTTTTTCTCGACATAATGCTTAATGTTCGTCAAATTCCTCAGCAAAGAAAATACAAAGTGAAACTCTATCAATACTTTGATTAAAGTAAGAATAACTTTAAAATTAAGTCTGATCAAAAATACCTCGTAAACTAGATTTTACGATAAATACAAAGAATCAATTTTGAAATTGATTCTTTTCCAACAGACTTGAGTTTCGATTTTATAAATAACTTAGATCATTTTCTACCTGTATCGCTCCACAATCGCGACCGATTGTTGAATATACTATTTCTATTGAATTGTATATTTGTACTATGCAAAAATATTTATTATTAATAATAAATTCTTATCCCGCTCATCAAAAATCTCTTTTCAAATTTTCCGGAAAATTCTTCAATATCTTTTTCTTTTATCTGGCTCAGAGGTGAGTAAGTTTCACAGCAACCCAAATCAATCCAAGTTAGTTTTTTAGTTTCTTGTGACCAAAATACATGTTCCAACTTAAAGTCCCAGTCTCTACGATTCCTATCTACCATTTTAATGAAAGCATCTAATAACAAATCTCTAAATTTATTTACATCATCTATGGATGCGCCTTGTTTAAAATACTCTGGTAAAGGCAATCCTTGAGCTTTTTCCATAAACAAATACTCACCACTATGGTAAGCGTATAATTTAGGGAAGTATTCAATTCCATCCAAATCAATCAAAGCATCTATATCCTTATCCCTCTTTCCTTTAGTTAGAAAAACTTTAAGAATAATAGCTTTATCAACTATTTCAAAAAGCACTGATCGATTTTCTTCTATATGAAGTTTTCGCATAACAGCCGCATCCGGTATTCCTTCGACTCCAAATTTATTAATTATTTCTTGGGTTTCTTTACTAAGTTTTTCAAAATGTTTTGTTTTTTTCATTAGAATCCCTCCAAAACTATTCAATTCAATAATATTTGGAGAAATCCTTCTAAAAATAATATTATATAACTCATGATGCTTTTAAACATTCAGCAATACAATCTGGAACGAAATATTTTGTTATCTTATTCATGTAAAATTTCTAATATACAAGCTTCGGAGGTGAAGTAATTTGGAAAAACAAACTTCTGTCTTTGCTTTTAATAAGATAGAATATATTGAATTAAAAGACTGCAATGAATATATTTTTTGCCAGTAGCAGGAACCTCAACAGATCATTTTAGATGTCCATTTACAAATTTATGTTTTAAGATTGAAAGTAATGAAGAGGGGAAAGTGATCCCTTTTCTATCTAATGTGTATTAATTCTGATGTTAAGTTGGTTAAAAATGTATAATAAATATATATTAAAATAGAAAGAGGTTTTATAATGAGAAATAATGTTGTAAGGTACTACAAAATTACCCATAACGGCAAACCCTTTTATTATTTTTCTAAAAACGAAGCTTTAATAACACCTAATGAATTAATAACAAAGATTAAACGAGAATTCAACAAAGACTTTGATGGATCTGTCGAAATAATTACAGAGGAAGAATATAATAATGGTGCCAATATTATTGTAAACCTTGAAGAAATTAAAAAATAGGAAAGGAATCATCCTTCCTGTTTTTTAACCAGTTCTTGGCGGTTGATAATCACCAGTAAAAACTCCACTTCACTATCCTTTAAATGCTCTTTTTCTTGCTGACAGTATTTAGTCTACTATGCATTATAATTACTCCACCAAGTAAAGCTTAAACCAAGAAATTTTCGTTTCCATATGCGGTCAACCGCCGACTTATCTCTGTTTACCTTCAACCTTAGTTTCTGCTAAATAAACGTCGTAATGGATTCCCTTACAAGTTCTCCTGCTTTTAATGATTGGACATAAATGTTGCAGACATCGCATAACGGACAAAATTATGTCCTATGGCTTCCAATTCATTATCTAATTTATCAAGAATTAAATTTGATAGAAGAGGATTGCGGAGTCCCTTCCTCCGTTAATTGAACAACCACATTAAGCATGACACAGAATGGAGATATTTTCGGATTAATTTGAGGAGTATGTGGTCGTCAAATTCTTTTAGCTAGAATTCCCATCAATTTGTCATGATTAACGTTATCAAAGAATTTCTCTAATTCAATATCAATTACCCAGCGGAATCCCTCTTTGATACTTTTTTACTGAGTCATGGGCGCTCCTGTTTGGTTGGAGGTTATAACTCTTGTTACGGAAAAATCTCGTAAAACGTGTGGAGCGAAACAAAGGAAGTCACGGAATAGATGGAATGTCCGTAAAATCCCTACGATGACATCACCTAGGCCAGGCACAAAATAGGTATCCCTTCATTCATTGAAGGGGAAGAGTCTTACAAGATTAGGTTACTTTTTTCTTAAATTAGAATCCCTTGATATTCAATAAATGGTACAATTTATTAGGGGTGTTAGAATGGATCAATTTATTTCATTAATTGTATTTTCTCTACCTGGCTTAATTACCTATTTTTGGCTACAAATGTTCGGGCTAAATCCTGTTGTAAAACATACACCGACTGAAATGGTGGGTTTAACAGCTTTATTGTGGGCACCCGCTACTTTTTTAACCGTGCTCGTGTATAATATTTTGTTCCTGCTTTTTAATATTTTGTTTTGTTATTTACAACTAGATTTATCCTTTTTGAATTTGAAATATGTATTAAATTTAAAGGATCTAAACAATTTATCCAATAACATATTGTTTCTCTTCTATTATCTATTCCTTAGCATTGTATTTAGTTTTTTAACTGCATATATATGGTCTAGGTATTTATATCAAAAAATTCTAAAACTTATAAATAAAGTGAGACTACAAAGGAAGATTATTAAACTGTCCGAAGATCCTACTGTTTGGGAAAGTTTCTTTTATAAGTTAGAGGAACAAAAAGAGGAACAATTAATTATTGAAATTTATAAAATTGATAAACCTGATGATAAAATATGTGGTTCAGTTATTAGAATGTCCCGTCCTTTTGAAACAGACAAATCACTTATAATTGATTATTCAAAAGGATGGGATAAAGCACACGAATATTACAAGTATGCCATTAAAAGAACATATGTAGACACTAAGTCTGGTTTAATAATAAATGAATTAGATCCTAAAAGCCCAGCTTCAAAAATTATTACTTAATCTTAGGTGGAATAGGTGCTTGATATGATGGTCTTTCTCCGGACCTTATATTTCTTCTTGGTGCAACACTGATTGGCTTAGGGGTTGATACTGTCTGATTTTGATTTCTAGTATTATTATTGCTTGATTTATTACTATTCATTTTTTTCTCCTTTAAATATATTGAATTATGTTGCAGCCAGAGGTGTTATATTAATATTTGTTGAGAGATCTAATTCATCTCTATTATTATACCAACCTATTATTTGATTGTTAATAAGATAAAAACGGGCAAATAAATGGTCGTTAAAAAAATAATATAAAAAAATATAATGCAGACTTAGGATACTACTTTAATTATGCGAAAAGGAGCATAGAATGAAGATAGATGTAGAAATGATATTTAGAGGCAAATGAATTTTAAAATGCAAAAGAACTGTGCCCGAGTACGAAATAAAGGTTTATCCCTTCTTTTGTCGAATAATATAATATCTAATATTCCAATATTCTACAAGGGAGAAATGATTTTGAAGATATCAATTTTCTTAAGTTACCCTAAACCACACCTCAAAAAACAAGAAGATTTCATTACTAGTATCTCTAATTATTTAGAACAAAGAGGATTTCAACCACGAACACTAGGTGTTACGGACTATGATATGGAAGAACCTCTAGTAGCTATTAGAAGACTAATGATGGAATCTAACGGCTTACTTACTATAGCATTCCGTAGAACTTTTATAGAGAAAGGCCAAGGAAAGTCAGGTACTGATATTCCAAACACATATCCAAACGATGTATCAAGAAAATGGATTACTAGTCCTTATTGTCACATAGAACCAGCTATGGCATTTCAGATAGGGCTCCCTATCCTAATTTTTCGTGAAAAAGGAGTAATAGCAGACGGAATTTTAGAAAAAGGGGTTACAGGTACTTACCTCCCTGAATTCGATCTGGACAGACCAATTAATGAATATTTAATGGATCCTGAATGGAATCAACTTATCGGAAAATGGGAAGGACATGTTCGTAAAGTGGTAGAAAACAAAGGACGGCCACCAAAATTGTTTTAATTAATATTTGTTATTAGAGAAAGAATCCCAGTTTATTCTGAAGTTTTTATGGGGGCCAGGCAACAAAATGCCAATTCGTTAAACGCGTTTTGTTGTTTGCCCCCCCTATAAAAGTACTATTATTATATTCTATCGTTTTTAACTAGATTCCAATAGTGTATCCCTAACGGTGTCAATTTACATGATTTACTATTCATTGCAGCAAAATACATATGTTCTTCACCTACAGGAACAACTAAATTAACTCTATTATAGGACTGCAATACTCGAAATTTTTCTGTGTTTTCCACAATAGGGGCTTCACTTTCAGGCTCAAATGATGGTTCTAATTTAAATTCATCTTCTACATTCCTAAATAACTCAGGCAACAACCTTAAATCCGAAAGACTTATTGGTGGATTTGCTTTTCTTAATGAGATGAAATTTTTCACATTCGTCTTGAATATTGGTCTCTGTTCCCATGGTCCTAATGATTGATCAATATGTGCATATACACTTCCTGGTGTAACATCGCCTACAAGATTTGCAGCTCCGCCATTTAAAGCATCTACCAAAAGAGTAGTAAAAACACCACTCCCATTTTCTTCAGTTGCATATTGTTTTGCACTTGAAGCAGTAAGAATTGTCAAACCTTCACTTAATAGAGAGTTATTATCAGATATATTAGTTCCAGTTATCCCTGAGTGGCAACTGTCTAAAATAATAACTTTGTTTTTTGATTTAGATTTATTCACTATAGCTAGTAATTCATTTAGTGAAAAACCATCATCTCCATCTTTGCAATCTGATGTAATTAGAAAACCTCCTGTACTCTCTATATAACCATGGCCAGCAAAATAAAATAATGCTACTTCGCAATCGTCTTCGAATAACTCTTGTACTTTATCTTTTAATTGTTTTCTTGTAATTAAATTGTCAGGCCCCGTAGCAGTCATTAAATTCACTGAGAAGTTTATTGTGCCATCACTATTCCTATCTAACACAGATTTAACTGAATATGCATCATTGACACATCCATATAAAGGAGAGATACTTTCATAATAGTTTATTCCAACTATTAATGCTTTACGCATATAATCACACCTTACTTATTTTTTCCTTCTCCCATCATCTGATCAATTTTCTCAGCAATTTTTTCCCATTCCCATTTCACAACCCTACTACGCGCTAAACCATCAGGTAAGTTGCTGTTTGCATCAGCACCACCTACATATACTCCAAATATTGGTACATTGTTATCCTTAGCCATTTTTATTTCTTTCTTAACCCCTGTTGCACTTGCCATATACTTCCCAACAAGAATAATCACCATATTTGTTTTTTTAATTTTTTCTTCTACAATAGCCTCCCATTTACTTTGTGGCATTGATGATTTAGCTGACCAGTCTTGAATAGAGAATGGGGTTTTTGAATTCTTACTTTGGCCAACGAATAAAGTCTTTTCCGTTTCGTTGTGATCAAAGTCAAAACTTATAAATGCTCTAGGATCTGCCATGATAGTTCCTCCTCAAATTATTATGAGTTTAACTGTAAATACTAAAGATTACCAATTTTTATTATAAATCTAGTTCTTTTATATTACAAATATTTAGTAATTACTTCATGCATTATTCAAGAAAGCATTGAATACGTCCCATTTTTAATCAAACTTTAATATAAATTGTTAATCTTTATTTAAACTTAACCGAATTTTGTTTTAAATGATCAATCATTTTTATAAATTACGCTAAGCAATATTCCCCTTGTGTTAAGTAAATTAATAATAGTAACTCATTGTTATTTCAATAAAATACATCGCACACCCAATTGTTTGCAGATTTTATTCTATGATTTTATTTTTGACTAATGAATGTCGATATCTTATATAATGTAATTTTTACATTTATTATCCAGATCAATGAAACCAAATTATTTTATAAACGTATTTATATAATCAAAATATGTAAAATGAAATGAGGGGTTGGAATATGGATTATTTAAATAAATTAATTGATAATTTATTTCCAAATACTGATAGTCTTACCAAAACAGTTATCATTGTTTTTTTTGCAATAACTATTTGGTTATTTAATCAAATAAAAAAGCAATTTGATGAATCAGATATTAAAAAAGCAGAAAGAGCTGATTTAGTTTTAATACAGTTAGGACAACTTTTAGCAAGTTTAAAAAAGGAAACTGTCAATAAGGAAGAAATCTATGAGAAATTTACAAATTCAGTTCCATATCTGGAATACAAAATTTATAAAGAACTAAAACAAGAGTTAAAAAAAGATAATATGGAAATAAAATTAATAGAGGATAAAGTCATAAGTACAATTTCATCAATAAAATTAAAATATAGTTACCAAAATGAGCTAAGTAGCGGTTCAATCTTGTTCCAAATTGAAGGTTTTGTTAGACCGGTAAAGAATATAATTAAATCTTTGTTGCTGACCTTTTCTATTATTTATATAATTGGGTACTTTTTATCCTTATATACAACCTCTGGGAATATGTTAATCTCAATCTTAAAATTCATTGTTTCTTTGTTATCTTTAATCCTTATCGTAGGTATTTTCGAATCATATTTTAACAAAAATTTACCTACTAATATGATTAATATTTTGTTGTACTTATTAATGATTGGGTTAACAATAGGAATTATTATGGTAAACAATCTGTGGATGTTAATTTTAGTTAGTTTAAGTTATATGATTTCATTATTTTTCTTATTTAGAACTTTTCAAAAGGAAAAATATCAAGAAGATGAAGTTCGGAATGGGATTGATGTTACATAAATACATTTAAATAGGGTTTTATATAATAAAATACAACAATCTGAAAATAACTTTTTAATGTCCAAGTGATCATAGAAGAAAAATATAGTTACAGTTTATTGAACCTTCTAGAAATCTTTAATAATAAACATTTTCACAATCCTGACGTAAACAATTAATTTTGTTTGCGTTTTTAATATTTAAATGATTAAATTCAGGATATTTCTTACATGTCTGTAATCTCCTAGACTAATTTTTAATTATCATGTCGATACTAGATAAATCTATAGATTAGGAGGAACATGCATGTCAAGAATCAGACGCGAACCTAAAACAGAAATTGGCCGTTATTTACGTAAAAAAAGAGAGGAGTTAGGATTAAGTCAAGAGGAATTTGCAGAGGTGTGACCGTCAAGTAGAATGACACAATTTTTGCTTATTAATTTGAAACACTTTCTTCCCCAAATATGGTAGAACGATGCTTCATACGATAACTATCTTCATTTAAATGAATAATTTC
>NZ_JBHUJX010000011.1:0-53674 GCF_042683745.1 Bacillus sp. CGMCC 1.16607
CCTTTAATATCTTCAATTTTTCCTCTACAGGATAAGCCCTTTTAGACAAAATAAATACTCCCCTTGAGTAAACAGATTTTTATTTTTTAATCTGTCTACTTAAAGGGGAGCATATCATAGATGGTGGGGATTTATTTTTTTATTTCAATTAACAAAATTAGTATAGTCTTTTGATATACCCTTCTTCTAGCCTCTCCTTCATCTTTCTTTCATCCATACCAGGAATATTAACGTGAGCGGAAAGAATTTTTGCTGCAGAAGGCAGATTCCCATCGTTTAACCACGATTCTTGTTGCCAAAGCGATGAACGTTTTAACGCTTTACCACATTGAATAAAACACTCTTCAATTTCTACCGCAATCCCTACCAATGGTTTTTTCCCGTTAGCCACCATTTGTATCATAATATCTTCGTCTTGGATAATAGACGCTTTTCCATTAACCCTCAAAGTCTCTTTTAAACCTGGAATGATGAAAAGTAAACCAACTCGTGGATTTTGCAATATATTTCGTAATGAATCCACTCGATTATTTCCTTTCCTCTCCGGAATGACCAAATATCTCTCATTTAGAGTCAAAACAAACCCAGCCTGGTCCCCTCTTGGAGAAACATCACAAAAACCATCCTTATCAGTTGTGCTCATTACAAGAAATGGCGATTTCGAAATAAAATCTTGACAATGCGAATCAAGAAAATTAATCACTTTTTTCTGAGCAACCTCACTCGGTTTACCGATTAAATCTCTTAAAATATTTTCTGAGTCAATGATGCTATTAAACATAATACACACTCCTATTCTATTTGCTCATATTAATTTTTAATTGCTACCCTTTTTTCCTTTTTATGTGCTATTTTCGATATAAGATAATAATTTTCCGATTTTATACCCTTCATTTGATTTAAAAAATAAAATTAGAGAGGTCTTAGATATGCAAAAATCCATTTATGTTGATTGGAATGGCCACAACGTTAAACTTACATGGTATCCTGGTTTTCTACCTAATTATGATAAAGTGACAAGTGTACATGGTGTTTGTTTTGAACAAGAAAAAGTTTTATTAGTCCAAATTGAAGGAAGAGGTTTTAATTTCCCAGGAGGTCATGTTGAAAAAGAAGAGCTACCAGAAAATGCAATACATCGTGAAGTATATGAAGAAGGCTATGTAAAAGGAACAATTAAATTGTTAGGCGCTATCGAAGTAAGCCATAAAAATAATCCATTATTTGATCCAAACGGAAAATATCCACTCATCGGATATCAATTATTTTATCGAATGGATATTTCAGAATGTTATCCTTTTCTACGTGAAAATGAGGCTAAGACACGTATTTGGGCTGAACCAGCCGAGGTCCCGTTTATAATAAATGATCATGAACTTATTCATTTTATTCTTGAAAAAGCTTTAATACTATAGATAGTCAATGATTTCGTTTGATTTTTCGAAAGCCCTCATTTTTCGAAATACGTGCTAAAGGAGGGCTTTCTTCGTTTTATCATTATAAAGGATAATCCTCCGATTCCAGATATCGTTCTTCTAATATTTTCCGATGATGAAGTTCATGCCCTGCTATAATATATGCCAATGCATTGACAGTTACTTCAAATCCATTTGCATTCCCTCTTCGGTTCCAAGCTTGTTCATTTAAACTATTTAGTAATTGAAGTGTGGATTGCCTTACAACTTTCCAATTTTCTATCAGATCGTTCATTGACTGCATTTCAAACAACCCATTTTGAACGTATACTTTATCGTCATATCCCGGTAGATCCCCTGTTTCCCCCCTTGCAATACAAAGGAGACGGTAAGTCATAATTTGTTCCGTATCTGTTAAATGACCAATTACCTCTTTGATACTCCATTTATCTGTTCCATAACGATAATGTCCTTGATCCTCTGAAATACCCTTAAGTAAATGCAGTGATTCAATAAACTGCAGTTGAAGAATATTTCTAACTTCCCCACTGGGAACAAGTTTAATATAAGTAGCATAATAAGGTGCAAAGTCGTTCGTTTCTGGTCGCTTCTCCATCGCCTTTCCCCTCCATCTAATATGGTCCATATAATTCCAATAATAACATATATGTGAAAACCGTAATAACAAAATTCTCCTACTAAAGTTGTAGTCCAAGACCTTCCATCAGACGATTCTTCTGCCAAAAAGTGATGTTAACATGTAAATATGATAAATAGTTAGCAAAGGAGAGGTCCCCATGAAAAAGTCCGGATTATATATTGTATATATTTTTGCCATATTAAACGCGAGTATTGTTGGTTTATCCTTTTTATTTACCAAAACAGCAATCATGATTTCTAGTCCTTTAGATACTTTAGCATTCCGATTTACCATTTCATTTTTTGCCCTTTTAATACTTGCATTACTAAAGGTTGTAAAAATTAATATAAGCTTAATGACAATAAAGAAACTCATTCCATTGGCTTTATTTTATCCGACCCTTTTCTTTAGTTTTCAAGCATTTGGTCTTAAATACTCTCCATCTTCAGAAGGCGGCATTTTATTTGCAACGACACCAATTATAACCGCAATATTTGCATCATACTTTTTAAAAGAAAAAACAAATTATATTCAAAAGCTTTCCATATTATTATCTGTTTTCGGGGTTATTTTCATTTTTATCATGAAAGGAAGATCTATTGATCTGGATAATCTTTTAGGAATCAGTCTTCTATTATTATCATGCCTTTCGATTTCAGGTTATACCGTCATGGCTAGATCGCTAGCTAAAGATTTCAAACCTCTTGATATTACCTTTTTTATGCTTGGTTTAGGTTTAATTTTCTTTAATGGTATGGCTATTATTAACCATCTTAATTCTGGCACTTTAGTGGAATTCGTAGCACCATGGTCAAACATGAAATTCGTCATTTCCATTGTGTTTTTAGGAATATTTGCGTCTCTAGTTACTTCCCTGCTTTCTAACTTTATTTTATCAAAGATTTCAGCGTCACAAATGAGTGTTTTTTCAAATTTATCTACAATCGTCTCTATTATTGTAGGAGCTATATTCCTAAATGAAACCATTCATCTTCATCATATTGTTGGATCGATATTTATCATTCTTGGAGTTGTTGGAACGAATTATTTTGGAAATAAAAAAGAAAAGCTTAAAGGTAACAACTGCCATTGAAAATGGTAAATAATTAAGGTATTATACTAATACAAGCTGCGTTGTACGTAATGATAATTAAGTTTTAACCTTTAAGCTGTAATAGGGAGTTTTTATCGAAGGTGAAATGACATGCCTCTGTCTATACGACAAGGAGGACAAGCAGGAAACCTTTAGCGAACACCCACTTTGAGGAGTGGTGGTTTAAAACTTTCTTATCACATAAATACGGCAAAGGCGGCTACATAACCTTTCTAACAAACCAGTTCCTCATGGAAGCTGGTTTTATTTTTATCTAAAAACGAAAAAAGGACAAAAACTTGTGTTTTCATCCTTTTTGAATACGATAAAAGTGTAAATTTTTTAGTCATCGAAAAACAGAACAGTTCTTTTCTAATTTAACTAAATGTTGCAGTTAACGGTGGTACAATTTGCTTTTTACGTGAGACAACACCTTTTAGTGTTGCTGTGTTATTATCCAATGTAACATTAAATGCTTGCTCTACATTCTTTGTTGCTTCACCTAATGCGACTGCAATAGAATCATTCGTTAAAATATCTGTCACAACAAATACAAATAAATCTAACCCTTTTTCTTCAATAACTTCTGTAAGAGCTGCTTCAAGTTCTTTTTGACGAGAAAGGACATCATTTGTGTCTACCGCATTTACTTGGGCAACCTCCACTTTTGATGAACCCATTGGGAATACTTTCGAATCTAATGAAATTAATTCACTAATACTTTTTACACTTAAATTTGCTCCTGCCTTCAACAAATTTAAGCCATATTCCTCAATATTAACTCCGGCAATGGCTCCTAATTCAGTAGCAGTATCGATATCTTCTTTCGTACATGTTGGTGATTTAAATAATAATGTATCGGAAATAATAGCTGATAGCATTAAGCCAGCTATTTCTTTCGGAATAGAAACTCCATTTTCTTTGTACATTTTATTTAAAATTGTTGCCGTACAACCTACTGGCTCGGCACGGAAATACAAAGGATCTTTCGTTTCAAAATTTGCGATGCGATGATGATCGATTACTTCTAAAATACGAACTTCAGTAATGTCCTCAGCACTTTGTTGACGTTCATTATGATCAACTAAAATGACATTTTCCACTTCCGTTGCAACTGCTTCAACTAAACGCGGCTCTTTTACTTTAAAGTAGTCTAATGCAAATTTTGTTTCTTCACTTACGTGTCCTAAACGAATAGGCTCTGTGTTAAATCCTAATTTATTTTTTAGTTCAGAGTAAGCAATAGCTGAACAAATTGTATCAGTATCAGGATTTTTATGACCAAAAATGAATATCTTTTCCATTTTGACTCTCCTTATTTCTTGTAAATAGGAATAATCACTTTATTATTCCATCACTTATCTTACCATATGTTATCATTTTTTTTAAATAACAATTCATTTGTTTTAATAAGTCCAACTATCTTCCAATATTTAATATACTTAACTCCTTTAATTAGTGAAAAACTAAAATAGGAGGGAGGTGTATGATGTTTAAACTGTTTTCCATTTTCATTCTTTTATTGTTAACGTCATGTGCACAATTTTTCCCAGAAGACAATGAAGGAAAAACGCCTACTCAAAGTGTTTTACCCGAACAGCAAAAAAATCAAATAAAATTGCGCTTTTCCGATGCAAAAAATATCCAAAATGAAGATTTATCTAGATTGAAAAAAGAGCAAAATCAAGCTAAACAAATGAAGAAAATGAAGAAAAATGATGAGGGAACAATCAATTTCCTTTTGTTAGGCAGTGATACACGCGGGGAGAAAGTATCACGTGCAGATTCTATGATCGTTGCCCAATATGACTCAAAGCATCGAAATATAAAATTAGTCTCTTTAATGAGAGATTGTTATGTAGAAATTCCAAATTATAGTAAAAAATATAATAAATTAAACTTAGCCTATTTTCTTGGTGGAACAGAATTATTAAAAGAAACAATCAAGAAAAACTTTGATATTTCAATTGATCATACTGTAATCATTGATTTTCAAGGTTTTGTGAAAATTATCGATACGCTTGCACCGGAAGGGATTCCTGTCCATGTGAAGCAAGATATAGTCAACGATATGCGTCTAAATTTAAAACCAGGAGTTAATTCTCTTCATGGAAAAGAATTACTTTCTTATGTTAGATATAGACATGATGGAGAAAGTGATTTTGGCCGAGTTAGAAGACAACAAGAAGTCCTGACCCTTCTTAAAGATACATTACAAAATCGTCTAGTTTCATTTGAGGGTTTCACGAAAATGCCTTCACTTGTTTCCGATTCATTTGAACATTTAGATACAGATATACCATTAGAAAAAATGCTATCCATCTCATCAAAAATGCTTTTAAACCCAATAGATAAAGTAGAAACATTAAGAATCCCTGTCAAAGATGGTTATGTCAATGAACAATACGAACATAGTGGCGCAGTTTTGAAGTTAGATATGCCTAAAAATCGCGAGGTCTTAAAGGACTTCCTAAGTGAACCAGAGCCAGTGAATAATTAAATGAGCGGTCTTTACAATTCCCAAAAAAGAGCCGACAAGAAGTTTTTTACCTTCTGTCGGCTCTTTCAACCTTATCTTGCCACAGCATCTTTAGAGTAAGCTGTAACCGTACGTGAAATTCCATCTGGACCAGTTAAGAACCATGAAATTTCCGTCCCTTTAAAAGTTGTTTCAAATACATTCGTTTGTACACCTGGTTTAAACTGATCTTTTTTAGCAACTTCATTTTTTAATACTAGACCTTTGAAGTTACTACTACCAGCATTTACTTCCACAATGTTTTGATTCTGATAGCCCCAAACAGCAGTAAATGTTCCATCCCCGTTGTTATATACTTTACTTAAGGTCGGGATTAATGCTGAATACTTCGGTGCGTTAGAAGAATAGGCTGTAACGATTTTCTTCTGTCCATCCGGACCTGTTATTTCCCATATCAAATGAGTACCTTTAAATATTGTTGAGAAAGCCTCTTGATTTGTTCCTGCAATAAAATCATTCTTCATTGGTTGACTTTTGATGTCCACATCTCCAGAAATAAACTTACTTTCTTTTGCATCCACTGTTACATCATTCCTATTTTGATAACCCCAATAAGCTGTAAATGTACCATTACCATTATCGTAAACTGCTTTAACAGTTGGAAATAACTCTACATAGTTTTTAGCAAAACGTGATTCAGCAATAGCGGTATGACTTGTGCCATTTAATCCTTCTAAGTTCCATGACAGTGTTAATCCATTAAAATTCGTTTTAAAAGCTTCATGAACAAATCCAGGCAGAAAATTTGTTTTCATAGGTTGTAAATTATTTAGGGCCGGGGTTGTAAACTGGCTTACCTTTGAATCAACCTTAACATTATTTTCATTATGATAGCTCCAATATGCAGTGTAAGAACCATTTTGATTATTATATACAGCTTTTACTAAAGGTTGAACCGATTTATACGATTTAGCATTACTTGCATATGCAGTTGAGGTTCTCTTCACTTTATCAGGCCCAGTTAATTCCCAAGAAATAGAAGGACCAACAAATATCGTTTTAAAGGCTTCCTCCACTTTCCCTTCTGCAAAGCCTTTTAATATTGGAGCATCCCCTTTATAAACATACGCGGATATAAGCCTACTGTCCAATGCGTCTATCGTAACATCGTTCTCATTTTGGTAACCCCAATACGCGGTAAATGTTCCATCCCCATTATCATAAACATCCTTAACAAGGGGAAAAATTGGCTTATTTAAGGTAAATGTGGAATACTCATCTTTATCATCTTCTGTTCCATCTTCAGAATCTGAAAGATCGATCCAGTAATTAATTGTCCCTTTACTACCAGTAACTTTTGTAGGATTATAAGAATCTGTTTCATCATCTTCTTTAACTTTAAATGTGACATCCTTCGTAGCTTCAAACCCGCTCGGTTTACTTGCTTTGTAAAGTGAGCTATTTTGTCTACTGAAAGAAATCTGCTTCTCTTTATCTTTTTCCTTATAAATGAGAGTAACTTTTGCATTTTTGTTCAGCTCTCCACTTTGAATATGCAAGTGAATTTGCTCTGATTTACTTTTACCCAAGGTTGTTTGAGGTATTGCGAAACTAACAAATAATACAAATGCCATGATCCAATACACATTGATTTGAAAAAACTTCTTCATTCCTTTGCCCCCTATTCATTTTCGTTGTTCATTTTTACCTAAAATTATCTCCATGTATTTCCTTAAAAGGTTCGAATTCACATTTTTGGAATTTGGGGGTGTTTTTTGAATTTATTAAAAATAGGTAAGATGGCATAGATTATAATTTACTAATTAGGATTTCATGCCTACAAATATAAATCATTTAGAAAATTTATTACGGTTTGATTAAAAAGTTTGGGATTTTCTAAATTCATAAAATGGGCAACATTAGGAACCACTACTATTTGACTATTTTGTATTTGTTGATGATAAAAATCAGCCATTTGGTGGTAATCCTCAAAGTCTAATTCTCCTACTAGTATCAGAGTGGGAACATTGATCGTATGTAGTAACTCCCTTGTATCCCCCGTTGGAAGCGGCTTCCCGTCTCGGGGGACAATTGCTAGAGCATGCAGAAACATTTGATCAAGTAATTGGCAAATTTCATCTAAACCTTCTTCTTTCCGATACGGACCGTATACACTTTTCCATTTTAGAAGCTTCATCATCTCCTCATAATTATTTTCACTATATGTTTCTTGGAATCTTTTAAAATATACACTTACTTCGTCAGACCATCTGTGTCCAACCATTCCTGCACTCGTTAATATTAGACTTTTCACTTTTTCTGGGTATTTTATCGTAAACGATGGCGCTACTGTCCCGCCATAAGAGTATCCTAAAATATGAGCCTTTTCTATTTTTAATTCATTTAATAAATCATATAGATCATCAAGCAATTGAAATTCGCCAGCTGGCATGATTGTTTTACCAAATCCACGAAGATCGATTCGAATCGTTTGAAAATGCTGGGAAAATTCATTAAACTGAGGCTCCCACATGCGCGAATCTGAATCGATTCCATGGATGAGTAACAAAGGCTCCCCAGCTCCTGCCATCTCATAATACATTTCAACATTTGAAAGCTTTACATAACCTTTAACCACTTCCATCCTATTTTACCTCCTCTAGGTTTCCAATATAGATAAGTGACTCTACATCCACATGATCAAATTCCCCTTTAATAATCCTTTGTACCTCCGAAAGGGTATTTTGTAACGGTACAAATACACCTTGTTTTTTTGTAAATGGCTCAGCAATGAAAAATGTTTGAGTGAAATAAGCCTCTAAGCGGAGACCCTTTTGAAAAATTTCGTTCTCTAACGCAGGCATCTTCCCCTTATCCAAAAATCTTAACTCACGATAACGGCGAAGTATTTTTCTAGCTTGTTGTTGCGTTTGCATATGATTTTTATCTAAATGCGCCCCTTCAAGTAATACGGATGTTGAATAAATGGGGTTGATAGCTGGATACATTTTTCTTGATATAAGCTCTGCATCGAACTGCCATAAGGAATCAAGCGGTCCATAAGGGTCTTGTTCATCAACTGCATCTCCACGTAAATCCACTAATAATGTGGTCGTTAATACTCCAGCATTCTGAAGTTTCTCAATTAATGAATAAATTTCACCAGTGAGAACGTTTTGACGGTCAGCAGCTAGAAATATATTCTGTTTGTTATCGATTTCGAGGATTTTTTCATATACTTCCTTTGGAGAGTGACATAAATATTTCGTTTCATTGATCACATCACTTAAACCGGGCACATCTTCTTCCGGTAATAAAAAGACAGTTGGATGACCTTGTTGATTCATTCTGCGAAAGATTTCTGCCAACATAACTAATTGCCCCATTCCAGGCCTTGCCACAAATCCAATCGTTCCACCTCGAGTTAAAGGAGCAAACAAATCTATAACTTTAATTCCCGTTTCAAGCATCTCTGCTTCCTCCCCTCGAATAATGAGTTCATCCACTGAACATTCCGCAAGATTAGCAAGAGCTACAAGTGTTTTTACCTCTGCTCTTCCTAGCGGAATTTTCCCTGTACAAAGATTGGAGACCGTTGCCGGACGTAAGCCAACTGTGGCAGCTGCAACGGTTAGATTGTGAACTCTTTGCCGCAAAAGCTCAACATTTAATCTTAAATCATTCATTTTAACCTCTCCCTTTTTACTCTAAAGAGCAATAAAAAATACTTCTAACAGTAATATACATTTCATTCAATTCCAATGTCAACAAAATTTTCCAGCCCAAACAACAAAAAAATTCGCATATGAGTTCGTTTCCGAAAACACATGCGAATTTTGATTATATTTAACTAAATAAAACGGTCAAAGAATTCTAGAACGGCTCGGTATACCTTCATTTCGTTTTCTTTCTTCGAGAACCCGTGACCTTCGTCCTCAAGGACCATATATTCAACACTTGCACCATTCTTTTGAAGTGCTTCTACGATCTTGTCTGATTCCGCTTTGACAACACGTGGATCCGTTGCACCTTGAATGACTAGCATCGGCTTAACCATTCCTTCTAAATAGGTGATTGGTGAATACTCGATTAATTTTTCTCGGTCTTTTACAGGGTCACCTACCCATTGATTCATAGCTGGCTTCCAATGCTCCGGTACTGATTCGATGAATGAGAATAAGTCGCTCGGTCCAAATATATCAACAACTGCTTTAAAGTAATCCGGATGACGTCCATGAAGTAGTAAGGCCATGTAACCTCCGT
Source organism: Bacillus sp. CGMCC 1.16607 (assembly GCF_042683745.1). Classification (NCBI taxonomy): domain Bacteria; kingdom Bacillati; phylum Bacillota; class Bacilli; order Caryophanales; family Bacillaceae; genus Bacillus; species Bacillus sp. CGMCC 1.16607. The sequence continues at coordinate 9,891 of NZ_JBHUJX010000011.1, forward strand.
AGCTTCCACCCATTAAAAGAATTTTATTACGGTCCGCGTAGCCGTTATTAATTAAAAACTCAAGACCTTCTACATTATCGAGACGAGGTCCGTGACCCCAATCACCTTCTACCATTTTCATAAATTTTAATCCATACCCTGAAGAACCACGGAAGTTCGGAGCAAAAATACTATAGCCTCTATTCACTAAAAATTGGAATAGCGAGCGAAATGATTTTCGTTCAGCTGATTGCGGACCACCATGAGGCCACAAAATAACGTGACCATTATTTGTTTCTTCCTTTGCTTTGAAAAATAATGCCTCGATTTTTAGACCATCAAATGAAGGATAAGTTAATACTTCTGGTTCGATTAATTCAATCACATCGACGCCTGGGACTCCATAGTTTGTTAATGCTTCCCAATTTGGTTGGGATGGCCCCTTTTTATAAATATTAAAAGGACTTGTTGCAGAGCGAGCAAGAAGATAGAGATTTCCGTTCTCTGTCACTTGGATTTTTTCAATAATGCTTGCAGGTATTTCTATTTTTGTTAATTCACCGGTTTGTAAATCGTAATGATAGAGATAATCTTCCACTCCTTTAGATACTCCTAAATAGAGGGCATTTCGGTTCTTATCATATTTAATTTCTGAAAAGTCTTCTCCATCTTTAGCTAGGACTTTCGTAAATTCTTTTGTGTTCAAATTAAATTTAGCCAAATAGGATAGGTCATCGTTATAATTTGTCAGAAGGCATAGTTCATCTTCTGATATATAGACTGCACCATTAATGGTGTGTTGTTCTACTGTTGCAGGTGTTAGTAGAATTTCTTCCTCATTCCGTTTAACGTATGCTAGCGTGTGAGTATTGGCAAAATGTTTGAAATATAAATAGCTTTTTTCCTCTGGGCTTGTATTTAACAAGTATGTTGCTGCATCTACACCTTCAATGACAACGGTTTCTTCTTCTGTTTCAAGATTGTAGCAATAGGCTTTTAAACAAGTTGGATCGTCTTTTGTAGATGTGTAATAAAGTCGTTTTCCATCCTTTGAAAGGAACGGACTCATATGACGATGGCCTTCTTGCGTTCGCAAAGGCTTTAATTCTCCACCTTTAGGAGGTAGTGCATATAATTGAGCATTCTCGTCCCCATCTTTATCAAAGCCAGCAATAACAAATCGACCTTGTTTATCATACACAATACCGTGACTACTTTGGTCAATAAAGGTTAGTGGGTATGGAAATACGTTAGGAAGATCCATTGCCCACAAGTTATATTTGCCACTAATATTTGTACTAAAAATAAGCTGTGTTTCGTCATGATTAACCGCAAAATCCTGTATAGCGAATGTACGGAAAAACTGTTCCACATCCGGCTTCTTAAAAGATAACATTCCTATTGACCCCATTTCTAAATAAATTCACTTATGTATATTCTAGTGAAAAGGAACTAATTCCTGCTTGTTTATTTTGAATATTTAAACAGTTCCTTTAGCGAATTAACGCATCCGGGGTCTGACCCCCGATGCGTTAATTCGTTAAAGAAAGTATTATTCTATCTCACAAAGTCAAAATAGACTCCTTCAGATAATTTTACGGATTGTTTTAATAGTTCCTTCGTTTTACTACTAATCCAATAGGTTTGTAGATTTTCTCCAAAATGAAGTTGGATACACCATGCATCAACCTCTTTTATACCGTCTGATATTTTATCTATTCCTGTCACTTCAATTTGTACGGGTACAGTAGCTTTTACCATATGATTAAAAGCCTCGAGCTCTGCTTTATAGCCAATATCCAAAGGTAATAGCCTTAGCAAAAGCTCAAGCGAAAACAAGTCAAAAGCTCCATGATCCTTATCAATGGTCATCGTTCGGATATTATCTCCATCAGTAACCTCTAAATCTATGTATTCAGTATGATATTCCAGTTTTACAATCATACTTCCTTCATCCAGGCAATTAAGAGGTTCGAAGGTTGAATGTTTAATCGCTAACTGTATCGTGCGACTTCTCTTATTTGGATCTAAAAACACTAATTTTTGCTGTCTGAAGAGGATATCGTTTTCTTCATCTAGCCAAATCTTTTCACTCGTCGTTCCAATCTGATTGGTCTGCCCGTTTTCCATCCAAACTACTTTTTTCTCATCGCTACAAGCCTTAAATGATTTCCAATCTACTACTTCATCCCCAGTTTTAATCATTAAATTCACCTCAACATATTCTTCTCACCTAATTATACCAAGGATAGATAATTTTGTATGAAAAATCTCTTTTTTCTAAAAATAGATAAAACCCCCAGAGTGATCCTCTGAGGGATTATATTGATTATTCTAGTAGACCATACTTTTTCTTAAATCTTGAAAGAATTTTCATCCAGACATTTCCGAAAACTAAAAGGAAAAAAACGTTTGACATGGAATGCATAAAGTCAAACAATGCACTTCCCACTAAATAGGTCAAAAACGATTTACTATTTAATATTTCGCCTGATTGAGTAAAAGAAAATAAAGACCATAAATTCATAATCCATCCAAAAAGAAAGCCCCAAATGACTCCAAATATGATTTTCCCCAAAATGCTATTCATAAATCTGGTTTTATTTAATAGTCCAGCTGTCAGACCAACAAACCCCCATGCCACCATTTGCCAAGGTGTCCAGGGTCCTTGACCCAAAACCATATTTGAGGCTAAAGCTGCTACTGCCCCAATCATAAAGCCACTTTCTGCACCAAATACAAGTCCTGACATCATAATCACAAATGTTGTAGGTTGAACACTGGGAATACTTGCAAACGGGATTCTACCAACTGCCGCAATCGAAGCTAACACGGCAAGTAGAACTAGCTCACGTGCATCCACTTTTCTATTCTCAAATCGAAAAATTAGATATAGAATGGATAGGATAACAAGTCCAAAACTCAATAATAAGTAATTTTCATCCCATATAAGAGATACCCAAAGTAACACTGTGACCAAGAGAATAAGTGCAGGCAATGCTACTTTTGTTCGATTCCGCAAAGTAGACGCGCCTCCTCGAATGTCACAATATCAACATCAGGATGGTTCCTAAACAATCTTTGCACCATCGTTGTGTAAAAGAAATTCCCTTTGAAAAACTTTCTCGGACTATTTTCTGAAGTAATATTCCCTTGAAACATCATTCCGCATTTGGTTGCGTACTGTGCCGCGAATTCCACATCATGGGTAGACATCAAAATCGTCATACCACTTTCCTTTAACTCTAACAAAATTTCTGCAAAATTTTCCTTTGAAATAGGATCTAACCCTTTTGTTGGTTCATCTAGTAACAATACTTCCGGTTTACGTAAGAGCAAGCAAGCTAATGCTGCTTTTTGAAGCTCTCCTCCACTTAAATCATATGGGTGACTTTTCCGAAGATGTGCGATTCCTAATTGGTTTAATAATAAATCTACTTCCTGTTGAGACGTTATCCCCCATCTATTCATCGTTTCTTCGATTTCTTTTTCGACCGTATCATGGATAAAGAAGATTTTTGGATTTTGAGGTAAATATCCTATCCTTCTTGATAGTTCATTTTTTCCCCATGATTTTAGTGGTTGATTATGAAGGAATAACTTACCTTGAGTTGGCTTATGTATTCCCGTTAAAAGTTTTAAGAAAGTTGACTTCCCAGAACCATTTCCCCCTAGTAAAGCATAAATTTCTCCCTGCATTAGAGAAAATTGAAAGTCCTTTAATACGAAGTCATCTTCTTTACTATAACGATAATATATGTCTTTTACGTCTAACACCTTTTGAGTGCTCTGTTTCCATACTTCTTGATTTCCCTGGTTTTGTTTCTGAAGTGTTTTCTCTCTTATCCAATTTCTCCCATCCTTTACTGACAAAGGGACCTTTTTATCTGCATCTTTTTTTGTGCTACTTAAATAAAGTGATGGAATCGATGGGACAAATGCATGTTGTCGTGAATTCCATATCGATTCCATGACCTTTTGTGGTTCACCATCTGCAATAATCTTCCCATTTTCCATCATGACAATTTTATCTGCAATCGTGAAAACCTCATCTAGTCGATGCTCCGCAAGAATAATAGTCATACCAAACTCTTCGTTTAAACGAACTAACATATCTAAAAACTCTCTTGCACTTACAGGATCTAATTGAGCAGTAGGTTCATCTAGAAGCAATATTTCAGGCTGCATGAGTAAAACGGAAGCTAAATTGATTTGCTGCTTTTTTCCACCTGAAAGTTCATTTGTTTTACGATGAAGAAGTGATTCAGCTCCAAAGAAATGAACCATCTCTGCTACTCTACTTCTCATCTCATTTGTCGAAAGACCGATGTTCTCTAACCCAAAAACGAGTTCATCAAGCACATCCTCCGCAATCACTTGATTTTCAGGATCTTGAAATACAAATCCAATTGAGCCTGAATGTTGTCCATCACCTTTAAGGTTTAGGCCGTTTATGAAAATTTCACCATCTAGTTTTCCATGCGGCTGAATCTCTTTTTTTAATAATCGTAAGAGCGTACTCTTTCCTGAACCTGAAGCTCCAAAAAGGACGACAAATTGACCTTTTTCCACCTGAAAATGAAGATTACTTAAAGCAACAGATTGAGACGTTGGGTAGGTAAAAGAAACATGATTCATTTCAATAAACGCCATCTGATTACACCCCCCAATTCAACAAATAATGGAAAACATAAAAGCAATGCATAAATGAAAATCTGGATTAACTCAATCGGTACTAATTGGATCGATTCCATTCTTGGGTAAATAGTGAGGAAACCATACCCTAAGAAACGACCATATAAGAGAGAAAAAACTAAGCTAAATATATAAATAAAGGCAAATATGTCCGATTTTTTCAAAGAGAAATGTTCATATGAGGAGCGATTTGGTTTGCCATAACCTCTGGCTTTCATCGAATCAGCTGTTTGGATGGCTTCTTCTAATGAGTAGGTTAATAATACTTGAATGTAAAGCATCCCTTTTTTTAGCCGATCCCGCCACGGTCCATGATTTATATAAATCCCTTTGCTTTTTTGAACAGCCGAAATATCCTCGATTCTTCTTCTCATTAACGGAATAAATCGTAGTGTTAGCATTAGCAAGATTGCAAATTGCGGAATGATTTTTGAAAATAAAAATAAAAGTTTGTTTGTTGTCATGATTTCATTGTAGGAAACAAAGATCATCATGACTCCGAGGATAGAAATGGCGGACATTCCACCGTAAATGGCAGCCTCGGCCGTTACTCGATGCCCAAAGATTTCAAATAAAACATTACGTCCCCTTTCATTAAAAAGGGGATTCATTAAGAAGATGAGTAGTCCGCTAATGATCATAAGAAAGAGCCAACGCCGCAAACTTTCAAATTGATCATGGACAAAATGAATAATGATTAGAATGCAAAAAGCTACTGTTAAATAGAATGGATGCATAAATAGCATAAGTAATGCTAGTGAAACCATGTAATAGCAAAAAGTAACACTGGGATGAAAAGCACTAAAATGGGTTTTCATTTTATTCCTCCGAATAATCCTCTGAATAAATCCATTCCATTTGGTCGTCTTTTTTTACTTTTACAATTCCTGAGCTTTTATTAAGAGTGGATCCATTAAGCTTTGCAGTCCAGCCACTTTTAGGACCGTAATCAAATTCATAAACATCATCAATCCCACTTACATAAGCCATTGCCCCAGAACCACTATAATCCACGAAAATCTTCTTACCTGTTGCCATTAGAAGAATGTCTAACACTGTATCGCCATCCTTAAAGCTAATATTCGTTTTCCCAAGTACAATGCCAATGTCTTTAGGACCAATAATAGTGATAGAAACGGTAGAAGCTTGAGGTGGTTGTTTTTTAATAACTGTTTTAGGCTGTTTTGTAGTTTCACTTGGTTTTTTATTCGTTTGATTTTCTTTAGTTGTTGGTTTTACAGTAGTAGACGATTGAGCTTTTGGTGAGCTAACATTAGTTGATGAATTAATGCTTTGCTCATTTTTTAAGGTAGTCTGAGTTTGATTATTAGTTGAGTCTGTGGTATCCGTTTTTATCTCTTTCTCTTCTACCTTTTTTTCCTCTGTTGTATTGTGTGAATCTGATTTCTCATCTAACTTGGTATCAACATTGGACTGTTTTTCTTCCACTTTTATTTTTTCTTCATTCGTCTCACTTTTAGATACATTTGAGGTTGAACTACAACCAATTAAGCTGAAGGTAAGAATTAAAGCAAAAATATAAGTTAATTTCTTCATTAATCGGATCATTCTCGAACCCCCATTACTTTCGAATTGCATTTATGATATAGCGCTGTGGTGCATTTCCAACGAAATGGAAAGGATAACAAGTCGTTAAGGTTAGTTTTTCAAGTGGTGCTGTCGGACGGATTACTGTTCGGTCATCAGCATCGACAATAAAAGTCTCGTCAATTATATAAGAATATGACCCGTATGTCATATCAACAATGAGTTCATCGCCCACCTTCAACTCTCCTAATCTTCTAAAGACGGTGTCCCGATGTCCAGATAAGACAATTTGGTCGTTTTGATTTGGTAAGGCTGTCCCGTCATAATGACCAACCCCTTTTTCAAGTGCATCTTCGGTTACACCTTTAACAATTGGTAATTCTTCTTTTATAGTTGGCAGACGCAGTAGTCCTAGCACTTCTTCATTTTTAATCGTCACTGCTGAACCATCAAGTATCTGTGCCTCTTTCACTTTTACAACTTCCTTTGCCTTTTCCAAAGTGGCAGTTTGGATATTTGATGACTTATATTGTTGGATTCCAGCCACACTGATAAAAAAGAGCCCTCCTGCCAAAAACAAGAGGGATATTTTCATTTTCATAGAGCATTATGCCTTCTTTCTTTTCTCTATCATAAAGAGGATTGCCCCAAGCAGCAGTAGAATCAGACCAAATACGAAAAGATTATACGTATTCGTTGCTGTATTTGGTAGTAGTTTACCTTCTACTACTTTATTGATCGGATTAGAAATTTCACTATTGTCATCCACTTTTGAGCTACTTACTGGACTTTGAGATATCTGATACAAAGAACCATTATTATTCAAGAATAACTGATATGAAACAATCCCTTGAATTGCTTGACTCGTTGACATTACATCGCTTACGTCCCCACCTTGCCAATCGAATCCACCATCTTTATTTTGGAAGGTTAATAAATAAGTCATCAGACTCGCTTCTTTATTGGCAAATAGGTCTCCATTTGCATCGATCCCTGCAGCGGAAAGGGCGATGATTACTTGTGCTGCAGTTGAGCTATTATTGATTTTTGCTGATGCATATTGTTTTGATAAATAGTTTACTGTTGTATCCATTTTGAATTTAACGTTTTCTTGATTTATATAAGGTGCAAGAGAAGTTAATACCATGGCTGTCGTATCGATATCACTAGTAGCGCTTCCGTCCCAAGACCAGCCACCGTCTTTATTTTGTTTTTCTAGAAGGTAATTGATTAATTTTTCACGAGACCATTTAGCTGTTTTTGGAATCTCGAAATTTGCACTATCCAATGCGATTAGAGCATATAGAACTCCGTTTAATCCTTGTTTTGTGACTTCACCATTATAAATATTTTCAATTAAATTATATCCAGCGATATTTGAGGGATCTCCACCTGCAGCCACAATTCCTAAAGTGTATCGCTCATAATCTGTAATTTTCGAAAAACGTCCATTTCTATCCTTAATCACTTTTTTAATATTTTCTAAATAGTTTTTTGATAGTTCCTTTCCAGCTTGTTTCAATGCAATGGCTTCCCACTCGCCAACTTGATTTTTGACGACGTATTGGCTTGCAAGATCAATCGACTTTTGCATTTTCTCACTGGAAATCGGTTCACTAATTGGCTTGCTAGTATCTTCTTTTGGCAGCTCCTCAGTTTCTTCCCCTGGCTTTTCCCAAGATTCATATTGAAAGCTTATTTGATCTCCTGCTTTTAATTTATAGCTGTCCGCACCAACCGTTGCTATTTGTCCATTGACATAAAAAGCCCAGTAATATGTATCTTTTCCTTCAAGACCATCAATGGAAGTAATCATTTTTCCATATTGTGATTCCGTATATTTTACTTTATCGCCTAAGACGACTTGAAGTAATTGAAATGCTGTTGGTTCATTCTCAAAAGCAATATCCGTAGCTTCTTTCATTAAGCCAGTATTACTTATAACTTTAAGTGTAGCCGCTTTTAGTGGGGCTGCTTTCCAGTCTACGTAGTGAAAGCTAATTTGATCTCCCTTTTTAACTATATATTGATCTGCTCCTACTTGTGCAGATACTCCATTAATATAAAAAGCCCAAAAAAAGTTATCTTTTGCTTTCAACCCTTTAATTCCTGTTATCATCTTACCGTAAGTCGATTCGGAAATCTCAACATTACCTGAACCTACTGCATTTATTAAGGTTTGAAGAGCTGTTGACTTTCCATCTGGATTGATTTCCGTTTCAGATAATAAAACTTCCGTTTCGTCAGTTCCTACAACCGTTATCGATTCTTTCCCAGCTTCTGCTGCAAATGAAGTTGTTTGAAAGCTCCCTGCAAATAAGGCAAATACTAGCCCGAATACTACGGCTATATTCCATATTCGTCCCATCGTGTTCTCTCCTATCTATGTTTAAAATATACATAAAAAAATCCCCCTAAAAAGGAGGAGTTAAGGTTAAGTACAATGAACGTCATGAAACGCCGCTGTCTTAACACCCTCCTATCCGCGTAGGCAAAGGTGCAAAAAAAACAGGCAGGTTTCCTGGCTCATGATCATCGCTCCCTATGTCTTCCCATCCATTTGGACAGTGACTTTCTATAGGTTACTCTCATTTACAGTGGCGGGACCGCGTTGGATTTTAACCAACTTCCCTATTAAGCTAAAATTTTATAAAAATAAATTTTTCGCACCTGTTTTTTGCCGATTCAATTTTTTTATGATGGTTTCATTATACTGAAAATAATGTCGATTTGTATATAATTTTAAAAATTTCATGATTAATCTTGAATGGGATTGACAACTAAGTATCCTCATAATCTATAATTACTAGTGTTTTGAAAGGAGTATGTGATGAAAACTTTGCAAGCCATTACACCACAGTATGACCCATGGGAAGCGTACATGGATATAGATCAATACGGTCAATTAACCCTAACCAATATCGAATTTACAACAACTACACTATGCAATATGCGATGTGAGCATTGTGCGGTCGGTTATACTTTACAAACGAAAGATCCGATTGCTTTACCTATGTATTTAATCTTAAAAAGATTAGACGAAATCCCGACACTTCGTTCCTTAAGTATTACAGGTGGGGAACCGATGCTAAGCTTATCATCTGTGAAAAACTATGTAATTCCTATTCTAAAATATGCACATGAACGCGGAATCCGTACTCAAATAAATTCTAATTTAACAATGGAACTGTCACGTTATGAAATGATTATTCCTTACCTAGATGTCTTACATATCTCACATAATTGGGGAACTTTAGATGATTTCGCAGAAGCAGGCTTTGCCCGAATGGAATTAAAACCTACCTATGAACAAAGGATCAAATATTTTGATCGAATGATTGAAAATAGCCGAGCTTTAGTGAGCGAAGGAGTAATTGTGTCAGCGGAGACGATGTTAAATAAACGAACACTACCTCATTTGGAAAAAATTCACCATCAAATTGTTGAGGATATGCTCTGTCAACGCCATGAGGTACATCCTATGTATTCCAGCGATTTTGCTAGCAATTTAGAAACTTTGTCTTTAGATGAAATCCGTGCAGCCATTCATCATTTGCTAGACATCCGCAATAAAGATGCATGGATGCTGTTCGGGACTTTACCCTTTTATGCTTGTAGTAGTCAAGAAGAGGATTTGGTCTTGCTAGATCGATTGTATAAAAGTAAAAACGTGACGGTTCGAAATGATCCCGACGGTCGTTCTCGTTTAAATGTTAATATTTTTAGCGGAGACGTCATTGTGACAGATTTTGGTGATACTCCTCCGCTCGGGAATATTAAAGATACTTGTTTACAAGACGCTTTTGAGAAATGGAATTCCTCATCACTCGCAAATGAACTCAACTGCCATTGTCCTGCAGTAAAGTGTTTAGGTCCGAATATTCTGGTGAAAAACAGCTATTATCAAAATATCGATTTTAGTAACTTGAAGGCAAAAATCACAAGATAAGAAAAGCCAAGCGCCTTGATCAGCCCCGACAAGCAAATGCTTTGCCAGCCGGAAAGTCGGTTCTTTGACTTTTTGGCTGGCGAACATTTGACCTCGAGGTCGACAAGAGCGCGATGTCCTGTCGCATTGTTGACAATAATACATCCTGTACGTCGGGGCTAGGACGCTTGCGCTGGACAATTTTCGAAGTCCAAAGATATTATACTTTCTTATCTTTTGATAAAAAGGCTGATTCAATAAAAACATTGAATCAGCCCTTTCTTTATTTGTTTCTAGAACGTAGACTACCGTTGCTTCTATTCGGTTTTCTCGATTGCTGACCGAAAGACTTTTTACCTTGGAAACCATTCTCTGTTCTGTTTCGAGGACTTCCGTCTCGTGATGCCCTTTTTGGGCTTGGACTTTGGAATCCGCTTTCTGAACCATTTCGTGGATTTCCATCTCGAGATTCCCTTCTCGGACCTGATCTTTGGAACCCGCCTTCTGTACTGTTCCGTGGATTTCCATCTCTTGATTCCATTGTCGGACCTTTACTTCTGAACCCGCCCTCTGTTCTGTTCCGTGGATTCCCGTCTCTTGATTCCCTTCTCTGGCCTGAATTTTGGAATCCACCTTCTGTTCTGTTTCGTGGATTTCCGTCTCGGGATTCCCTTCTCGGACCTGTACTTTGGAATCCGCCTTCAGTTCTGTTTCTTAGATTTCCGTCCCGTACTTCTCTTCTTGGACCTGCACCATGGAATCCACTCTCCGTTCTGTTTCGTGGATTTCTGTCTCTTGAATCTCTTCCTTGCCCAGTTACTTTCATATCCCTGTTATTGCTTCTTCTGTTAGCCTGTCTTTCGTTTTTCCCTTTTTTCGCACGTCTTTGTGGTTGTGATTCGATTGACTGTTCCAAATCAAATTCCGATTCACCAGTTACTATCCCCAGATTCCTTTTTTCGTTACCAATATTCTTTTTCGGTATAGAAAGGTTTAAGTCTTTTTCAATACTTAATAGGTCTTCACGATCTTTTGGGGCGTACAATGTTACAGCAAGACCTTCACCACCAGCTCTACCTGTTCTCCCTATACGATGGATATAGCTTTCCGTATCTTCTGGAATGTCATAATTAAATACATGGGTGACACCCTCGACATCAAGTCCACGAGCGGCCACATCTGTCGCAATTAAAAACTGAATTTCAGCCTTACGGAACCGCTTCATTACTTGCTCTCGTTTTGCTTGTGATAAATCCCCATGCAATTCATCACAGTTAAATCCTTCCGCCTTTAAAGCTTCATAAAGCTTGCTAACCCGCCGTTTTGTTCGACAAAAAATCACACCAAGAAATGGACGATATAAATGAAGTAGTTCGATTAAATCTCTTTGTTTTGCACGGTCAACGGTTGAAATCGCCATTTGCTTTATATTTTCAAGTGGTGCTTGCGTCTTTTCCACTTGAATATTTTGAGGACTCTTCATATGACGACGAGCTAATTTGCGAATTTCTTCTGGCATCGTTGCAGAAAACAACATCGTTTGACGACTAGCAGCTGTTTCATTAATAATTTGTTCCACTTCCGGTAGGAATCCAATATGAAGCATTTGATCTGCTTCATCTAAAACTAAGAATTTTGTTTTTGAAAAATTAACCGTTTCTCTTCGAATATGATCTAATAATCTTCCTGGTGTACCAATTACGATATGACTGCCATTTTTCAATTTCTTTAACTGTTGATCAACGTCCTGGCCGCCATAAATAGCTAAAACTTTGATCTCTTGTCGATCCTCAATTAACTTCTTTACTTCATTTGTGATTTGTAAAGCAAGTTCTCTAGTAGGTGTCACGATCAAGGCCTGAATATGTCTATTGTTCGCATCTATCTTTTCTAAAATTGGCAATATAAAAGCAAATGTTTTTCCTGTACCCGTTTGGGATTGGGCAATTACATCTTTACCTTCCAATAATAATGGTATAGCTTGTTCCTGAATGGAAGTTGGAACAGCAATCCCTTGCGTTTTTAATGTATTCACCATAGACTCGGAAATACCGAGCGTTAAAAAATTTGTCAAAAAATACCCCTACCTTCTTTGCTAAAAAATACTCTTTCTATTATGACCTAAAAAGGAGGGATAAGCGAATATTATTCTAATTTTTAATGAGCACTTTATTTTCTACTCATTAAAATGAATAACGATCGAATCAAAAACAGGTTTATACCCTATTTCCATATATATTTTATTGGAGGTTGGATTGTCTAGATCGGTATATAGACTTGTTGTTTTATAACCACTTTCCAACATTAATTCTGTTATGGCTGAAACACAACTCGATGCATAACCTTTTTTCCTTTCAGAAAGTGGTGTATACACGAAGTTAACCGTAATATTTGAAGATGTCGGTCGTGATGCATTTGCCATCGACACTAGTTCTCCATCTACTTCCCACCCATAAATTCTTCCACGTTCAAGGATTTCAAACGCTTTTTCTTCTGCTTGTTCCTTACTCATTTTTTCATCTATATCGATACAGAATTGGTATAGCCATTCTTTAACAAGAGGTAAGTCTTTTAAACCAAGATGAACGAGTGAACCATTTAATTCTGCTTTCTTTGTTACTGTATCTAACCGATAAATGCGTTGATTCATATGGACTGTTGGAATTTTACTACGTAAATGAGTGATATATTTTGATAGCTCGATGATAAGATTCCTTTCCCCTATAAAACCCGGAAGGTCAGCAACACTTACATTTAATAAATTTGCAAATTGGTTGATTTCATCTGTAGTTAGATCTTCCGATTTCGATAAAATCATTTGTTTCGGGGACGTTTGAAAAATAACAAGAACGAGACTTTCTTCCCGAGTGAGAGTAGCCATAAATATCGGTTGAGCATCCTTAACCGCTAATAACAACCCTAATAATAACCCATTTATTATTTCATCCTTCTCTAGAAAGGGAATGACTTCATTTTTAAATACTTCCACATCATTATATTGATTTAATTTCAGCATAAAATCCTCACTCCTTTTATTTTTAATTCAATAGAATATGGAAAAAATCCTTTTCACTTACCTATTATTTTCTTTTTCATTTTGAATAGCATATAATTGAATGGTATGCTTTTACATATCGAAATTTTGAAAGGGGTTTATACATATGAGCAAATATGCAGTAATCGATTTAGAAAAAGGCGGACAAGTGAAAATTGAGTTATTCGAGAAAGAGGCTCCTGGTACAGTAGCCAATTTTGAAAAATTAATTAAAGAAGGCTTCTATAATGGCTTGAATTTCCACCGTGTCATTCCTGGATTCGTAGCACAAGGCGGCTGCCCTGAAGGCCGTGGGACAGGCGGACCTGGATACACTATTAAGTGTGAAACACAAGGTAATCCACATAAGCATGAGCGTGGCGCACTTTCTATGGCACATGCAGGAAAAGATACAGGCGGTTCACAATTTTTCATCGTTTTTGAACCACAACCGCATTTAAACGGTGTTCACACTGTATTCGGAAAAGTAGTTGAAGGTATGGAACACGTAGACCAAATTAAACAAGGCGACAATATGAAAGAAGTAAATATTGTTGAGGCATAAAAGAATAAAGAGGCTGTTGAACCTTGTTCAACAGCCTCTTTTAATTAAAAGTTATATAAAACTTGTTCAAATATTGAGCAATAGTTCATCGTTTATTTCATCAAATCATGGTCAACATATCTTTCGCCATTTAATTCACTTAGGAGATTAATCGCAACTTTCGCTCCATCACCTGCTGTAATGATCGTATGTACACTGACACCTGCACAAGTCCCTGCAGCCCATATACCTTCAATATTTGTTTTCCCTTGCGAATCGACATCAAATACGGTTTTTATTCTTGGTTCAGTACCATCTTTTGTTTTAAGTCCTACTTTATCAGCTAAATCAACTAATACACCAGTAGCAATAATAATGTTTTTCACTTCAAATGAATTTCCTTCAGTTTGAACTGAAAATCCACCATCTAATTTTTCAATTCCGACCACTTTTTCTTGAACGAATTCAGCACCAAATTTCACAGCTTGTTTTTTCCCAACTTCAATGAGGTCGGGTCCTCCAATAGCATCAATACCATAATGATTTTCCATCCAAGCTCTTTTTGTCATACTTTGATCGCTATCTAGCAATAGTGTCTTTTTCCCAGCCTTTGCTGAAAAAATAGCCGCACTACCACCTGCAGGCCCTGCTCCAATAATTGCTACATCAAACATTTTCCCTCATCCTTCCAATCTATATTCTTGCATAAATAATTCAAACTGCTACTTATCAGTATACCCATATATTATTTATTTTTCATTTATTTAGATTTGCTAAAATCTCGTTTCTAAAATGGATTTTTCAGCGAAAAAAATTCCCCAAAAGACCTGCTTTTGGGGATGCTCATAAGTTCTTCATTTAATCAAACAGCAATCTCTGTTCTTAAGTAGGTTTGTAACCAATTTTCCAAAGAGCGAACAAGTTCTGGATGTACAGGTGATTCACAATCAGCAATGATATCTTTCTTTGCAGAGAAGATCGAAGAAAAATTTGCTTGATATTTAAGTGAATGATTCATGTCTTCAATAACTTTGAACTGTGCATCCACCTCAGTCACATATTTAGGTAAGTCTTTAAGTACATCAGGATTTGCTTGTATATCTCTTGAACCAGTTATCGCTAATATAGGACAAGTCACTTTCTCTAAATCCTCACGAACATTATATGCATAGTGCTCACGCATCCACTTTGCATTAGTTGGGAAAAGTCCAATTCGAATGGAATCTTTATCGGTTTTCAATACTTTATCGAGATACTTTTGAGCTTGTTTTTCAAGTTTATTTTGGACACCCATAAAGCGAAGTAATGATGCTTGAAATCCCTTACCATTGATTACGTCTATCCTTGCAAGTTCTCGTTGACGAGCCAATGCTTCGGTTAATCTTTCTACCGCTCCAGCAAGAAGAATTAATCCTCCAAGATTTTCTCTGGCAGCCACTGCGGTTCCTAATGCAGCCCCTTCACTATGCCCAAGAACAATTACTTTTTTAGAATCCACCTCTGGTTGCTCTTTTAAAAAATGAACAGCCGCAATGGCATCATCCACTAAATCCCATAAACCTGTTGTAATATAATTCCCCTCACTCTCACCTACTCCGCGCTTGTCGTATCTCAGCGTTACAAACCCGATGGAAGTAAGGAATTCCGATAGCTGGCGATATAGTTTTAAATCTATTTTTGTATTTACACGACCATTTCGATCAAGTTTCCCTGTTCCAGGAATAATTAACACTGCTGGTGCTTTTCCTTGACAATGTTTTGGGATACTTAAAGTCCCTTTTAACACCACTTTACTTTGAATCATAATCTCTTTCTCCATTTTTCTCTCTCCCCACTAATTATCTTTTGGTTCCGGAATAATTATCGTTCCGAATGTTCGTTTTTTTCTATCTGAATTAGGCTCATTATTACTTGCTTTACCGAATGCATCTCGAATCTGCTTAATTACTTCTAACAACTCTTCGTCTGTCAAATACAAACTCACTTGTCTTAAGGAAACCATATCCTTAACTAAATCAATTTTGTCTTGGCTTAAATATCTTTCATATTCTCCCATTAAGTTAGCCATAAATTTTATAAAAAGGCTCATATGGTCTTCCCGAGAAAGTTGGCTCAAATACTCGAGATCAATGGAAATATTCTCTTGGTAAATGGTATAAATTTTTTCTACAGTCCCTCGAACAGGGATTTCATCAACAATTTGTATAACGTTAGCCTCAAGCAATCTTTTCAAATGGCGATATAAGGTAGCTTGTGGGATATCTGGAAATAGTTCTTTAATTTGTGATGCAGATAATTTTTGATTCAATAGGGATTGTAGGATCCTCATTCGAACAGGATGCAGGATAATGTCCGCCTTGGTTTCTCTCATTTACATAACACCTTTTTCTTTATTATCATTATCGATAATGATAATAATATATACTTTGATAATTGTAAATAGGGAAACTAACGATTTAAAATATTTCTATTTATTTAAAATGTGTACATGCTCTGATCCATATACCCTATCACAGGGTGAATTTTTTACATATAAATATAAAGAAAACAAGCTTAGATTAGGAGTGATAAAGTTTATGGAAAATTTAAAGAAAGTTATTGATTCTACTTTAAGAGTTCATCCACGTGGGACGATGGCGGACATGCTGTTGTCTCATACTCTTAAACGCTATGGAATTCAAGATACTGTTTTAAAAAATCTGTCACCTGAACAGAAGCAAAGAGTAAATCAAATCGTTTCAAATATTCAAGCTGAGCTTGGAAAAGTATTAGATCAAGGAGGTGAAAAATAATGAGTAATAGAAGAAGATGGAGTGCATTAGATCCTTCAAGTTCTCATCCTTCGTTTAGAGACCCAGTAATTGGCCAAAAAGCTAAACAAAATAGTAGAACAAAGCAATTCTCAGAAGAGTACATTTATATTATTGACTCTGCAGATGTCGAAGTGACAACGACTGAAACTCAAGTTGCACTTTCCATACAGGCCGCTCTTCAAGCAGCAATTGCGATTATCTTAAGTATTTCCATTGCTGACAGTGAAAAATCAGATAAGATTGCGCAAGAACTCTTCGAGAATGCTTCAATAAAACAAACAAACCGCCAAAAAACCTTCATTAAAAATTCAAGAGGTGTAAGAGTTACAACAACTGATACAGATATCGCGGTGAATATTCAAATTCTCCTACAAATTCTTTTAGCTTTACTTGTCAAAGTGGATCTATTATAGAAGTTCCCATATGGAAGCCCCCCAGTTTATTCAACTAGGGGGTTCATTTTATATTTTTTGGATTAGTCTCCTTTGTTTTATTAGATATCGAGTAAATTTTTAAATAATCGAGGCACAGATAAGACCGAAATAAGTAGGTGCCTCATATGATAGAAACTCCACTCTTCGTTCCTCAGGCTTTATAGCTCCTGCAAGAATTAAAGTTTGCCAAATTCCATCGGGTTTAGCTGCATCAACAAATTCATCCGTAAATTCACTCATTTTTTCCAATTGATTTTCTTGAATGAGAGCTACTACTTCTTCATCCAATTGCTTTGCCGCTGGATTATAACCATATGGACCATTTTCATCATGGGCATGGGCCCAGTCACAGCTAGCTATTAAACCGATTCTTTTATTTGATGCACTTACAGCCTCTCTTAATGATTGACCAAACTGAAGGTGTTTCTCATAAGGGAGCTCCCTTGAAGGAGTAATAACAACGATAGGAACATTAGGCATAAAACGTAGTGGCACAATTGCTCCCCAATCAAGTGGTAAACAAGAAAGCGGACCTGTAGCTGTTGCGAAATTAATTGTCCCTACTGGTATCTCGAAACTCTTAGCATGATCTGCAATACTTCTTGCTAATTCTCTATCTACCCTTTTCTCTAAAGTAAAATTGGATTTATTCTCTTCCACAATACCCATCATTCTTTCTGAGTCGGAAATAGAAAATTGACCATTGATTCTTGTCCCATGTGGAGTGAGTACGATAATAGTATCCGGTCTAGCCTTTTCCATTTCTAAACCTAGCTTTGTTAAACTATTACGTGTTTTTAGCATTCGATTTGGTATGTCACCCGCTAATTCAGGGATGATTTCTCCACCATGTGGAGCAATGCAAGAAAATACAAAGGGATTCATTTTTTACACCTCATATTTTATTAGAATTTGTCCAAATTCGTTTATTCTCGACTCTTTTTGTTAATCCCATTTTATCAAGACGTTCTAAAAAGGGGATCATATACTTTCGTGATAAATCCAAAATTTCCTTTGCCTGTCCAACGTCAAATTCCGATGTTGTCCCCTTACGCAATTGTTCAACAGCTGTTTGAAATACCTCTCCAGCATAATAATATTGATCATCTAGTGGGACGATTAAATATTGCTCCTCTAGGAATCTTTTTAAATCTGGGATGATTGAATTAGGGATCCCTGCTTTATTCAAATAATCTGCTAGAATGCTTGGTTTTAAGCCATCCTTATTTAAATCCGCTAATAGATTTTCTACCCGTTTTTGCCAATTTTTTTCAATATGTGGAACAAATTCAGCTAAATAAACAATGGAACCTTTTCTTGAAACTTTGCCTTGATCAATCATCTTCTCAACAGCAAAGTCGAGCATACCCTTCGGATAGTATCGCAATAACATTTGTAATAACTCAGCCTTATTTAATCCTTGTTTCATCACGTTTGTTTTATGATAATCCGTTAAAAGACCGATCATTTCTTCTTCAACGTTATTTATGATATTGACCAGTGTATATTCTTTTCCATTGATACAAATAAAATAGTCCAACTTTAGTTGTTCTTCTACCGTTTCCTCATCCAGAGAGGTACGCTTTATCAATTCATCTATAGTTAAACTTTTCCCCTCATTTAAAGCAGCTGCTAAGCGTTCAACAGGAGTACCGAACTTCTTTTTCTCTAACTCTTCAATCGTTTTTTCACCAAAGCGATATTTATTCCCACGAGGATCAATTACCCAGCCTCCACCAATTGTCTCTTGTGGACTAGGCCGACGAATAATAAAACGATCACCACGCTTTGTTACAATTTCATCTTCTAGTCGAAGTTGGCAAAGGATTTCACCATTTGCTTCTTTTAACTCATTTCGGTCAAAAAAAACAATTCGTCCCATTACATCTGCCGTTCCAATATGAAGTTTAATCGGCATCCTTTGTTTAACCATATGATCAAGATCTTCAACGACTTTAATGGCGACATCAATGGTATTAGTGACAATAAAATGTTCCGAAGAAACAAGAACATCGCCTCGTTCTAAATCTTCCTTCCCAACACCGGAAAGATTGATAGCAACTCGTTGACCCGCATAAGCTTTTGCTGCTGCTTGATGATGAACTTGAAGTTGTCTTGCACGGACTTCTGTTCCTTTTGGCATTATTTTTAACGATTGACCTTCTTCAATAGTGCCTTCGTAAACCGTTCCTCTTATGACTGTACCTTGTCCTTTTACTGTAAAGACCTGATCGATTGGAAGTCGAAAAGCCCCTTTAGAGTCACGTGTATTCTGACTTTTTAACGTATCGATTACTAAATCTTTTAATTCCTCTATTCCCTTATTAGATAAACTATCGACCATGACAAATGGTGAATGTTCAAAAACAGTTCCCTGTAATTTTTCCAAAATATCTTCCTTAACAAGTTCGATAAATTCTTCTTCTACACGTTCAATTTTTGAAATAGCAATAATTCCATTTTTTATCCCAAGAAAACGTAATATATCTAAATGCTCCTGCGTTTGCGGCATGACACCCTCATCTGCAGCAACGACTAGAATAACCAAATCAATGCCAGCAACACCTGCAATCATTTGGCGGATAAACCGCTCATGACCAGGAACGTCTATAACTGAAATCTGCAGCTCTGAATCTTCATATAATGGTGCGAAGCCAAGTTCAATCGATATTTGCCTTTCCTTTTCTTCTTTCAAACGATCCGTATCAACATTCGTTAACGCTTTTGTTAGCGATGTTTTTCCGTGATCAATATGTCCAGCCATCCCTATTGTGAAATATCGTTTATTCAAAACTGACACCTACTTTTATGTATCTATCTATTTAATGATAGCTTTTCTGTAACTATAAACTCAACATCGCACCCATTGCCCCACTGTATTCCCCATTTTTAAGAAATCTTGTATTTAAACCGAGCATACCCTTGTAAGATTCAAGCACCTTTTTTAATGGTTCATTTCCAGCTAATGTACTTCCCATATAGACAACATCCTGCGTTTGATAAATAGAAGTCGCTTGTAAAGTTAAAAGCACAATCGTTTCTGCAATCATATTTGTTACAGATGCCATTAAATCCTGTGAAGATTGCTCATCCGTTCTCCCTTTAGCAAAATTGCTTGCGGTTAAATTTCCAGCAACAGGTGTGTCTTCACCCATGTAAATATCACTTACAGTTAAATCAACCTTCCCTTTATTCCCATTAAGTGACATATGAACGAGATTTGAAAACCCACTTTCCCCCGTTAAAAGTTCACCTAAACCCATGAAAGTACCGCCACCAATTCCACTTCCAAGAATTCGTTCCTGTTTGTCACCTTGCAAGAAAAACCAAGAGGTTCCCGTTCCAATATTAACTAAAATACAAGACTCAAGTTTATTGCCATCCAATGCAAGAAAAAAACGAGCACCTTCACATGCTGCTTGAAACTCAGGAATTTGGATCGCATTTGTAAAATAATGATGATGTAAAAAAGCTGCCTTCCCCCCGGTTAGTGCAATTTGTGCTGTAGGAGCAGTAATTTTTAACCATTTCATTGCACTTTCTAATTGCGAAATAGGAAAGGTTTTAAAATGGTTTCGCCCCTCTTCTACATACACCATTTTGATTAACGAACCACCTGCGTCAATCCCTATTTTTTGAACACTCATGAAAAATCCTCCAATAATATTATTACCTTCATTATAATCTATTTTTTCAGTTTAGGAGAATACTCAAATCTTATAACTACTATCCAACGTTGAAATATTGTGATATTTTTTAAAATAAGGAGAGTGTTGCCAATGGATACTTTGCTGAGCTCGATTATTTCATTTGGATTCCTTTTATTCATTATTGCCATTATCATCTATGTCTTATATAAATTATCTTTAATCTCATATCAATTAAAGCTTATTATCAAACATTTTGATATAAAGGACCAAAGAGAACATTTGATGTCAGATGAAGAAATTGAAAAGGAATTAGGTGAGTAAATATGGAGTTTAATATGATCTTTCAAAATGATAAATTATTAGTCCGTCAATTAGTGGACCAGGACAATTTCTTCTCGAAAAATGGCTCACAAATCCGAAAGTGTTGCAATTTTACGAAGGAAGAGATAGACCACATACCATTGAAATGGTTGAACACCATTTTTACAATAGAAGAAATGGTGTCGTAGGCTGTATCATCGAATATGAAAACACGGCGATAGGTTATATACAATATTATCCAATACACTCAGATGAGAAACGCAAATATCAATTACCGATAAGTGAAACGATTTACGGAATGGACCAATTTATAGGTGAAATTGAGTATTGGAACAAAGGAATTGGTACTCTCTTAGTAAAGTCAATGGTAGCTTACCTTAAAAAAGATAAAAACGCCGATCGAATCATTATGGATCCGCAAGTTCAAAATAAACGCGCTGTCGCATGTTATGAAAAATGCGGCTTTCAAAAGGTGCGTCTATTACCTAACAATGAATTGCATGAAGGCGAATATAGAGATTGCTGGCTAATTGAGTACATAAAGAAACCTACCTTTTAAGGTAGGTTTGCTTTTTAAGTTTATGCCTATTATAAAATATTCTGTTGTTTACGCGGTTCTTTAGAGCACTATTATCATTTTGTATCCTTTTGAACGGCATTTTGTTTGTTGATTTACTTCGTTTTGTCGTTCATTAGAACAACAATCTCTAACAAAGCTTAGCTAGAAAAAACAAATTCAGTTCTACTACCTATTTGAGTAGCAACCACTTCTAGCCGTGCATCAATTCTTTCCTTAAGTTCTGGAACATGAGAAATAATTCCTACTAAACGTCCACTGCTTTGGATATCCATTAATGCCTCTATTGCTTGGTCTAGTGATTCAGGATCTAATGTACCAAATCCTTCGTCAATAAACATTGTTTCCATTGAAACGCCACCTGCATAGTTCTGAACAACGTCTGCTAAGCCTAAAGCAAGTGCTAGGGATGCTTTAAAACTCTCACCTCCAGATAATGTTTTGACATGACGTTCCTGACCAGTATATTGATCAAATATCAGTAATTCTAGTCCACTTTGGACATTTCCTTTGGAACGGTCGGTTTTTCGTGCTAGTTGATAGCGGCCGCTCGTCATTTTTAGTAATCTTCCATTTGCCTCTCTTAAAATATCATCCAAAAATGCAGCAAGAACAAATCGTTCAAAGGTAATACGATAAGTATTCTGCCCTTTTGATATTTCGTAGAGGTGACCTATGATTTTAAAACGTTCTTCTAACACTTTCATGGATGAGTTTAATTCTTCTACCTTTTTTAATATTTCCTCATTGTCTCTTTTTTGAATAAGTAAAGTTGTATAATTACCCTTAATCATTTCAATTTGTTTCGTGACTTCGTCTAATACTTCTTGTAATAGATATAAATTTGGTATTTCCACATCTTTTAAAATGAGCGATATTTGTTCCAATTGGTCTGACACAGACCGATATTCTTCTCGAAATTGACGAACATGTTGTTCAAGTATTTGGATTTGGGATTCGCTTCTTTTTGCCCCATGATAAATAGGATATGTTTCAAAGCCTTGAGCCACCATGTTTTGTAAAAATATTCCTCTCTCGTCATCCAATTCCTTTTTCTTTTCCTCTAAACGAGTTTGTAGATCATTGAATCGAGATTTTGCTGTATCCAATTTCATTTTCGTATCTTGGAACATACTTTGCGATTCTTCAAGATTTTTAATCATTAATGAATGATTATTTTGAGCCACTGAAAGTGATTTTTCATATGCTTCGATTGACTGTAAATCGTTTGGAACGGTGGAACGAATTCGATCTAGGATTGCATTTTTCTCCGCAAACAATAGCTTTATCTGGTTCAGTTCGGTCTCTAACATTTCATGTTGATTGGATCGTGCTAATTGGTCACTCTCTAGAGCAACTTTTTCCTCTTTCAACTTTTGTAATTGCTCAAACCTTGATTTTAGAACATTTTGCTCCGTATTAAGTTGATTGATATCAAATTTGAATTGTTCAATTAGTTGGTGAATTTGTGATTCTTCATAATGTTGATGAACTTTATTAATTTCTACATGTACTTCTTGAACATTTTGATGAATAGCTGTGGCTTTTTCCCGACTTACAATATATTCATTTTCAGACTTTGACTTTTCCTTTTCTAGCTGAGTAAGTTGTATTTTTGCTGTTTTTAATTCTTCTTCAGAAGGAAATGTTGAAATATGTGTATTTGCTAATTGTGGATGATGGTTAGATCCACAAACTGGGCATGCCTCCCCATCATGTAATTTACTCGCTAAAATGGCAGCTTGTCCAGATGTCCAAGCTTTTTCTAATTGATCAACTAATGATTTCCCATCTAAAAAATGGGCGCTGGTTTGATCAAAAATATTTCTTTTCTCGTTTAATTGTTGTAATTGGTTATGATATTGTAAAGACTGACGCTCTAGTTTTTCAAAAAGTGTTAAAGTATGTTGTAACCGATCTAGTTTTCTTTCATTTTCAAGAAGGATGATTTGTTCTTTTTCTATTTCGCTCATTTTCTCGACAAGAGCGGTTATTTTCTTTTCACCTATTTGAAGGTTCTGTTCGATGACAAGATATTGTTTATACTTAGTATCTAGTTCGGTTGCAATTTGATTCGTTTCTTGATTCAATGTCGCAAAGGAATAAACGTCTTCCTTCATCCTTAGTAATTGGTTCATTTTTTCAACCGCTTGATTACGCTCATTTTCTCGTGATATTTCAAGATTTAAAGATTGCTCACGAATTGAATAAAGTTCTGATAGCTTTGAAACAAGTTCTGTTTGTGTCCCAAAATCATTTGCCAAGCTATCTAATTCTTTTTTTAACCTGTGGCACAGTTCTTCTTGTTGTGCTAAAACAGCTGCCTTTTGAGCAAATTTTATTTCTCTATCTTTTGTTTCCATATTCACTTTTTGTTCTTCTAATTGTCTTTTACGATTATTTAATACGTCTTTCCTTTCAATTTGGTCAATAATTTGCTTTGCAGCAAAAATTTGTTTCTGTATGACATCTCTTTCTTTTTGTTTTTCTTCGTCTACTTTCTTAAGTTCTGACAAATTTTCTGACATCATTTTGATTTCTATTAGAAGTTGAGGAAGTATGAGGACATCATTATCGCTTCCGGCATCAAGATATTCTTTTAATTGTACATTGTATTCCGAATGGATTTGATGAATGACTTCATTTCTCTTTCGAATTTGATCTTCCACTTTTCGTTTTAATTCCGTTGATTCATCCTTTAGCTTTTCCTCGATAATTTTATAAATTTCAGTATGAAATAAGCGTTGAAGAATCGCCTCTTTATCTTTAGAATCAGATGTCAAAAGTTTCCGAAATTCCCCTTGGGGAATCATTAGTATTTGTCTAAATTGATTACTATCAATAAGCATAATTTCTTTCATTTTTTCTTCCACATCACGAACATTTGCGGCTAGAAGCTTTTTTTCTCCTGTTGCTTCTATTTCATAGAGCTCAGCCTTTGCTGTAATCGTTGTTGTTCCCTCACCTGATTTCTTTTTACGATCTTGCTGTGGTGAACGGGATATGATATATCGTTTACTGTGAATAGAGAATTCAAGAGTCACCTCTGTCACTACATCCTCATCAGCAAATTGACTTCTTAACTCTGTGCCATTACGATCTTCTCCACTCGCTTTACCATATATCCCATAGCTGATCCCATCAAAAATCGTCGTTTTTCCCGAACCTGTTTTTCCAGAAATAACAAACATGGTCCGATTTCCAAGCTGAGTAAAATCAATTGTCTCTTTACCGGCATATGGTCCAAATGCTTGAAGTGTTAACTTTAGTGGTCTCATTTCACCGATTCCCCTTTCAACACGTTTTCAATTACATTTGCCATGACTTCCTTTTTTTCCTGATCAAAATCTGCGGTGGTCATTTCTTTATAAAATTGCTCAAATAAATCAATTTCTGATTTTTTC
This sequence comes from Bacillus sp. CGMCC 1.16607, assembly GCF_042683745.1. Taxonomy (NCBI): domain Bacteria; kingdom Bacillati; phylum Bacillota; class Bacilli; order Caryophanales; family Bacillaceae; genus Bacillus; species Bacillus sp. CGMCC 1.16607. The sequence continues at coordinate 34,818 of NZ_JBHUJX010000011.1, forward strand.
TCATCTTTTATGGAAGTAAAGGAATGCTTTTTCTTCATATCAATAATGTTTATTTTTCTCTCAAGATGAAGAACATTAGGAAATATTTGACGAAGCTTATTTATCGGATCAAGTAGTGCCCCTTCATCCAAAAGGGTGATTTTTAAATAATCATCTACTTTTTGTTTTTCATAAAAACTAGGATCTAATAATTCCTCTAAATAACCCTCTATCTCCCTCATATCTTGTCGTGGTGTTAATGATCGAAAGCGCTGCTCGAATGAACCATCTTCATTCATTTCAATGATCGAAATTGACTTTTTTTGTTTAGCTTCTGAAAAGGAATATTTTAATAGCGAACCAGAATATTTCACTTTGTCATGACGAATAGCGTCTGGACTATGAAGATGCCCTAACGCCGTATAGGAGAAAGAATCGAATAAATCTGCGGTTACACATCCTGAACCACCGACAGATAAAGTTCGTTCAGAATCTGAGGTTTGGCCACCTAATACAAAGGCATGTCCAACAAAAACATTGGGCTCATCTGGGTTTAATTTTTCCTCTATTTGACCAATTAATGCTTTCATCGCATCTTGGTGTGAATGAATCGTGTCATCCTCTAATAAATATCGGATCGTTCCGGGTTCTGCATAGGGAGCTAAATAGAAGTTCACTCCATTTATTCGGACTGGCTCTATATTCGTTGATAGTTTTCCAGATAGATACAATCCACTATGTTTATACCATGAACTACCAAAGGAAAGTCTCTCTGCACTATCATGATTACCAGTAATCGCCACAATCGGTGTCTTGTACTCTACATTTATTTTAAATAGAATCTCATCAAGCAATTCTACCGCTTCTATTGGTGGAACAGACCGATCATATAAATCACCTGCGATGATAATTGCGTCTGGTTGTTCTTCCTCAATTATTTGGCAAAATTGGTTTAATGCCTCACGCTGATCATATGTCATATACACACCATGAACTAGCTTTCCTAAATGCCAGTCAGCAGTATGAATAAATTTCATTTACCTCACCCCATCTCGATTATTTAGATCCACTTCCATTCTATAATTATACCAAATTCATTCAAAATCATAATGTGTAATTATTACAAGCTATAAGAACATTTATTCTAATAATTAGACATCTTTTATTTAACTAACTTTTAAAAAGTCTCTTTCAACAAGAAAACTACTTCGTATTCGAAGTAGTTTTCCTAAAGACTAAAGTTGAAACTTTTGCACAAGACCTCGCAGTTCTTCTGCCATTCCGTTTAATTTCTCAATTTCCTGAGACATTTCTCCAACATGTTTTTCTTGCTCAAAGACAACATTTTCAATAATTTTTGTACGATTGGCCGATTTCTCTGCCATGGAGGACGACTCACTTACAGTAGCCGAAATCTCCTCTGTAGAAGCAAACATTTCCTCTGAGGTTCCAGATACCTCTTGAATTTTATAATCAATTTCTTTCATCGCCATTAAGATTGTGTGGAATGACTCTCCGGCTTTTTCTACAACATCAATTCCTCTTTGAACATCATTGATGACAATATTTAATGTCGAAACCGTTTGGCTTGTATCCTCACTCATATTCATTATTAATTGTTGGATATTCTCTGCAGAGCGCTGTGATTGTTCTGCTAATTTTTTTACTTCATTCGCTACAACCGCAAAGCCTTTTCCGTGTTCGCCTGCTCTAGCTGCCTCGATTGCAGCATTTAAAGCTAGAAGATTTGTTTGTGACGAGATCTCACTTATCATGAGGACAATATTTGAAATCTCTTCTGAACGTGTTTCTAACTTCTTCATTGCTGATTCAGACATTTGTACCGAATGATTCATCGTTCCCATATGATTGACTGCATTTTCCACTTTTTCAAAACCTTTTTCCGCTTCTTTTAGAGTGGAGGCAGATAGTTCTGTGACTGTGGAAGATGCTGTTGCAATTTGCTGGATTCCTTTTGTCATTTCAACCATTGCTGAAGCACAATCTTCTGAGCTACGATATTGAGTTTCCGCTGTTTGTGCTACTTCATGTATTGATGAAGAAACTTGTTCACTTCCTATTCGTACTTCTTGTGTATGACTTAATAGTTGTTTAGAGTTATTAATTAATTGATTCGAATTTTGATTGATTCCTTGAATCATCATTCGTAAATCAATAACCATCTGTGAAAAAGCTTTCGAAAGGATTCCAATTTCATCTGAACGTTCACTAGGTGTAAAAATTGATAAATCCCCTTTTCTAATCTTTGAAACTTGCGCGGTTAATTGTTTTAATGGTCGAATCAAATAATGTGAAAAGGCAAAAATGAACAAAATACTTATTATTAATATAACGAGAGTTATGACGATCATACTCTTTTTATTCTTATCCAATAATTGATACACATTTGTTACATCAAAATCCGCTCCGATAATTCCAACTAATTTTCCATTTGCATCTTTAATCGGAATATAAGTCGAAACCATACCACCATATTCTTCTGTATAGGTCATATCACTTTGAATTTTCCCTGTTTCAAATGCAGCGACCATTTTAGGAAAATCTGTTTCAGCACCTTCCTCCACATCTCCAAGATTTGATGCATTTTCATCCTCAGGGGGCATTCCATCGACCATATAATAGTACTCGTATGTATTTCCTTTTTTCTCACGCGACATCGTATAGAGATAAACCAACCCAGTTATATTTCTTAATTGGTTCAACTCATTTCTTAGTTCATGATAGTATTCGTTTTCACCTGATTCAATATTGATTTCTTTATATTTTTCAACATCAATAAGCTTTCCCGCTTGACTTGCAATTAAACCTGCCTGCTTACTTATTGTTTCTTTAACGAGATTCGTAGTCGTAAAATAGTTAACTGCTGAAATGATTAAACACACTGCAATAACTATTATCGAAAAGCTAAATAGCATTTTAAACTGGATGTTTTTTCTCATATAGTTGCTCCTTTTGACTAACGGAAAATAAAATCAACAGGAATATTTTACTAGATTTATTTTATTTATTCAAATTTTATTATGTTAAAGCGTTAAAAAAAAAAAACTATAAATTCAATATTACTGAATTTATAGCATTTGGGGTTCCGTCTATTATTTTTCTAAAATATGATTTAATTATTTTCTAATCTTAGCATATTCATATTTCCATCTTGCCAATATCTTCTTTGTGTATTAAATGTTGCTGCTTCTCTTCGTCTACTACGACTTCTACTTCTAGAACGTCCACCTCTTCGTGTAGATCTACGTGAGCTACGACGGGACGATCTTCTTGTGCTGCGGCGAGATGATCTTCTTGTGCTTCTACGTGTCGTTCTTCTTGTTGTTCGACGAGTCGTGCGGCATCTGCGCGTTGTTCTTCTTGTTGTTCTTCTTGTTGTTCTTCTCGTTGTTCTTCTTGTCGTGCGTCGAGTTGTACGGCATCTGCGCGTCGTTCTTCTTGTCGTACGGCGAGTCGTTCGACGAGTTGTACGGCATACCCGTGTCGTTCTTCTTGTTGTCCGACGTGTTGTTCGACGAGTAGTGCGGCATCTGCGCGTCGTTCTTCGGGTTGTTCTTCTTGTCGTTCTTCTCGTTGTTCTTCTTGTCGTGCGGCGAGTTGTACGGCATCTACGAGTCGTTCTTCTTGTCGTACGACGTGTTGTTCGTCCTCCTCGCCGTGTTGAACGTCTTGTAGATCTTCTCGTTGAACGACGAGTACTTCTCCCTCCTACCATTGCTGTAAATCTTGTCATACGACGAGTCATTTGGCTAGCTACTCGATTATTTCTTGTCATACGACGAGTCATTTGACCGCCTACACGGTTATTTCTTGTCGTACGACGATTCATCTGACCTCCTACACGACTATCCCTTCTAGTTGTACGACATGCTGTGCGACCTTGCTCACGTGGATCATTGCGCATAAAATTATCTAAACCTTCATTGGCAGCTTCTTGTGCAGCGCGTCTAATATCGTCCCTTCTAAAATTAAACATTAAAAAGCCTCCTTATTATTAAAATAGAAAAGCAAAGGAATCTTTTTATTGGATTGATCGCTTTTCTCTTTATACTAAAATACGTCTATAAATGATATTTGCCTTAGTCAAACGTCCCAATTTTTAAAAAATAGACACTTATCCAATGTGACCATTTCCATCATATATACATACTATTTATTAGGTTTTAGGAGGAGGTTTAATTAATGTCAGAGCAGAGCCAGTTACCTACCTATCAAGTTTTTATTCATCCAAATGACTATAAGGAATTAAGAAGTGATATTTGGTGTGAGGATCCTGTTGCTGGATATTTAAAAATGAACAAAAAAAAATGGGATATTGATATTGTTTATAGGGGTTCACATACGAGGAAATTTAAAAAAAAATCTTTTCATATTGCTTTTTTCCAGCCCAAACTTTTCCTTGGAGCAAAAGAAATCCATTTAAATGCAGAATATAAGGATCCTTCATTAATGAGAAATAAATTATCCTTTGATTTCTTTCGGAGTATTGGAGTGCTGGCGCCTGAGTCTAGACATGTTATTTTAAACATCAATGGGAAAACAGAAGGTGTATACCTACAAATTGAATCGGTTGACGAGAATTTCTTTCAAAAAAGAAACTATCCCCTCGGAGCAATCTTCTACGCAGTTGATGGGGATGCAAACTTCTCCCTATTAAGCGATCTAGATAATGATGTGAAAGAATCTTTAGACTTAGGCTATGAAATGAAAGTCGGAAATCAGGAAGATCTAGGACATCTTCAAGAATTGATTTACAAAATTAATACTTTATCTCGGGTTGAATTTGAAGAAAACATCCATAAATATGTGAATGTAAATCAATATTTACGTTGGTTGGCTGGAGTGATATTCACCCAAAACTATGATGGCTTTGTACACAATTATTCTCTTATTCGAAATGCGAGTACAGGTCAATTCGAAGTATCGCCATGGGATTATGATGGTACCTGGGGCAGGGATGTAAATGGTAAAGTCATGGAATACGATTATGTAAGAATAGAAGGGTTTAATACACTAACAGCACGTATTCTTGATATTCCTTCTTTTCGAATGGAATATCGAAGTTTATTAGAAAGTATTTTAGAATCTGAATATACAGTTGAACGCTTACAGCCCCAGATTATGAACCTCTATCACTCTCTTAGACCCTATATTTTAAAAGACCCCTATAAACAACAACAATTATCCCAATTCGATCAAGAACCAGAATTCATCCTCGATTTTATTAAAGAACGAAGTAAATATATATATGAAAAACTAAGGGATCTTTAAAATGAATCTGTATTATAGGCATGAGTTGATATATTAAAAAATAGGCCCTTTTATAGGGTCAATACCCCTACATGACACGTATATATAGAGTAGAAATTACCTATTATGATAAATGCCAAGGAGGAAAAATTAAAATGACCAAAAAGTCAAATGACAATACAGTTAGAAAATCGAACCCAGACCCTTATCATTCGTTTCTAGAATCTTTAAAAGGTAAAGAAGTAACCATTTATCGTGGGGGGCCAGAATCTAAATCTGGTGTTCTATTAGATGTCCAATCAGACTTTGTAACCGTTTATGCAAATAACAATAATAACAATAACAACAACAACAATAATAACGATAAAAATAAGAATAAACAGAATAAAAACCAAAATAATGCTCAAAACAACAATCAAAATGATCAACAGCAAAATCAAAATGTTGTCGTTTATTATAACATCAGACATATTGCAAGCATCAGTGAAAATTCCGTATCCAATTCGACGCTTACTCTTCAGCAGCAAGGAACAACTGAAACACAAACGCCAGAATTTATTCAATCCGATTCTTTTACTGGTGTTGTTCAACAATTAGAAGGAAAATACATTCAGATCAACCAAGGAGGACCTGAGTCTAAAAAAGGGCAAGTTCTTGGGAATGTAGATGATTATATCGTCTTATTTACACAAGATGATGGTGTTGTTTACTTTAATCTTCAACATATTAAGAGTATAGCTGAATACAGCCAAAACAACCAAGATCAAAACAATGGAATGAATACAAATACCATGGCTGTCCAAACCGTGATTCCAGAATTTGAAAATGTAGGCAGCTTCCATGATATTTTCGGAAAAATGTCACATAAATGGATTGCGATTAATCGTGGCGGCCCTGAAGCAATGGAAGGTATTTTAGTAGAAAATGCAGGTGGACACTACACTCTAATTAATAATCAAGAAGTTATGCGAATCAACCCTTACCATATTAAGAGTATAAGCTCGGGTCCAAAAGGCTCTTTACAACAAAATAACCAAAACGATCAAAATAACCAACAAAATAATCAACAGCAAAATAATGAAGCTAATGCTCAATCTCAAAGTAATGAAAGTAAATCTGAAGATAAAAATCAAGGAGAATCTAGAAAAAGAAGCTCTAGAACTTCTAAAGAAAAAGTGACTAAAACAATTGATTATGTATGGAAATCAAGATAAACATACCTCCTAACGGCTTTTTATGTATGTGGTGCATTAGTCAAACTTAACTAGTGCACCTATTTTTTCATCAACTACAAAGGAGGTATTCATTTGAAAGGAATTTCTAATTTTATTGGAAAACAAGTTGACTTGGAAATTACAGGGAAAACAACCTTCGTCGGCATTCTTATTGATGTTGGTCTTGATATTTTAGTATTATTTGATGGAAAGCAATATTTATATATCCCGCTTCTCCATTTGCATAATATTAAATTAAGTTGTAATGAGCCGATTGAAATTATACATCAAGATAAGCAACCTTTTACGGATGACACTGATACGATTTCTTATCGAAAAACACTTAATAACGCAAAAGGCATATTTGTTGAGATCTATGTTACTGGGAACAAATCCATCCATGGTTATATCACCAACATATTAAACGACTATTTTGTATTCTACTCCCCTGTTTACAAAACACTTTTTATTTCCTTAAGTCATTTGAAATGGGTTACTCCCTACTCATCCAGTTTAACCCCCTACACTTTAAGCAATGAAGTGCTACCTGTACAGCCTTTAAGCATTCCACTATCACGTACATTTGAAGATCAATTAAAGAAATATGAAGGAAAACTCGTAGTATTTGATACGGGAGATTTACCTGACAAAATTGGACTTGTTAAAAACATCCAAAATAACATTGTTGAACTTGTCACAGCCAATGGTGAAACAATGTACTGGAAGCTAATTCATCTAAAATCTGCCCATCTTCCATAAGTAAAACTCAAAAGGACCTTATGAATAGGTCCTTTTGAATTGTATACTAGAACGCTTTTTTCTAATAAGGATTTTACCAATTTACACTAATAATAGCCAAGATCTCCTTTTAAAAAATTTGTCTAATAACTCTTGTTTTCACTACGTTCACTTTGTTATAAGATTAGAGCAACTTTAATAAAGGGAGGTGATTTACCTGAAAAAACAGCTTATTCTCACCCTTTTCGTTTTTTTCATAACAATTTTGGGAATTCACTTTTCAGCTTCTAGTTCAAATATCCATTCTAACGATCATTACCCTATTCTTGTCCTAAACACTCACCTAGATGTTAGCCATGATTCAATTTTTGACGACGATAAGAAGCATTTTTTCATGGTCCTCTCTAATATCTTAATTGTTGTAACAGTGATGAATTCCTATCATAAGTTAAAACTCCTCCAAGGATTCCAGCATTTAAAACGATTATTCTATCATCCAATATTTTATCAATCAAATTATATTAAAGGTTTCCTCTTTGAAGTTTTTCAATAAACTTACAGGAGGAATCATTATGTGGTTTAGAGCAATCATGATCGGATTCTTTTCACTCTCAGCAACAAGTTTTCTTCTATATCAAGGATTTGAATTTTATCATGCGTTTGTAGATTTGTTCAAAAATAAATAAGAAAAAAGGCTAAATAGATGTATCAGCATCCATTTAGCCTTTTTAATTTTCAAATACTATTTTTTTTAATTTTGCAATCAAATAAATCATTCCTATTTGTAACCCGCTATTTAAAAATAAAAATTTAAAATCACTTTTAAATAGGGTGAATTTTTTAAAAATTATATCGACAATTTTAATGACAAATAGAGACCTCAGCTTACCATTAAAACCATCATTATTTTTAATAGACCAACTACTTATGATTGATAATGCCAAAATGTAGAAAGGAATAATTTTAAAATGTTCTTTCCAAGTACGTATGAATCCAAAACCAAAGCGATAATTCCGGAATAAAGAGAACAAAATATAATATAAATTTGTCCATGAAACCATAATTATCATAAAAAAAGAGGAACTTAAGATTACTTTGTTTCTTTTTATTAAAAGCTTAAACCAAATGTCACTTATTTGGAAGGAAAATGGGATTAATATTAAGGTGAAAATAGTTCTCCACCAATTCGTTTTAAATATTTTCATTCGAATAAAAACTCTTTCCACAATTGCAAAGTATACACCTAATAAAACCTTTACCTTCCATCCAAAGCCAAAAGCAGTAATAAATGTAGCAGTAAATGGGACAAAAATACCTTGTGATAAGATTGCTCCCAAAATATTATCTAAATACCTTTTCTTTATTAATTTAGGCTTATAAACATAAGAATGAAAATAATTTAAAATAATGTAATCAAAAAGATAAGCAAGACCAATATTTGATGAGAGTAAAATAAATAATGTTTTTCGATCCTTTTTTCGAAAAAAAGTATAAATGATGAGAGTTGAATGAATAAAGCATAACAATAGAAACGGTAAGTTATTTCTTTTAAATCGTCGTTTCATATAAATTTCTCCCAAATTTTATTCGATCGATCGAAGTAGTGTTCTAATAACTTTCTATTTTTCAGTGGTAACTATTGCCCCATTTATGTTTTTATTTATTATTTCATTTCGTTCTCCTCCGTCAGACAGCTCCTCCGAAAACTCGTGTTCCTTTTTATCATTGACTAGTTTTGATGACTTTATCGTTGTTGATGACAAATTGTTATTTGCAGCTGCTTGTTCATTCCACTTATCCAAAAAAATCATCCTTTTATATTTTTCCTTAGTTTAACTTGGATTACTGATTTTCATTCATTCCATCGTAAAGGAAAACTTTCACTTTCTAAATAGCCAATTATCTGATAATCTATTGAGGTGAATAATTTTATTAATGCTACTTTTATATCAATAGAATATTTGGGGCTGATTGGGGTACTGGTGTCCTCCACGGTCTTCAAAACCGCCTGTGTCCTGCGTGCCAGGATAGCTGGGTTCGATTCCCAGGCAGTCCCGCCATCCCTTACACACCAAGGGATTGAGGCTTTTCACTTACGAAGTTGCAAGCCTCGCTTTCAATCCCTTCCTCGATTTAAGTGCCATTTTGGTGCCAAATAGCTCGTTTTCGCTAATTGTTATCCATTTCATCATCAAATACTTCAATTGCCTGTTCTTGAAGAGTAGGAATCACATGACTATATAAATCTAATGTAATTCCAATTTTAGAGTGACCTAAACGTTCACTAACAATTTTGGGATGTACATTTTTTTGTAGTAAAATTGTAGCATGAGAATGTCTTAGGTCGTGAAAACGGGAATCTTTTAATCCTGCTCGCTTAATAGCTCTTTTATGAGCTTTGTGTAACTCACGCATGTTAAGAAAATGACCATTTGCATTGAAAAACACTAGATCTTTGGGATTGAAGTCTTTTCCTAAAAGACTTTTTAATTCCTGATATCGTTCGTAGTGGCTTTTTAAAAAATTCAATAGCACTTTTCCAATCACAATCGTTCGATCTCTTCCACCCTTTGTTAGATCTCGGATTTGCACTTCTCCCTCTTTATCCCTATAAGCAGACTTGGTAATAGTCATACGCCGCTTATCAAAATTGATATCTGTCCACTGTAAGGCACGTAACTCACCTAAACGCGCCCCAGTATGACCTGCATTAAAAATTATGGGGTAATAGACCTTACTCGATTTTGCTGCTTCAAAAAGACACTCTAATTCCTCTTTTGAATAAAAAGTCGGTCTAAATTTTTTGGGTTTTGGTGGTTTGGTTTTCAGAGCAACATTTTTGTTCACAAATTCCCAATCTACTGCATCATTTAATGCTTTTGATAACAATCGATGTAGATGTAAGACCGTTTGAGCTGAAATATCGCCCAGTTTTTCTACGTAATAATTCTGTAATTGTAAGGGTCTTAGCTCTTGCAACGTGATATGTCCTAATCCTGGTTTCAAATGAACACGAATGATTTGCTCATACCTTTTGTAAGTATTAGGTGAAGTATTTGATTCAGCATATGATTTAAGCCAAAAATCTAAATAATCACCCAGGAGCAAATTCTCTTTAGACTCCTTTTCCTCCACTACTTTTTGCATTTCCGCTATTGCAAGTTCTAAAGCTTCTTTCGCTTCTCTTTTAGTTTTAAAATTCTTTTGAACCTTTCTCTTTCGATTTCCTTTTGTACCAACTTCAATTGTAATATAATAAGAACCTGTTATTTTGTCTTTGGTTATGCGACCAGTCATAGATCAATTACCTCCTTTAAGTGACTGGGCACCCAAACTCAAATCACCATTACCAGTATTACTTAGTGTTTTATGTATTAAACCTTTGGTGGAGTGAGTTTAAGAGCGGAAAATTTTTTATCATCTCCATCTAACCATTTTTGAATGGATTTTTTTGGGATGAGTATCCTGGTACCGACTTTAACTGTATAAAATTCCCCAGAATGAACCAACTCATAAGCTTTTGTCCTACTAATTCCTAAAAACATTGTGATATCTTTTACAGTTAAAACATCCTTTAAGTCATCATATCGCATACTTCTTCTCCTTTACTTGTAGCAGATTTATTATTCATCTCTCCTTGTCTAATAAATGATTTGGTTTGCCTTTAAACATATCTTTACAATTTGAATTATTATCTGAATAGTGATTACTTAACTCTTCACTCCATTCTTTAATGAGTTCCAGTGCATTTTTTCTTTTACTATCAAGAACTTTATTTTTTAATAACATAAAAAACCTCCTAAAAGAAATTTTCTTTAAGAGGTTTTCTATTGAAAATAATTAATATTCTTGTGGTCAATTTTTTGTCCATGTAATTTGTTAAGCAAATATTCTATGAATTATGATGTTTGTATATGTTTAGTTAAACAATCTTCGAAAAAATCTATCATCAAAACCTAATCATTTCATTTATGGATTACCTTTGAATAAGTGTTTCTAGATAATTAAAATATCTGCTTTTCTAATAATAACTGTTCACTTAGATAAGAAGGATGTATAAAATTCCCTTCTACTCCAATCAAAATTATTAACTTCTTATAATCTCTTAGAAATGCATCTCGATAATATACTTTTCCACGTACATCTAAATTTTTTAATATATTCAAAATTTTTTTAAGTGTAATCATTTCAGTTACTTGACTATTTTCTAAATAAATCTCAATAGTAATGAACTGTTTTCTTATATCTACCCGAGTATAAAAATACTTAGCATTTCTATTTTCAAAAAATGAATTAATCAATTTAATCCCATATATTTTACGGTTAAAATGCTTTTCATGCATCACTAAACTCGTTTCTTCTATTAACTCTTTTAATGATAGTAATCTAATATTAATTCTTTCATACTCCTCAAATGTATTTATTAATTTGTATTCAGCATATTGATCTGCTAAGAAGCGGTAAGGAAGATCAAAAATAATCGATAATTCCCGAATAAAATCTGCCGAAAAATTCCTTGTAGAATTTGCATCAGGATTTTCATTAATTTTAACAATTTCTAAATTTTCCTTAATAAATCCCCCAATTACTGATCTAACATGTCTGACATTATCTTCTATTTGTCTATCCGTTAAATCAAAAATAGCTTTCATTACAAGGCAGCGAACACCTATAGATACTTTACTTAAAAATAAATTTAGAATATTGGGATTACCGTTAATTAAGGCTTTTACTTCATTTAACTTTGTTAATTTATTTGCCTTATATAGGCCTCTATCTTTTAAGTATTTTTCAAAATTAATTTCTTCTCTATTATATTTTCCCATTAAATTTAAGTAATCAGGATCTTTCATGTTTGATCATCACCTGATTTTGATTCTAAACACCCATATCATTATAAGTCTGCAATGGTCGATATTTTGACCATTGATTTAATTCATATTTATTATAGCCATGATAATTATGACAAATTTGATTAATGTAAAGTGATAAATATCCTTCCGCGCAATTGTATAGGTCTTTTTTCACATTGACACCTCCTATAAAGTTGCGTGGAACTTAAATTCCACGCAACTTTTTTTAATAAAAATACATTAATAGGAAAATAATAGTTCTAAATACTCATTCACTTAATCCGAACATTGTCGTTTTTTTTCAAAATAAAAAACACTTTTGAAAAATGAACATACGAATCCCATTAGGATTGTTTGAACACTAATCAAAAGTGTTTTGAATGAACTTCCACCGTCTGGCTGAAGCCGAAATTAAAAATAACTATATTTTCATTATAAAGGGAGGTTTACAAAAATTCAAATAAAAATTACAAAATTTCAGAAAAATTCGGAAGGAGCAATGTATATGGAAAATAAAAATTTAGATATAAATTCAAGTCATTTATTTATAAATGACCTATCCTTTAAAAAAATTGTTGATGAATTTATTAAAACTATCTCAACTTATAAAAAAACAAAATATGAGGAAGTATTAAACATCTTTTACAGTATCTTAAAGAATGAATCGAATATTTTTTCTAGAAAAGACTGCACTCTTCAAATAAACAAGCTACAGTTAGAACATTTATTAAAAATACAAGATTATATCGAAGCTTTAGTTGATAATGCTGATATGGATAAACAAAATGCAAAAACAATCTTAAATTATTTAAACGACTTCTGCAAATTTTTAACAAAGAATAAAAAAGCTAAAATATATTATAAAGTTCCAATTAAACAAGTTACTCAACCAAAGAATGAAAAAAAACATTCTATAACAGTAAAATTCCAACATTTCATGCTAAAGAAAAATTACGCAAAATCTACCTGTAAAAGTTATGCCACAGCCGTAGAGTATTTTTTGAAAAATACTAATTATAAAGAAGAATTAGTATCTAACACTGAATTTTGGGTAACAAGTTTTAAAAAATTCGAAGAAAAAATAACTAGAAGTGTTTTAACTGAAACAATCACCCCTGGCTCTGGCTACGCATATCTAAAAGCAATTAGTTTATTTTCTAAATTTCTAGTTGATGAAAAAATAACTAATTATAAGTATAAGGTTCCTAAGAGATTAATTTGTAATGGAAATAGATCGAACGATTACGTTAAAGAAGATGAAATATTAGTAGTCCTAGAAAATATTTTTGAGTCATCGAAGCACGTCTTAAGGGACATTTCGATATTAATGATACTTTTAGAAACAGGTTGTCGACCTATAGAAGTTGCAAATCTAAATATTGATGACATTAATATAAACGAAAAACTTATTGTCCTTACGAGCATAAAATCATCCCAAAGAACACTAAAATTATCAGATACTGCAATAGATATTATTAAATCATATTTATTAATTCGTAGAAATTATTTTCCGATTGAAAATACACGAGCATTATTTTTATCTACTAACGGAACCGGAATGCCTAGTAGTTCAATATCGTATTTGATAAGGGATTTTAATATGAAATCATTTAAAGAAATTAAGTTTACAGCAAAAACCCTCAGACACAGATTTATTACCAATGCACTAAATGCAGGAAATGATTTAGATCAAGTGAGAGAGTGTGGTGGACATAAGCATCCAATATCGACCCATTACTATTTTTATCGGGATATCAATAAATTAAAAAAATTATTCATGGGAAAGAGTTATATTTGGGGTGATGATAATGTATGAGAAAAAAATAGATCTATCAATTGAAGAAATTTCTATACAACTGGGAGTCTCTGAGAGTTCGCTATTAGATTTTCTTGGACAATGTGAAAATGAAAATTATATAAAATCAAATATGATTAATGAGGAAAAATTAGTTATTTTTATTCTAGAGGAGTATGAAAAACACCTCGAAGCGTTGGTAAGAAATGGAGTGCGATCAACTAGTACTGGAAAAACTTATAAGAACTTTATCTTTAGGTTAAAGGAATTTCTACAAATCAACTATCCCAAATTAAAGGCAAATGAAATAAATGAAATAATTTTAAATGAGGCACTCATCACCAGTAATAAGAATAATAAATACTCAGTTAGAACTCGCAATAAATACAATTCGATTCTTCGAAGTATTTTAAGGTTTGCATATCATATGGAATTTACCAATAAAGATTCCCGTAGCAAATTCATTATAGAAAAGTCGTCATTAATTCCCCGCTATATAAAACATAAGGATATAAGAAGAGTGTTGGAAATTTCAGAAACTCTATATAAGCCTTTTCGTTGTAGAGCTATAATATTGTTTTTATTATTAACTGGATGTAGGGTTGGTGAGGTTTCCAATATTAAAGTAAAAGATTTTGATATTGAAAACAACTTAATTTATATTCAAGGTGGAAAAGGGGATAAAAATAGGATTATTCCAATGTATGATGAATTAAAGGAGGAAATCTTACTATATCTTAACAAGAGTGGACTTTCTAAATGGAATCCATATAATAACGGTTTTTTGTTTGCACGGGATGAGGGAATTGAAAGAAAAATAAAGATACCAATTAGAACAATCGAACACTTAATAGAAAGAATCAGGAAGAATATACCTGAATTATCATATATAACTGTACACACTTTTCGTCATACATTTGCGGTTCATTGTTTGAAAATGGGAATGAATGTAAATAACTTGGCGGAAATTTTAGGTCACACCGATCCAAAAACTACAATGATTTATACAAAATTAGACGGTCAGGATTTAAAAGAATTAATTAAACAGAAATTCCCATACCCCTTGGAAATTTTATTAAATACAATAATGGAGGATGCTAATGAAAACAATAAGAGAGGAAATTGAAACTTATCGAAACAATGTAAGGTTAGCCGAAAAAACAATTCAAAATTATACTATCTACTTAAATAAATTTGTCACTTTTTTATCAAATGAATTAAATGAAAACCCGCATAACATATATTTAGATAAAATATACTTATTAACAGATAGAAATGGGAGAGCTATCAGATATTTACCTATTGATAGTATTATTATTGATAATTACTTCCAATTTATAAAGGATAAAAGTTATAACGTTCTTAAAGACAATTTAAAGTCTTTGAATAACTTTTTTAAATTTCTTGAAAACAATTATAACTTTAATAATCCTATGAAAAATATAATTTTTTCACTGAAAGATTATTTACCAGAAGTAAAGTATTCAAAAATATTAACTAGGGGGAATTTTTTAAAATTCCTTAACTCTGTTATTCGAAATTCTGTTAATTTGGAAACAGACTTGCTACTTTTCACTTTACTTCTTTCAACAGGATGCAGAATTTCAGAAATTCTCGGATTAAAATGCAATAATATTGATTTTGAAGATGACTCATTTTTATTAATAAATACTAAGAATAAGCATCAAAGGATTGTATTTCTAAGACCTGGAATGGGAAAAATTATAAAGAATTATATTATAAATAATAATCGTGAAGATGAAGATTATTTATTTATGAAAAAAAATTCAAAAAAATTCTCCAGCTCCGAAGTAGGAAAATTATTAAATGAATACTTAGGGTTAGCAAATCTACCACAAATGCACATCCATTCTTTCAGACATACTTTTGCGACTCTAATGGCAGAGGAAGGGACAGATAAACTGATAATTGCACAATTATTAGGTCATGAAAGTTTAAGTTCAACAGAAATATACTTAAAACCACACTATGTTAGAAACAAAAATATAAAAATGCCAGAGAATGAAATGATTATAACTTTTTTAAAAAACAAAATATGAACTATTAACAAAAGTGCAAATTTATTAAGTTCTTTAATTAAGAAATTCTTACAATTTCCCATTATAAGTCATAAATATCTAGGCTAATAGTTCAGCTTGAATATTTATGACTATTTGATTTCAAAATCAATCATATTTCTATTCGTTTAAAGTATGTATTATCAACTTTTGAATATCTACTTTTTTGAATTGTTTTCCCTTTTTTGGGATTATTTCGAAGTTATATTGAACAAAACTTTAAAGATACCTGCCTTTATAAAATCTTTAAATTAATAAGACATGGAAAATTATTAAGGTAGTCTAGAGGGGTATGCAAGTGAAAGTACTCATCAACTTTACCAACGTAGGGATAAAAATAATATCGCCTTTTTTTCTAATAGTAACTTATATATTTCATATGATTTTTTTAAATGATTGAATGGACTGAGCTTTGTATTTATTAGTCAACCTGGAAAAGTGGATTTAATTTTCAATCCACTTTTCCAGGTTGACTAGTCGCTAATCCATGTCAATTACTCTGTTAATCAGGTAATCTACTTCAAAATCTGTTCTTCTTGTTGATTTTTTAGTAACTCGACAACATCTTCTGATTGTAAAACTTCAATTCTAATTACCGTTTCTTTAATTACTTGGATATCCGTTTTTACTTCTTTCATATCCTTCTGTAGATCCAGTAAAATTTCTAACAGTTGTTTTTTCATGTCAACATCCTTTGATACTGTGTATAATAAATTAAATAACTCTTACTTGCTATTTTATTATTTTTCTACTTTTACTCCATCTATCAAAGGAAAAGCACTTATAGTTTTTTTTGGTGATCTTAACGGGATAATTATAATTGGTATTTTTACCCAAACCCAAATTTTCGAATGGCCTTTACTAACTCCCTCTACTAAATCCAAAATGTATTCGGTATATAAATGTCTTTTTTGATCGTTCCCTTTGATTCTGTTATTTTTCCTTTACTTTTAGGTCCTACCAATAATATCTTTCTTTTCCTTTGTATTAGATACATTCATTGTATAAACCAATAGCTATCCCACCAATAGTGACATATAATCCTACAATGAAATTAAATATAAATATAAATACCACACAACAGAATTTTTCACATTTTGTAATGCCACAGCTTTTTCTCTTAAATTGTAGTTATCAGTCATTAATTTTTCTAAATCTTTGTTGATTTGTAGTATCATTTTTTGATGCTCATTGTACTTCTTCTCTGTGTTACATTTATTTGCATCACGTAAAGAAACAATTATGTCTTTTAAGTTATTTCGTTGTACTGTGCAGCAAATTGCATTGTTTTAGATTTCCTTCTAATTAAAGGTTTAATAATTTCGTTGTCCATATCAAAAATAAAGCAAATGTTAATGCACTTCTGTAGTTCCAATGTATAGGTTCTCTTTATCGAAAATGAGTTCAATTGGGTGATTATATTGTTTTTTAACTGTATTAATTTTTTCAACGAAAGGTCGGATATAATCGTTCTGCTTTTCTATAAGTTGTTTAAATTGTTTCATAGACTGCTCTGTTCTTTCTGAACGTTTCTTTTCTAGTTTTTTACTGCCTAACACTATACATTTTTTTATGTCTCGATCCATTGCTAAATTATCTACTATTCCTCTACCAACGCTTGTCGATCTCCTATATATTTTGGATTGTAATGAGGACTGGGTATATCCTTCAATTTGGTCATAGCACTTAGTGTAGAGTTCACTATACTTAAGTGAATAATATTCTATTTTTTTTGTAATACCATCAAGATATGATGACTCAAAGTTTTCCAAAAGAATTATTTCAAGGAATGAAGAAAAGGAATACGAATATAAAGCAAGTTGGTAGTCTTCAAACTCAGACTGAATTTTTTTAATTAGCTTTTCTACCCATTGATCCGGATGAACAAAAGACGACTTCTTATTTATTTCAGTTGTTATCAAGGCTCCGTATAAATCAATTTTTCTTTCTGCCTCCTGCTTGATACGCAGGACTATATTATAATAGCTATTTATATATGTATCGTTGTTCCAGTTGTGTTTATAATTATTAAGAACATCCGTCATAAAATTGAGATCACCCTTAAGATCGGACCTCTCTTTTTGAACAAGAAAATCAAGGATTTCTTTCTGCATTTCTTGGATGTTGTCGAGTTTTTTATCAATGGTCGCTAGAGTTGCAGCCATACACAGCATTGCCGGATTGCAGACAAGAGGATTCAACACGGCCTGTCCGCCACCTACCGCTCCGTTTTTCTTCAAAACACTTCCTAAGTATCCAAAACCATTTTTAAATTCTGCTAGTCGTGTACCTTTTGGAATCGTTACTTGATATAATCCGCTTTTAGCTTCACCACCATTTATGACACTTCGAAATGCCGCTGCCAAAGGCTCAAAGGCGGTTCCGAAGGTTGTAACTCGCGATAAGGACAGCTTTGTGTATTTATCTAAACAGATCTGTTCTTCTATAATGGCAGGGTAAAATTCAACATCTGTCATTGCTTTTACAATTTCGCTTTTCCGCTCATCGATTTCGTTAGTTATTCCAAATTTATCTGACACATCTTACCCTCATTCCTTTTTCTTAATGTACTGCAATTTATACCATACCTTATGATTATCAAACTCGCTCAATCAACAAAGTGTTTCTCCATTATATAAACCTTTGATTAGAATCCGATTCACCGACTAATATAATCTTTTACAGATTTGTCACCTAAATGGGATAATTTATTTTTAGAAAACTCCAATACCTACCATATCCCTCACTATTATTTTCTCATATATCTATTCCCTATCATCTGCTTTATTTCCTTTTCAAAGGGAGCAGAGAAATGTTTTTGGCAAGTAGGAAATGCTTTAAATGGCAATTAAAAATGTAAGACTTGCCAACTCCCATAAATTATCTGTTTTGTAAAATTGAATCCTTCATTCGATGACTTGGCCCATTA
>NZ_JBHUJX010000012.1:0-346035 GCF_042683745.1 Bacillus sp. CGMCC 1.16607
CCTTTAATATCTTCAATTTTTCCTCTACAGGATAAGCCCTTTTAGACAAAATAAATACTCCCCTTGAGTAAACAGATTTTTATTTTTTAATCTGTCTACTTAAAGGGGAGCATATCATCGGAGCGGAGGGTGTTTTTTAATGCATTGCCACTTTTTAAGATATCATAGGTATTTTTGTACCTTACTCTTAATACAAATAGTATGAATAAATGAATAACAGGGGAGGCTTTGGCATGAATGGGAATGAACACATACACCCTGATACTGGAGTTACATCTGGTTTGTTTATAACTCGCTCATTAAATGAAATTCGTTTCTGGTCAAGGATCATGAAAGAACATTCTTTATTTCTTCGTTTAGGCTTTAGGGCGGAGGATACGAAATTAATCGAAGAAGCTAATCAATTTTATCGGTTATTTGAACACATCGAACAGCGTGCTCATGCATTTAATGATCAAACAGATCCTGAAGTGATAAGAAGATTTAATTCTGAAGTACAGCAAGCTGCTACGAATATCTTTGCATTTAAACGTAAAGTGTTAGGTTTAATCCTCACTTGTAAATTGCCAGGTGCCAATAATTTTCCGTTGCTAGTAGATCATACGAGTAGGGAAGCTAATTACTTTAGAAAACGCTTAATCGAATTAAATGAAGGGAAATTGAAACCACTTCCAGATGCAATTATTAAAGAAAATGTCTTTTTCTTAAGGATTATGGCTGACCACGCGAAATTTATTGGCCATCTTTTAGATCCTTCGGAAAGAAAGTTAGTAGATATGGCGCAAAATTTTAGTCATGATTTTGATCAATTAATGTACCAAGCAATCGATTTAGAATCAATGAAGCCACAATCTCAAACTGTTCCATTATTAGACCAATTCCTTGATCAAAATCGTGTGTCGGTCGTTTCCTTAAGGGACTTTAAGAAAACAGCACGCGATTTAATCGAACAATGTAAAATTAAGAGCATTATTCATCCTTTATTGGCGGACCATGTTTTCCGTGAAGCTGATCGTTTTCTTGAAATCATTGATATGTTTGATGCTCATCTCACAAGCGTTACCCCTCAAACAAGAATGTAAATAGTAAAAGAATGCCATCTGATTGGAAATAATTTTTCCGGAAGGTGGTATTTTTTTATTTGTAAAGGCTGATTTCGTATACTTTGTTGCTCTTGAACAGGTAGAGTGGTTGATTTCCACTCCAGGATGCTCGCTTTCCGCGGGGCGGGCGGTGAGCCTCCTCGGCGCTTTTCGCGCCTGTGGGGTCTCACCTGTCCCGCTGCTCCCGCAGGAGTCTCGCACCTTCCGTTCCAATCAACCTCTTTATTATTTGTTTGCTTTTTCCAAAAACAACATCCTTTTAGAAAGCTTTTTTTTATTAAGTAAGTTGCATTTAAAGTATTATATATTTTTAATAATCTGAGTTGATTGTAGCGGAGGGCACTTGACTCCTGCGGGAAAAAGAGGGAAGTGGGAGACCCCACAGGCGGTACGCCGAGGAGGCTCCCATCCCTGCCCGCAGCGGAAATTAACGGACTAACTTTTTCGTCTATAAACAACAATCTATGCGAAAAGAGCCTTTGTAAATGAAATGGATGACAAACTTTCATAAGAAAATAGCAGGATTTATTGTTATCGAGAGAGAAATAACAAGATAATCGTAAGTAGAGCGGAACTCTGATATATTTTCAGATAGAAAAGGAGATAGAATGTTAAATCTACGATATAAATGGAAACCGTTTTTGAAGTATGGTCAAATTTTTGATGTAGAAAAAAACAAAGTCATATATCGCCAAGGAGAAACAGGTCGTGGAATTTACTATTTAAGTAAAGGGGAGATAAAGATTAATCTTCTTTCAGATAAAGGAGATGAAAGAATTATCAATGTTGTGCCACCAGGCATGCTATTTGGCGAGCATGGAATCGGGCAGGAACCTTATTTGACTGGAGCAGTCAGTACTCGCCCTTCTGTCATTTATCGCTTCTCTGATGAAGATATCTCACAAATATGCAAAGAACATCCAGAAGCAGCTACGATTTATACTAATTCTCTTATTTATAAATTTAGAACGCTTGCTGAAATTATCTCTTTAATCGATAGTCCTGTTGAGCAACAAATGGCGTATTATTTACTTAAACTTTATCATGAAAATGGGAATGTTCCAATGAATCAAACATCTCTCGCTAAATACATTGGAACATCACGAATAACGGTGAATAAAGTGATTCAAAAGTGGAAGCAGGAGTCCTTTATCGAGCTAAGTAATCGGCAAATTATCATTAAAGACATGGAGAAGATCAAGACACTTGCAAATTATTTATAAGAATTATAAATTAGTTCACGTCCAGCTCCAGCGCCTAGCCCCGACGTACAGGAAGTAATAGTGTCGACAATGCGACAGGACGTCGCGCTTTTGTCGACCTCGAGGTCAAATGGCGCCCCAAAGATGAGGTTAAAAAGCAAACCTCCTCTTCGGGTCGGCATTTGCTTGTCGGGGCTGAACAAGGCACTTCCGCTTTTGTTCATCCAATCAGATTTCTTAAGAAATCTGGTTTTTTTATGTAATATTTTCGATTATCAATTTCAATAATACCAAAATCTTGCCACTTCTTTAATATTTTGTAGATGGTAATTCTTGTCAGACCAGTACAGCTTGCCAAGTCTTGTTGATTTAGAGGGACTTCGTAATTTTTAAATTCATTACAAACATTGTGTAGGAGTAAAGCGATTTTTTGCTCAGATGTAAGCGTATCCAAATTGATCCGATCTAAAAGAATCCGCATTTTGTGTATAACGGTTCGTGAAAATAATCTGAATAGTTCTGGATGAAGGGTAATGAGCTGGTTAAATTCCTCACAGGAGAAGTGGTAAAGGACGGAATCCTTTACAGCAATAGCGGTAGTAAAATGTGTATTTTGATCCAATGCTTGTACGCCTAGAAGTTGGTTTGGTACGACAATATTTAAAATTCTTTCTTTTCCAATAGCAGTAGAAGTAACAATTCTAACTAAACCTTTATGAAGAAAATAAAACTCATTTCCTTTCATACCTTGCGAGTAGATCGTTTCCTTTCCTTTGAAAAATTTCCTCTTTCCATATTTTAAATAATTCTCCCAATTGTAAGCACTTTCATACACAGTAACCAAACGAGTACCTCCTAATGAATTAATTGGATGTATTTGCTTAGGTTGTAAATGTTTGAATATGTATTACCACTATTAGCATAGTTTAAACCTAATTAAAATACCACTACATAATTTGATTATTTAGACTTTTGTGAATTTTATTGTAATTTACGTTAATTACCTTACAGTTTTGTAAAGAATTCAGTATTACAATTCAGTTAGAATTTTCAAATACTTATTCTGTGGGAGGGATTGTATGGGAATCCGAACAGGAGCTCAATACATGGAAGCAGTTAAATTACGTAAGCCTGAGGTATGGTTGTCTGGTAGAAAAGTGACTAATTTATACGACGAGATGGTATTTCAGCAGCCTATACATGAAATAGCAAAGCTATATGATATGCAGCATGATCCAAAATACCAAGAGAAGATTACTCATGTTTGTGAAGAAACAGGAGAAAGAGTAAACAATGCGTTCTTAGTTCCTCGCAGTTATGATGATTTACAACGACGAAGAGCTGTGTTTGAAGCATTTGCTGAGGCGACATTTGGATTAATGGGTCGAACACCTGATTTTTTAAATGTTGTTGTCACCTCTATGTACTATAATTCATGGTTTTTTGAAAAATACAATAAGGATTGGGCAGTAAATATCCGAAATTATTATAAGTATCTCCGTGACAATGATTTATTTTTAACTCATGCCATTATTAATCCCCAAAATGACCGTAGCAAGACGTCACATGAGCAGAATGATACTTATACGCATTTAGGGGCAGTGAAAGAGACACCAGAAGGATTAGTGGTAAGAGGAGCTAAAATGCTAGCAACCTTGGCTCCAATTACTGATGAGGTCATTATTTATTCCTTCCCGGGGTTTGCTCCTGGTGATGAAAAGTATGCATTAGCCTTTGCGATTCCAATTGAAACGCCAGGTCTTCGTATTATTTGTCGCGAACCGATGCAGGATGGTACCCGTTCTTTATTTGATCATCCACTTGCTTCAAGGTTTGAAGAAATGGATGCTTTGTTAGTTTTTGACGATGTGGTTGTTCCTTGGGATCGGATTTTCTTATACAACAACGTAGAGGCGGCAAATAAGCTATACCCAATGACTGGAGCAGGGCAGCAACCAGCCCATCAGTCAGGTGTAAGAGGATTAGTAAAGCTACAGTTTGCGACTGAAGTGGCGATGAAACTCGCTGATACGATTGGAGTAGATGGGTTTTTAAATGTTCAAAATGATTTAGGTGAATTAATACAGTCAGTTGAATCAATAAGAGCGTTGCTACGTGTAGCGGAATATGAGCATACGATGACGGAATACGGTGAGGCAATGCCAGATTATGTCGCACTTGAAACGATTCGAGGATTACTTCCGAAAATGTATCCGAGGGCAATCGAAGTGATGCAAATTGTTGGAGCAGGTGGTTTATTAATGTCACCAACAGGTGCAGATTTCAGGCATGAAGAATTAAGAGAAGAAATAGATAAGTATTATGTAGGTAGAGCTGGGGTTACATCTTTAGAACGAGTGAGTATTTTTAAGCTTGCATGGGATTTATGTGGTGAAGCTTTTGGACAAAGATTATTACAATATGAGCGCTATTATACTGGGGATCCAATCCGGAAGAGGGCTATCTTCTTCAATAACTATAAACGTGAACGATCACTAGACTTAGTAAATGATGCTTTAAAAGTAAGTGTTTTAGATAATGCAGTAATGAATAAATAGGTTGCTATTTTGGAAGATGTAAAAATATTTAAGGTTAGGAGGAAGTTGAAATGAAACTTTTAGGGATATCAGGTACGATTATTGGCTATAAAACTGGAATCGTCGTAAAAAAAGTACTAGATGAAGTGAAGAGAAAGAACCCAGATATCGAGGTAGAGTATTTAGATATGATGGATTACGACGTTCAATTTTGTGATGGCCGTGACCCTTTAACGTATTCAGATGACACAAGGAAGGTAATCGAAATCGTTTCATCGGCTGATTTCTATATTATTGGGACACCGATTTTTCAAGGGTCAATAACGGGGGTCTTGAAAAATTTATTTGATTTAATTCACCCAAATAATTTCAGAAATAAAGTGATGGGATTTGTCGCAAACGGCGGTACATTCCAACATTATTTAGTTATTGAAAACCAATTAAAACCGATTGCAGGCTTTTTCAGAGCGTATGTTGCACCTGGTTATGTATACGCACAAACGAGTCATTTTAATCAAGAAAATGAATTGGTAGATCCAGAAGTGCTTGATCGAATTACGAATCTAGCAGATGAAGTGGTTCATATGCAAAAAGCATTAAAAAAAAATCATGTTAATGTTTTAGATTAAAAGATTTTCAAAATTGAAGGGAGTTATTGAAGCGATGAAAACACAATTCTTACCTATCAATCTAATGAAATTTATTGAAGAGAACAAGGATCAGTTAAAACCACCTGTAAATAACAAACTTGTTTGGAAGGATGCAGAATTAATGGTGATGCTCCTAGGTGGTCCAAATAAAAGACGTGATTTCCATGTAGACCCATCAGAAGAAATATTTTATCAAGTGAAGGGAAGCTGTTATGTTGAAGTGATTAATAGCGAAGGAAAACGTGAAGTAGTGGAAGTAAAAGAGGGAGAGATGTTCTTACTTCCAGCTAATGTACCCCATTCCCCACACAGGGTAGCAGATACGATTGGCTTAGTGATTGAACGTAATCGGGCGGAGGGAGAATTGGAGGACTTCGTTTGGTTTTGCGATGCTTGTGATCATGAAATGCACAAAGTTACCATTCAATTAACGAATATTGAAGTTCAGGTTAAGGAAGCAATTGCTGGATTTAATGGTAGTTTAGAACTTAGAACGTGTAAACATTGTGGAAATGTTATGCCTGAAGAAGCGAGTGAATGGCAATGCGAGTAGATTTTCACACTCATATTATTCCCGAAGATTTTACAGAACTGACGAAGCACTTAAAAGGGGAAAGATGGCCTACCCTCGAGAGAACTTGCGCCTGCGGGGCTAATATTATGGTCGCTGGTAAGGTGTTTCGAGAGGTGACTGATCAGGTGTGGAGCCCAGAAAAGCGGATTCATGATATGGAAAGGGAACGTGTCGATATTCAAGTTTTGTCGCCTATTCCTGTTACGTTCTCTTATTGGGCGCCTGCTGAAGAAGCAGAAATACTAGCAAGGATACAAAATGATTTTATTGCTGAGACAGTTATGCATGATCCTACAAAATTCATTGGATTAGGTACAGTACCCTTACAAAATGTAAATGTTGCTATTCGGGAAATGGACCGTTGTATCAATGAATTAGGGTTAAAAGGTATCGAAATCGGAACAAATGTAAACGGTGTCAATTTGGATGACCCAACCTTTATCGAATTTTTTGAGATGGCCGTGAAATGGGATGTTCCTCTTTTTATCCACCCATGGGAAACATTAGGGAAAGAACGAATGCCAAGACATAATTTAATGTATACAGTCGGCATGCCTAGTGAAACGGCTTTGGCGGGTGCAAGCTTAATTCTAGGTGGGGTAATGGATAAATTCCCTAATTTAAAAATATGTTTTGCACATGGTGGAGGGGCTTTACCTTACTTACTTCCCCGACTTGATCAAGGGTGGAAGGTTTGGCCACATTTACGATTATTAGAACAGCCACCGAGTTATTATGCAAAGAAATTTTATTATGATTCTTTAGTCAATGAGCCTATTAATCTTCAATATTTAATTCAAAATTTTGGACATGAGAAAATTATCATGGGTTCAGACTATCCATTCTTGTTAAGAGAAGTTCCACCAGGAAAAGTAATTGATGACACACTTGGACTTTCAATTCAGCAAACAGAAGCGATGCTTGGATTAAATGCGCTACGTTTCTTAAACATACCGATCAAAGAAGGGGTGAAAGGATGAGGAATGATACTCTTACTCCTGAAGAAAGGTTAGTAGAACTGGGTTTAAATTTACCATCTCTACGAACAGCAGCCGGCAATTATGTCAGTTGTGTTCGGACGGGTAACCTCATTTTTACTGCAGGTCAAGGAACGGATGAATACCGAGGAAGATTAGGTGAAGATGTAACAATTGAAGTGGGTTATGAAGCCGCCAAACAATGCACGTTAAATTTATTAACTGTTGTAAAACAAGAAATTGGGGAACTAAGTAAAGTCAAACGAATTGTTAAAATACTTGGCTTTGTCAATAGTACAGCTGATTTCACCGACCAGCCTAAAGTAATGAATGGTGCTTCCGATTTACTCGTACAAGTTTTTGGAGAAAGAGGCAAGCATGGAAGATCCGCGGTTGGAATGGCTCAGCTACCAAATAATAATGCGGTTGAGGTGGAAATGGTTCTAGAGGTAGAGGAGTAGGAGGGAAACCAGTGTATGAGTCAGATGCAACAACAAATGATTAAGGATTCAAAGCTTTTTATTAATGGTGAATATAAAGATTCCGTTACTGGAGAAACTTTTGACACAATAGATCCCTCGACGAATCGTAAGCTTGCTTCTGTAGCAAAAGCAAATGAAGAGGACACGAAACTTGCGATTGAGGTTGCCCATCGTACATTCGAAAGCGGAATATGGAGCGAAATGCCCGTTGCTGAGAGGTCCCGAATCCTTTGCAAAATGTCAGATCTCGTTTTGGAACGAGTGGATAAACTTTCATTAGTAGAGACATTGGATGTGGGTAAACCGATAAAAGAAAGTCGGGGATTTGATATCCCAAGAGCTGCTGCAAATTTAAGATTCTTTGCAGAAATGGCTAATTATATCCATCATGAACATTATGATCATTCGAAATATATGTCATATTCGAAATATTCACCAGCAGGTGTAACAAGCTTAATCATCCCATGGAATCTGCCTTTTATGCAAATGACTTGGAAGGTTTCAGCCGCATTGGCTGCCGGAAATACGGTAGTTGTAAAGCCAGCATCCTATACTCCACTTAGTGCTGTGATGCTTGGAGAAATTGCAAATGAAGCAGGACTTCCACCAGGTGCTTTAAATATAATTTCTGGACCTGGGGGAACGGTCGGTACAACGATGTGTACGGACTCTCGTGTGCGCAGAATCTCATTTGTTGGAGATAGTTCAACAGGAAAAACGGTGATGAGGAATGCTGCTTCACAATTAATCCCGGTTTCACTTGAATTAGGAGGTAAATCAGCCAATATTGTCTTTGAAGATGCTGATTTAGATGAAGCAGTTGCTGGTTCCATTGAAGCCATTTTTCGAAATCAAGGAGAAATTTGTTTAGCAGGCTCCCGATTATTGGTGCAATCGAGTATCTATGATGCATTCCTTGAAAAATTTGTTACAGCAGTGAAAAAAATCAAGGTTGGAGATCCATTAAATGAAGAAACAGATATGGGTGCACTTGTTACTAAAGATCATTTAGAAACGGTGGATCAGTATGTTCAAATTGGGTTGTCAGAAGGGGCGAAGCTTGCTGTCGGTGGGAAGAAAGTGCAGGAGCTTAGCGGAGGAAACTTCTATGAGCCAACTGTTTTATATGATGTAGACAATAAATGGAGAGTCGCACAGGAAGAAATCTTTGGTCCAGTATTGGTCGTTATTCCATTTAAAACGGAAGAAGAAGCGATTAAATTAGCGAATGATTCCATGTATGGACTTGCCGGAGTTGTCTGGACGAATGATCTCCGTCGTGCCCATCGAGTCGCTTCACGGATTAACTCTGGACTATTTTGGATTAATTGCTGGTACTTCAGGGATTTAAGAACTCCATTTGGAGGTTCAAAAGATAGTGGAATTGGGCGTGAAGGTGGTCGTCATAGCTTTGAATTTTATACAGAATCGAAGACGATCACTATGAAGTTATAAAGAGTGCTTAGTCACTCTTTATTTGCTTAAAACGAGTGCAAAGGAGCGGAGGCTATGAGTCTATTAAAGGAAATTGCGGACGAACTTTTAGAAGCGGAAATAAGCAAAAAAGCAATTGCGCCACTAACTCAGAAATATTCTGAATTAAATGTGTCAGATGCTTATCAGATTCAGCTAGAAGTGACGAAAAAAAAGCTCGATGATGGACGGTCGATTATAGGAAAAAAAGTCGGATTAACGAGCATGGCGATGCAACAAATGTTGGGAGTTAATGAACCTGATTATGGTCATCTCCTAGATGATATGCAGGTTCCAGATGGGGGAAGTGTAAAAATTAGTGATATGTTAAGCCCGAAAATCGAAGCGGAAATCGGCTTTATTCTTGGAAAGGATTTAAAAGGCCCAAATGTGACCTTTTTAGATGTATTAATGGCTACACAGTACATTGTTCCTGCGCTTGAAATTATTGATAGTCGTATTGAAGATTGGAAAATTAAATTAGTAGATACGGTAGCTGACAATGGTTCATCAGCAAAAGTAGTAGTAGGGAATAAATTATGTACGATTGATGGAGTGGATTTGCGTAGTATCGGGATGGTTCTATACAACAATGGTGAAATGGTCTCTACAGGATCTGGCGCCGCTGCATTAGGACATCCTGCACATGCAATTGCTTGGTTAGCCAATAAATTGCACGAGTTTGACATCACTCTTAAAGCAGGAGAGCTCATACTTCCTGGTTCCCTTTCAGCAGCCTTTACCGTGAAGGAAGGCGATTGCATTTCTGCTCACTTCGGCCAATTAGGCTCTGTTTCAGTATCTTTTGAGTAAAGAGGTGTATTCATATGAGTAAAATAAAAGCTGCTATTATAGGTTCGGGAAATATTGGCACTGATTTGATGTATAAGCTTGAACGAAGTGAATTAATAGAGTTAACAGCAATGATAGGTATCGATCCCAAATCAGATGGATTAAAAAGAGCCTATGAAATGGGCTATTTATCATTTTCGAATGGGATCAAAGCATTGATTGATCATCCGGAAATGGCAGACATTGTTTTTGATGCCACTTCAGCAAATACGCATGTAAAACATGCTGAAATTCTTGAAGGATTAGGGAAAACAATTATAGATTTAACACCGGCTGCAATCGGGCCATTTGTATGCCCAGCCGTTTCCTTAACGTCCCATTTAATACATTCAAATGTGAATTTAATTACATGTGGCGGTCAAGCAACAATCCCGATTGTTCATGCTGTCAATAAAGTAGCAGACGTTACATACGCCGAGATCGTCGCAACGATTTCTAGTAAAAGTGCTGGACCAGGGACAAGGGCGAATATTGATGAATTTACAATAACAACAAAAAGAGGGATTGAAGAAGTTGGCGGTGCTGATGAAGGTAAAGCGATCATCATTCTTAATCCAGCAGAACCACCGATACTTATGCGCGACACGATATATTGTGAAGTGAAGAATTTGAATAAAGAAGCGATTGTGAAGTCGATTGAGGAAATGGTTAATACTGTAAAGCAATATGTTCCTGGTTATCGACTAAAACAAGAGCCTTTATTCGAAGAAAATCGTGTGACGGTCTTTTTAGAGGTAGAAGGTGCAGGTGATTATTTTCCTGTTTACGCTGGGAATTTAGACATCATGACCGCAGCAGCACTTCGTGTGGCTGAGGATTTTGCTCGGGCAATGCTTGTTAAGAAAAATGTTAATCCTGTTAGTTAGAAGGGCAAGGTGTATACAAATGGATCGTAAGAATGACAAGTCAATAAAAATAACGGAAGTTTGTTTGCGTGATGGGAGTCATGTCCTTGCTCATCAATATACAGAAGCTCAAATTCGTGAAATTGTACGGGCATTAGATGACGCAGGAATGCATTATATTGAAGTAAGTCATGGGGATGGACTAGGAGGCTCAACTCTTCAATATGGAAAATCATTAGTTAATGAAATGAAGCTTATCGAAGCAGCTGTAAATGAAAGTAAACAATCAAAAATTGCTGTTTTACTTCTTCCCGGAATTGGGACGGTTCATGAATTAAAACAAGCTCATCAGCTAGGTGCAAAATTAGTGCGGGTAGCAACCCATGTGACGGAAGCAGATGTATCCGCGCAACATATAAACAAAGCACGTGAATTAGGAATGGAAACAATTGGCTTTCTCATGATGGCCCATATGGTTCCAACAGAAAAATTAGTAGAACAAGCTAAACTAATGGAAAGCTATGGTGCTGAAGCGGTATATGTAACAGATTCTGCTGGTGCACTATTACCATATCAAGTTCGTGAAAGAATTTCTGCACTAAGAAATTCTTTACAAATTGAAGTTGGCTTCCATGCACATAATAATTTATCACTTGCCGTTGCGAATACACTAATCGCAATTGAAGAAGGGGCAACTAGAATAGATGGGAGTGTAAGATGTCTTGGCGCAGGAGCAGGAAATGCGCAGACAGAGGTTCTACTTTCTGTATTGGATCGAATGGGAATAAATTTAGGTATTGATATTTATCAAATGATGGATCTTGCCGAAAATATCGTTGGCCCACTCCTTCCACGCCCACAGGAAATAAATAAAGGAAGTCTTGTTCTTGGTTATGCTGGTGTTTATTCTAGCTTTCTTCTTCATGCAGAACGGGCAAGTAAGCGCTTTGGAGTAGACCCAAGAGATATATTAATAGAATTAGGGAAAATGAGGGTCATCGGTGGACAAGAAGATATGATTCTTGATGTAGCAGCTAAATTGGCGAAAACTCACGATGTGGGGGTGTAAAGAATGACGTTAACACAGGGTAGGGACTTAGAAATAGTCGATTACTTGTATTTCGCAGAAAAAGAACAACGTGAAGTTGTAAAGGTCACGGATCAATATCCAGATTTAAGCTTTCACGAAGCCTATTTGATTCAAGAAAAACTGATTCAACGAAGGGAAAAAGATGGAGCAAGACGCATCGGTTTGAAGCTTGGTCTAACAAGTAAGGCAAAGCAGCAAATGATGGGTGTCCATGAAGCGATTTATGGATACTTAACAGATGATATGCTTGCCCTCGAATGGGAACCGATTAAATTTAGTCAGCTTATCCATCCAAAGGCTGAACCAGAAATTGCCTTTTTTATGAAAGAAGATTTACAAGGGACAAATATTACCGCTCAGGATGTGATTCAAGCAACTCATTACGTTGCCCCAGCTATTGAAATCATCGATAGCCGCTATTTAAATTTTAAATTCACTTTGGCAGATGTTATTGCCGATAATTGTTCTTCTGCCAAGTTTGTGATTGGTAGTAAATGGATATCGCCAGATGATTTAGATTTAGCTCAACTCGGTATGGTGATGTCGAAAAATGGAACGGTATCCCAAGTTGGAGCCAGTGCAGCCGTTTTAGGACACCCTGCAACGTCAGTAGCCTGGGCAGTGAATAAGTTAGGTGAGATTGGTAAAGGGATTAAAAAAGGGGATCTCATCTTAAGTGGAGCGATCTCAGAAGCAATTAGCTTCGAGCCAAATGATACGATTCAAGTGCAATTCCAAGAATTAGGTAGTGTTTCTTTTACATGTAAATAAAAAGTGAAGTGTTTCAATCTGAAATGAAGATGATTTTTGTCGTGTAGACACTAAATTGATAGTTTTTGAATATTCAAAATAGAGTGATAAAAGTCACGATAAATGTTAACTGCTTAACACATATTGTCCAATATAGGGATTATAATCCGAGTAAGAGATAACAAAAAGGAGGTATGGCTTTATTTATTGGTAACGCTTTCATAGTAAAAAGGATTTCTAAACTAGTGAATAAGGGGTGTTAAAAAATTGAAAAAGATTAAAAAATGGGGTATTGCCTTTTTAACAACGGCTCTTCTTCTTGCAACTGCTGCTTGTAATCAAAACACTTCCTCAGAATCCTCTGACTCGAAAGATCCAAAAGTAGAAGCGGGAAAGTCGTATCAATTTAAGTTAGCTCATATTACACCTACGGACCATATGTGGCATAAAGCTGCTGAAAAGTTTAAAGAGGAATTAAATACTCGTTCTGATGGACGGATGAAATTAGAAATTTATCCTGCTAGTCAACTAGGTACGGAAGCTGATATGGTTCAACAAATCTCGGCGGGATCTGTTGACTTTGGTTTTATTACAGCAGCCTATTTAAGTTCAAGAGCACCAGCATTCACTGCATGGTTTGCACCATATGCTTTTCCTGATTTAGAAAGCGCTAATGCCGCGCGTGATACAGAAGTTGCTAAAAAAATTCTAGGTACTTTAGATGATCAAGGGATTCATGGGTTAGATTACCTTTTCGCTGGAAATCGTGTCATGTTATTTAAAGATCGTGAGGTATTGAAACCAGAAGATATGAAGGGTTTAAGATTCCGTGTAACACCGAGCCCTCCATTACAAGATTTCTATAAGTCACTTGGAGCTTCACCTGAATCACTTCCGCTTCCAGAGGTGTATGCAGCAATACAAACCGGTGTCATCGATGGAATGGATATGGATTTAGATGCAACGATTACAAATAAATATTCCGAAGTAGCTAAATACGGTGCGGTAACTAATCATATGGTTTGGCCAGCTGTTGCAATGATGAACAAGGACGCTTATGAAAAAATGTCCGAGGAAGATCAGCAAATCATTGATGAATCGATTAAAGCAGCTGCAGAGTTTGCTGTAACAACACGTTCCGCACAAGAAGAAGAATTTAAGAAGACACTTAGTGATGAAGGTATGAAAATATATGAAATTGATAAATCGTTATTTGATCCTTACATTAAACAATTTGATGAAAAATATGGGCCAACAGACCCGTTAATCCAGGAGTTTATGGATACATTCCGTAAATAATCTGTTTGGGGGTTAAATATGAAGTATGTTAGTGATATCATAGCCAGTTTCGAAAAGAAACTGGTTATGGTCCTCATGTTTGCAATGGCAATTGTCGTCGCGTTGGGAGTTTTTTTTCGCTATGTATTAAATAACCCATTATTTTGGGCAGGAGAAGTTTCTATTTTTCTATTAATTTATATCACATTTCTAGGAGGTAGCTTAGGACTTAAGTATAAGATGCAAGCTTCGGTCACGATTTTTACAGATTACTTACCTGGAAATTGGAAAAAAATAATTGATGTTGTTGGACATCTATTCATGTTAGTGTTTATGGCTATTATTCTTTTCTATTGTTTTAAATGGATTAGTTCACCAAATGTTGCCTTTCAAAAGTCCAGTGCACTTCTTTTACCTATGTGGATTCCATATTCGATTATTCCAATTGGATTTTCATTTGCGACGATTCATATTACAAATAATCTCCTAAACATTTTTTGGGGAGGAGAGACAAAATGATGATTTTAGTAGTACTAGCTTTTATCGTGTTTTTACTATTGGGGATTCCCATTTCATTAGTTCTCGGTATGACGACAATTGTATATTTCTTAACAACAGGAAATACAATATTACTTGATTCAACACCACAAAGACTTTACTCAGGGATGGAGAATTACGGTTTACTAGCTATTCCTTTGTTTATGTTAACAGGTGAATTAATGAATAGTGGTGGGATTACGAATCGTTTAGTTAAATTTACTAGAGTACTAGTTGGGCATGTTCGTGGTGGTCTTGCCTATGTAACGGTCATTGCCAATATGTTCCTAGCTTCGATATTAGGATCTGCCAATGCGCAAGCAGCGATGATGAGTAAAGTAATGGTTCCGGAAATGGAGAAGGAAGGGTATACGAGAGATTTTGCTTCGGCGTTAACACTCGCTTCGTCTATCGTCGCACCCATCATACCTCCAAGTATGATCTTTATCATTTATGGTACTCTGTCGGGGACATCTATTGGTGCGATGTTCATGGCTGGTATTATCCCAGGGATTATTTTCGGAATGGGTTTCATTGGTTTAATTGCTTATATGGGTTATAAAAATAATTTTCCGAAAAGTGAGAAATCGAATTTAGACCAAATCTGGAAATCGTTTATTGGGGTACTGCCAGCTCTATTAGTACCAGTTATTATTACGGTTGGGATTTTAAGTGGTGCTTTTACAGCAACTGAGTCAGCAGGAATTGCAAGCGTAGTTGCTTTTGTAGTAGGGATGTTTTTTTATAAAGAATTAAAGTGGAAAAAGCTGCCGTCTATTTTAGTAAACACAGTAACTGGAACAGCAACGGTAACTTTTTTAATAGCTATGGCGAATCTGTTTGGTTGGATGATTGCTTTTGAACAAATTCCGCAGTTGATTGCCAATTCAATGCTTTCTATTTCAGATAATCCATTTGTTTTCTTATTGCTTGTCAATCTTTTCTTACTTTTAATTGGGACGCTTATTGATGGAATCGCAGCACTTATTATTTTAGTCCCCGTGTTCATGCCGTTAGTAACAGCTTTTCAAATTGATCCGATCCATTTCGGAGTCATCATTTGTATTAATCTAACCATTGGCTTGTTAACGCCACCAGTTGGAACGGGGTTATTCATTGTATCTTCAATTGCCGAAATTAGATTTGAACGACTAGTAAAGGCGATTTTGCCAATGCTTCTACTTGGAATTGCCATCTTGTTCATTATTACTTATTGGGAAAAATCTACTTTATTTATTCCTAATTTGTTAGGGTACTAAAATTGGGTTTGGAGGAGTTAGATGCCGATTATACAAGTTCAAATCCTCGAAGGTAGAACGGATGAGCAAGTTCAAGAGCTGATTAGAAATTTGACAGAGTCGACGGTAAAGAGTTTGCAGGTCAGCAAAGAACAGGTACGGGTCATCGTGACTGTCGTTCCCAAAAAGTATTGGGGTGTAGGTGGTATTACGAAAGGATGATATCGCTAGCTTTTAAGTTATAAAAGTAGAGGAGGATGGAAATGAAGCAAAATGGGGGCTTTCAACAAATTGTGGACCGTGAACAGGGTCTTAACAAAGGGTTAAGCACAGGGCAAATTTCGATGATTGCCATAGGTGGAGCCATTGGAACAGGTTTATTTTTAGGAAGTGGATTTGCCATTGGTCAGGCTGGGCCAAGTGTCATTATCAGTTATGCTATTGGTGCATTTATTGCTTTATTACTAATGGGATGTCTAGCTGA
Organism: Bacillus sp. CGMCC 1.16607; assembly: GCF_042683745.1. Lineage (NCBI taxonomy): Bacteria > Bacillati > Bacillota > Bacilli > Caryophanales > Bacillaceae > Bacillus > Bacillus sp. CGMCC 1.16607. The sequence goes on from NZ_JBHUJX010000012.1 coordinate 16,073, forward strand.
AATGACGATTGCTCATCCTACCTCTGGATCCTTTGGTGCTTTTGCTGAACATTATATAAATCCATGGGCAGGTTATGTTGTTCGCTATTCTTATTGGGCATGTATTGTTGCGGCAGTCGGGGTAGAGGTAACTGCGGTTGCTGTGTATATGTCCTATTGGTTCCCGGCTGTACCAGGTACGATTTGGATTCTCGTATTTTCTGCGATTTTAATATACGTAAATGCAACGAGTGTCAATTTATTTGGTTCCGTTGAATATTGGTTTTCGATGATAAAAATCGTGGCCATCGTTGGGTTTATTTTACTAGGGAGCTATGTGGTCTTTGGTGGAAGCAATTCTGAAATTGGCTTCCAAAACTATACGAACAATGGCGGATTTTTACCAAATGGTTGGTCAGGGATGTGGGTTGCGGTCGTTATCGCCTTATTCAGTTATTTAAGCATCGAAATGATCGCTGTTACAGCTGGAGAAGCAAAAGACCCGCAAACTGCCGTACCGAAAGCATTGAAATCAACTGTATTTCGTTTAATTATTTTCTACCTTCTAACCTTAACTCTTATGCTTGCCATCGTCCCTTGGGCAGGTGCTGGTGTTGAAAAAAGCCCATTCGTTAAAGTAATTGAATTAATCAACATCCCAGGTGCAGCTGGAATTATGAATTTCGTCGTCCTAGTTGCCGCATTATCAGCGATGAATAGTCAGTTGTATATAACGACACGAATGATGTTCTCTTTATCAAGGGCTGGTTATGCTCCGGCACGCTTCGGTAAACTGAATAAGAAAAATGTTCCTGTGTACTCATTAATTCTTTCGACCATTGGTATTGCCATTGCAGCTGTTATTCATGCGATTGTACCCGATCAGGCTTACTTATTAATGATGGGAATATCCATGTTCGGTGCAATGTTTACTTGGTTCATGATTTTTGTCACTCATTACTTCTTCCGTAATAAATACAGTGGTGAGCCAATTCCAATAAAGATGTGGGGCTATCCATATTTAACATTACTTGGGGCACTGCTCATGCTTAGCTTGCTATTTACGACATGGTTTGTTTCATTCTTTAAAATGACACTACTTGTAGGAATCCCGTGGTTGATTTTACTATCACTCGCTTATTACCTACATCAAAAGAAAAATAAACCAGTGGAAAGTGGGATAAATACGAAGTCGGTTTAGAGTGGGAAATCTGGAATACTCTCGTGTAGGAGTAAAGCACTATTTGATAAGTGCGAAATATTCCCGTAAGAAGCAGTTTACTTGCGGATAAGTGCGAAATACTTGCGCAAGAGAGTAGTTTACTTGCGGATAGGTGCGAAATACTTGCGCAAGAGAGCAGTTTACTTGCGGATAAGTGCGAAATACTTGCGCAAGAGAGTAGTTTACTTGCGGATAGGTGCGAAATACTTGCGCAAGAGAGCAGTATACTTGCGGATAGGTGCGAAATACTTGCGTAAGAAGCAGTTTACTTGCAGATAAGTGCGAAATACTTGCGCAAGAGAGTAGTTTACTTGCGGATAGGTGCGAAATACTTGCGCAAGAATGAAGTTTACTTGCGGATATTTACAGAATACTTGCAGTTTGGCCCTACTTACTTGCAAATATCATTTCTATAGAATGTAGAGTTGAAGATTAAACAGTAAAATACACCTTCTCACTGGGCTTTCTTTTTCCAGTCAGAAGGTGTATTTAGTTGTATATAAAAATATTATGTAAACTAATCAATTGTTTCAAACTAAATCACTTCCTATTGACACATAATCAAGTTTTTGATATTTAAATTATATCAAATATTAGCACTCGAACTAAGAGAGTGCTAATATATAAGCATAAGTTCTAATAAGTAAGGAGAGATTAAATTGACAAAACAACAGTTTAAAGCGGAATCAAAAAGGCTACTAGAGATGATGATTAACTCGATTTATTCGAAGCATGAGGTATTTTTAAGAGAGTTAATTTCGAATGCTAGTGATGCAATTGATAAAATTTATTATAAAGCCTTAACCGACGATTCGTTAAACTTTAACAGTGACAATTACTTTATTCGAGTGGAAGCTGACAAGGAAAGCAGAACGCTCAGAATCATCGATACTGGGATTGGAATGACAAAGGAAGAGCTAGAAACAAACCTAGGTACTATTGCAAAGAGTGGTTCTTTAGCATTTAAAAAAGAAAATGAATTGAAAGATGGCTACGATATCATCGGTCAGTTTGGAGTTGGATTCTATGCAGCATTTATGGTTGCGGACGTAGTTACTGTTATTAGTAAAGCATTAGGTAGTGATCAGGCATATAAATGGGAATCCGAAGGTGCTGATGGATATACAATCGAAACAATTGATAAAGATTCAGTTGGCACAGAAATTATTTTAAAAATAAAAGAAAACACAGAAGAAGAAAATTACGATGAATATTTGGAAGAATACCAATTAAAATCCATTATTAAAAAATACTCTGATTTCATTCGCTACCCAATTAAAATGAATGTGACTAACAGAAGGCTGAAAGAGGGCAGTGAAAGTGAATGGGAAGATTATCAAGCAGAACAAATTATTAATAGCATGGTTCCAATCTGGAGAAAGAACAAAAATGAATTAACAACAGAAGACTATGAAAAATTTTATGCAGAAAAGCGCTATGGATTTGATAAGCCACTCAAACATGTTCATATTAGTGTCGATGGAACTGTAAGATATAATTCGATTTTATATATTCCAGAAAAAATGCCTTTTGACTACTATTCTAAGGAATTCGAAAAGGGATTAGAACTTTATTCAAATGGCGTCTTAATTATGAATAAATGTGCCGACTTACTTCCTGACCATTTTAGCTTTGTTAAAGGGATGGTTGATTCGGAGGATTTATCACTAAATATTTCACGTGAGATCTTACAGCATGATCGTCAATTGAAGCTAATTGCCAAAAACATTGGCAAGAAAATTAAGAGTGAATTACTAAGCTTAATGAAAAATGAAAGAGAAAAGTATGAAGAGTTTTACAACTCTTTTGGTAGACAGTTGAAGTATGGAGTATATAGTGATTTTGGAACACATAAAGAAGAATTACAGGACTTATTAATGTTCTATTCTTCAAAAGAGAAGAAAATGGTAACATTAGATGAGTATGTTTCAAGAATGCCAGAGAATCAAAAGTATATATATTATGCTTCAGGAGAGTCGAATGAAAGAATCGAAAGACTGCCACAAACAGAGTTAGTATCTGAAAAAGGCTTTGAGATATTGTATTTCACTGATGATATCGATGAATTTGCGATTCGAATGTTAATGACCTATAAAGAAAAAGAATTTAAATCAGTATCTAGTGGCGACTTAGGTATTGAATCAGAGGAAAATCAATCAGAAACAGATTCTGTTGAAAATGAATATAAAGATCTTTTCGATCAAATGAAGGATATATTATCTGGGAAAGTAAAGGATGTACGTGTTTCCAAACGTTTAAAAACTCACCCAGTCTGCCTAAGCTCAGATGGAGACTTAACGATTGAAATGGAAAAGATCTTAAGTCAAATGCCTGATAACCAGAATATTAAAGCTGACAAAGTATTAGAAATCAATCCAAACCACGAAGTGTTTAAATCTTTAACAAAAGCATTTGAAAATGACAAAGAAAAAGTAAATCTTTACACTCAATTATTATACAACCAAGCTCTACTAATCGAAGGACTACCAATCCAAGATCCAGTCGAATTCACAAATAATATCTGTAAAATAATGGTATAACAAAATAAAGCTTTAACACATTAACGCACTGGGGGTCTGACCCCCAGTGCGTTAATGTGTTAAAGAGTTAGTAATTAGGGAATTCGATTTGTTCAACAAGTTTAGGAAGGTCGATGAATGGGTTCCTATTTCCTTGTATTTGGTATATGGCTTGATTTCGATGCTTTTCACTGAGTGAGACTGGGAACTCTTGGTGCCAGCGAATGAGTAATGGGATATCTATTTGAATTCGAAAGGATTTTTTTATTGATCTTGGATAGCGAATTAGGAAATACAACATCGCTCTAGCGACTATTCCTTTACCGTATTCAGGCTCAAATCTACCTCCAACAGCAATTCCGCAATGATTTTGAATTGGCTCATCAGGTGACTCTGGTTTATAAAAAGTAAAATCAGTATATGGAAAATTGGAACGGGAAATATTACATTTTGGGTTACAAGTAAAAAGATGATGTAAATCACCTTTCATCGGTTCTAATCCCCCAAACCAAGATTGCGGGACAATGTGTTCCGTATTAAGCTTTAATTTCACCTCAAAATCCTTAAGTTGTCTAAATGTCTCAAATTCTTTTTTCTTTATTTTTTGTAGAAACAGTTGGAAGTCATCGTATTTTTGACTTATGATCTCAAAATCGTTCATGATCAAAGATTGTGGATTCCTTTCCTCACCTGAATAAATACTCTTTATCGTACCATCAGGCTGCAAGTCCACCCATGTGTATAAATATAGATCCTTGCTAATAAAATAGGGAATACGGTTTTTATGAGTTTTATTTAGCAGTTCTTTAAATTTGTAAAATAGTTGAATTCTGCTAAGATCAAGGTCAGCGATAGGCTGGTAGTACTGTTTAATATCGAGTTGATTTTGATAATCATTATAATAAAGCTCCTCGTCTTTATGTATTTTTCGTTTGTTTTGTTTTAATAAAGTTATTTGTTTATTTATATTAATGATATTCGAGGACTTTTCCCAAAGATTGTTTTTGTTTTTCAGCTTCTTTGACATATTCATTCTCCTCAGTTATTTCATAAATATGAATCTATTATATCAGTAATCTTTTAAAGGAAAAATAATCTTGAAATATGGAGAGCCAATATAAGGTTTGTACTTTTACGCACTTTATTTTGTAAGGTAAACTTATTCAGTAAGTTCGAAAGTTAAATTAAAAATCATTTTGAAAGTAGGTAGCGAGAATGCAAAGGGAAGCCTATGTTTTATCCGCTTTTACGAAAGATGGAGCTGGGGGAAACCCGGCTGGAGTGGTGCTTGATACGAATGGACTCACAGAAGTAGATATGAGAAATATCGCACGGCAATTAGGGTATTCAGAGACTGCCTTTGTGCTCCCATCCACTCTGGTAGATTATCGAGTCAGATATTTTACCCCTAACGAAGAAGTGGATATTTGTGGACATGCAACGATTGCGACTTTTTCATTATTGCTGCAAAGAAACCTCATTAGTAAATCTACTTATTTGATTGAGACGAGAGCTGGCATCATGAAAGTGATGATCAACGAAAATCAAACTGTTTCTTTACAGCAAAATCGCCCCGAATTTGGACCAGTACTACCTTCAGAAGAAATATTGAATACGTTAGGAATCAACGAAGAGCAGTTGTTGCCATATTTGCCTATTCAATGCGTCTCAACAGGATTGCGAGATATAATTGTTCCAGTAAAAAGTCTATCAATATTAAACGAATTAAAACCGAAATATAAAGCAATTAAAGAAATTTCTAAAAAGTATGATGCAGTTGGATACCATGTTTTTACACTTGAAACAATCAACAGTTCCTCAGCCCATTGTCGAAATTTTGCTCCACTTTATGATATTGACGAGGAAAGTGCAACAGGAACAGCTAGTGCAGCATTAGCTTGTTATTTAGCCAAAAATTTGAAACCACAGACGTATTATCGTTTTGAGCAAGGATATTTGATGGGGCGACCATCAGAAATATTCGTAAATCTATCTTTTTACCAAGAGGAAATCAAGGATATTCAAATAGGTGGTAAGTCTTCTCAATATGAAAAATTTTTGTTTAAAGATGGGTTACTGACTAATCAAAATGAAACTTTCACATTCCCAAAACGTACTAATATATAAAACAGATGATGGGTGATGACATGAAAAATTTGGGAGTTTTATTAATGTTAGCTGGTATTGGTGGCATAGGGTTTGCCATGTTTGATTTTTTCACATTAGATACATGGGAACAACCAAAATATTTTTGGATGTTCTTTGTCGGTGCTCCACTCATTTTTATTGGATTTGTTTTAAATATGGGACGTATTCAAAGAGTTATGCTAGATCAGCAGAAAGATACACTTAAAGAAACAATGAAAGTGATGGGGGAAGGATTTCAAGAAGGATTAAATTCGGTCGAAAAAATAGATGGAAAGTTTTGTTCAAATTGTGGAAAGGGTGTCCGAAAAGGTGATAAATTCTGTTCACATTGTGGGACATCTTTAAATGATTAGAACAAGTGTGTTATATATTACCAACTTTTCCTACAATATGTTATAATAAATGCATTATATATGATAGGGGGGTAAAGTATGTTGGATGTATTAAAAATAAAAGAATTGATAAAACATCGCTACCCATTTCTATTGGTAGATCGAATACTAGAGTTAGAGGAAGGAAAAAGAGCGGTAGGGATAAAAAATGTATCAGTCAATGAACCGTTCTTTAATGGACACTTTCCAGATTATCCAGTTATGCCAGGGGTTCTTATTGTCGAGGCTTTAGCTCAAGTAAGTGCAGTAGTGATGTTATCGATAGAAGGAAATGAAGGGCGATTAGGAGTTTTAGCGGGGATTGATGAATGTCGCTTTAAACACCAAGTAAAACCAGGGGACCAACTACGTTTGGAAGTTGAAATCACAAGATTAAAAGGACCAATCGGTAAAAGTAAGTGTATGGCTTCGGTTGATGGGAAATTAGTTTGCGAGGCAGAAATCATTTTTGCCTTTGGAGATTAAGAACTTTTTGAAAAATCACTTTATGAAGTACTTATATTGGAGGATTCCAAATGAATATAATTGAAAAAATTGCATTAAGTCAAAGCAAGAAAGATTTTTCAGGTACCGCCTTTGTAAAGTCGGAAGATGAGATTTTGGCAGAAGTAAGTTATGGGTATGCAAATCGATCTGAACAAATAAAAAATCAAGTGAACACTCGGTTTGGAATTGCTTCAGGATGTAAACTATTTACTTCCATAGCCATTTGTCAGCTAGTTGAGGAGGGAAAACTTTCATTTGAGTCAACATTAAAAGAAAGCCTTCCTATTACGTTCCCTCATTTTGACGATAAAGTTACCATTCATCATTTGTTAACCCACACTGCTGGTATACCAGATTATTTTGATGAAGATGTGATGGATGACTTTGAGGACTTATGGATCAAAAATCCAATGTATCACATTAGAAATTTAAAAGATTTCTTGCCATTATTTCAGAACGAGCAAATGAAATCACCTGTAGGAGATCGTTTTCACTATAATAACGCCGGTTTTATCTTACTTGGTTTGATTGTTGAACATGTTAGTGGTTTAGTTTTCACTGACTATGTTGAAGAGTATATTTTTAAAAAAGCTGGGATGTTCGATTCGGGATATTTTGCACTTGATGCGCTTCCAGAAAGAACCGCTCTAGGTTATATAGATCATTCAGACGGTACATGGAAAACGAATATTTATTCCATACCAGCAAAAGGTGGTTCAGACGGGGGAGCATTTGTAACTGCTCCAGATATGGTAAGGCTTTGGGAGGCTTTAATGAACAATCAGTTATTAAGCGAAGATCTTACCAATCAGTTACTTACAGCTCATACAAAAGTCAAAGAGGGTAGCTTCTACGGGTATGGTATTTGGATTAAAAAGGATGACAATAGTGTTATCAAATATCATATTATGGGCTATGATCCCGGAGTAAGCTTTCATTCTGCTTTTTTCCCTCATTCATCGTATAAAGTAGTTGTATGTTCAAACAAGTCTACGGGAGCGTTTGATATCATGAGTGGAATTGAAGAAGAGCTAACAAAAGTCCAAACAATTTAAGAGGCAAATCATGATAAAAGCCATTTTTTTCGATTTGGATGATACGCTCATTTGGGATCAAAAGAGTGTAAAAGAAGCAATGGAAGCTACTTGCAAAATAGCTGAAGCCCGTTATGGAATAGATGCTGTCAGGTTGGAGGATGCTGTCCGTGTTGTGGCAAGAAATCTTTATACCTCCTATGAAACGTTTGAGTTCACGCGAATGATTGGAATTAATCCTTTTGAAGGGTTATGGGGCAATTTTTTAGAAGAAACGGTAAACTTTAGGAAACTGAAAAATATTATTCCAACCTATCGAAAAGATGTCTGGAGTTTGGCATTAATGGAAATGGGTGTAGATGATCCCGAATTTGGACTCAAGTTAGGAGAACAATTTCCCGATGAGCGCAAAAAAAGACCTTATGTGTTTGAAGATACATATAAGACGTTAGACAAACTAAAAGACGATTATCAGTTACTTTTAATGACAAACGGTTCACCAGACTTACAACATACGAAACTAGAATTGTCGCCGGAGCTGGCGCCATTTTTTGAGCATATTGTGATATCAGGTGATTATGGAAAAGGAAAACCTGATCCATCAATTTTCGAACATGCGATGTCACTATTGTCGCTTAGAAAGGATGAGGTCTTGATGGTAGGGGATAATTTATTGACCGATATTCTAGGTGCGAACCGGTCGGGGATAAAATCAGTATGGATTAACCGCAGCAATAAAGTTCGAAATGAGATCATTCCAACATATGAAATCCATCATTTAGATGAACTTATTCCAATTTTATATCGTTAGACATTAAGAGAGTTCCCAGAGGGTATGGGGCTCTTTTTTTATAGATTAGTATAACATTTTCGGACTTCGAAAATTGTCTAGCGCAAGCGTCCTAGCCCCGAAGTACAGGATGTACTAGTGTCGACAATGCGACAGGACGTCGCGTTTTTGTCGACCTCGAGGTCAAATGTTCGACATCCAAAAAGTCAAAGAACGACTTTCCGGATGTCGAAGCATTTGCTTGTCGGGGCTGATCAAGGCGCTTGTGCTTTTCTTATGTACGCTCTGCGATTGTAAATTTACTCATTTATTTGTGTTTCCCACTCTGAATAAAGTCCACTCCCATTGCAACCAACACAATCAAATGTATTAGCATTATAAGTAAAATCAGTCGTTGGATAAATAAAGTAGCCTTGGCCTGAACAGTCAGGACATTTGTTCTCTTCCTTCATTTGAGTTACATGATTTTCGTATCTTGAAGCTCTCCAATCATTAAACGCGCTAAGTAGTCCCATCATCCATCACCTTTATTTTTTTCATAGTTTTAATTAAATGTGGATAAATTATTCATGTTTACCAATTATTCATGTGAGAGGTATGATATTTTATCCTACCAATACCTCATACAAAATTAGGTTATGGGCAATATAGGGACTACGAGGTGATTATGCATCTGTGAATATTAAATATCAGTTCGCGATCGCATTTTTCATAAGTGTGATTGCTTTATTAGCATTTAGTTTGTTAGCTTTTATGATTAAGGCAAATACAATTGTGAGTTTTGACAGTACGATTATTACATTCATACAATCATTTGAATCCACAACATTAACGTCAATCATGAAGGTATTCACATATATAGGTAGTACGAGATTTACAATTGGATTAGCAATAGCTGTTCTGTTATTTTTATATTTTGTATTAAAGCATCGCATAGAACTTATTCTTTTTATCGTAGGAATAATTGGTTCGGCTATACTAAATAAAGGGTTGAAATATTTATTTCACCGAGCTCGACCAGACTTACATCGGTTAATCGAGATTTCGGGTTTTAGTTTCCCTAGTGGACATTCAATGAACGCATTCACAGTCTATACACTTATTTCATTTCTTCTTTGGAGGCATATCTCATCGAAGTTAGGACGGGTTCTGTTAATTCTAATCAGCACGATGATGGTCCTATTAATAGGTATCAGCAGAATATATCTTGGAGTCCATTTTCCAAGTGATGTCATTGGCGGTTATTTAGCAAGTGGATGTTGGCTTGCTATAGCAATTTGGTTTTTCCAAAGATATCAAGATAGAAGAGGTAGAAGAGAAAAGGAGCGGGTGAGATCTATTTAATTGACTAATAGTAATTATAGGTGTAAAAAAGGAGAGAATAATGGATAAACGAGGAGGAATCGAAATGGGAAGTAGTTTACAGGATACAACTACATTACATAATGGTGTGAAAATGCCTTGGTTTGGACTAGGTGTATTTAAGGTGCAAGAAGGTTCTGAGGTTATTGAATCTGTAAAAGCAGCGATAAGAAATGGTTACAAAAGCATTGATACAGCTGCGATTTATAAAAATGAAGAAGGGGTTGGGCAAGCGCTTAAAGAGTCAGATGTTCCAAGGGAAGAGCTGTTCATTACAACGAAGGTATGGAATGCTGATCAAGGATATGAGTCCACTTTGCAAGCATTTGAAACGAGCTTGACTAAGCTTGGACTAGATTATTTGGACTTGTATTTAATACACTGGCCAGGAAAAAACAAATATAAAGAATCGTGGAAGGCACTTGAGAAACTGTACAAAGACGGGCGAGTTCGTGCCATTGGTGTAAGTAACTTTAAAGTACATCATTTAGAAGATTTAATTAAAGATGCAGAAATTAAGCCTATGGTGAACCAGGTAGAATATCATCCTCATTTAACTCAGAAAGATTTACTCACTTACTGTCAGAATGAAGGAATTCAACTTGAAGCATGGTCACCACTTAAACAAGGTCAACTGTTAAGTGATCCAACGATTAATGGTATAGCTGAAAAATATCAAAAATCACCAGCTCAGATTATTTTACGTTGGGATTTACAAAATAAAGTTGTTACGATTCCAAAATCTATAAAGGAACAACGTATTATTGAAAATGCTAATATATTTGATTTTGAATTATCATCAGATGATATGGCGAAAATCGATGGATTAAATAGAGATGAACGAGTAGGTCCAGACCCTGATCAAATGGTAAATGGGTTTTAACATTCAATTTATATACATAAAGAGGACAGAGGTATTAAATACTCTGTCCTGTTGTGATGCTTTAGATCTTAACTATTCTCTTCAAACTGATATTCCGGAGGTTTTACTTTAAATCCTTTAGTCATCCAAAGTAGATAGATAAATCCGATAATTAACCATGTAATACCAAATATTAAAGCTAATTGATCAAGACTTACCCATAGATAGAGTAAGAAAGCTAGTCCGATAAAAGGAAATACAACAAATCCTATGATGTTCGAACTTCTCATGAGATGTCTATTTTTAAAATAATACATTATTACAGATAGGTTAACAAATGAAAATGCGGTAAATGCACCAAAATTAATAAGTGATGTGGCAATAACTAGATCCAAATACAAAGCACTTAGCGCTAATAATCCTACAAAAATAATATTGAAAATAGGAGTTTGCAAGTTTTTGTGAAGATAGCCAAACCATTTCTGTGGAAGTACTCCATCTCTCCCCATCACATAAAGAAGTCTAGACGCACTTGTTTGGGAAGCTAAGCCTGATGCTAAAACGGATACAATTGCCCCGCTTGTGAAAATCGATTGAAAAAGGATTCCACCAATATTTGCCGCCATTTCCGCGGAGGCACCTTCAATGTCTTTGAAAACAGAAACATCTGGATAAAGACTTTGCATGAAATAAGTAACCGTGATAAAAAAGATTCCACCGATTAATGCAATAAAGAAAATGCCTTTTGAAATATTTTTCTCAGGTTCAATTGTTTCTTCTGCAAGAGTCGTGACGGCATCAAAACCGAGAAAGGCCAGTGCTAGAATCGAAGCACCGGAAAATAAAAGACTAAGCTTAATATCCTCTGAAAAGAATGGGTTCATTTCGAAGCCCACACTGCCATCTCCTGTCATTACAGCACGAGCGGTTAACATTACAAAAATAATGGCGATCAGTAATTGAAAAAGAACAAATAACGTATTAGCTGACACAGCGATTTTAATCCCAGCAATATTCAAAATGGTTACAATAACAATTAATCCAATAATCCAAACCCATGCAGGGACATTTGGAAAACTAGCAGATAAATAGATTCCTGCTAACAAAGCATTGATCATCGGTAAAAACAAGTAATCTAGAAGGGCGGACCAACCTACCAAAAACCCAATCTGTGGATTAAACGTTCTCTTTGTATATGTATAGGCTGATCCTGAGTCTGGAAATATTTTTACCATTTTTCCATAACTTAATGCGGTAAATATAATAGCAATGGTAATAAAAATGTAAGCAGCGGGAACATGTCCTTTCGTTTCTTCTGAAACCACTCCAAATGTATCGAATACCGCAAACGGTGACATATACGCTAATCCTAAAAAAACAATCGGTGCCAATCCGAGCGATCGTTTTAAAGTTGTCTGTGAAGTTTTCAACTATCATTCCTCCTGTTATCTAGCATAAACATCATTTTAAATAAATTATTATTCATTGTGAAGATTTTTTAAAAAATTTTTTGATGATTAAGATAACATAGAAAAATGAATTTAGAATTGGACTAAGTAACGGTTTAAAAGAAACAGACGATATTTTCCTTTACAAAGGAATATCGTCTGTTAGCTTCAAGTAAACTTTTTATTCTGATGGATTGATTTTCTCCTTATGAGGTATATACTTCTCGTAAAAAAATTGAAACCCATACATGACAATAGATTTCACCATAAATAGAAGTGAAAGTTGAAATTTATTGAGTCTAACGAGAGAAACATATCCTATTTTTTTAAGTAAACCAACAATAATATAAGTAAAAATGGTATCAATTATTAAGTTTATTATTATATAGTTTTTAAACTTGCCGTATGTAAATTTTAGTATCCAAAATGAGCCTACAAAAAAAGCCCCAACTATTAAAGGCAATTCACCTAATACATTTGGCTTTATATGGAAAGGGAACCACCACCATTTTTTCTTTTCGGCTACCATCCCCTCAATAAAAACATATACAGCCATAAACAAAACACCGGGAAGAAATCTTTTAAACGTCTTCATACCGATAAAGGGGGCACTGAGCCAGGGGAGAATAGTGAGTAATAAAACATATTTATTTACCTTTCTCATCTATCAAACATCCTTTACATATTCTTAAAGCGATAAAGTAAATTTTCCCTTTTTACCATTAAATTATGTCTTTCTGTTCAAACTATTTTGATCGATGATTCATTTCTTTCTTAAACATATCGTAAATATAAATAAGTATGGGAAGGAGGAGGAATTTTTTGAGCAAAAATATAATATCAGTTTGGGAAGAACATTTATTTTGGTTAGAAATATTACAAGATCATGCATATTTTGTTAGAGATCATCTTTCTGTTAGTGAAATCGAATATGTTGGACATGCACAGCAGTATATTCATTTATTTGGTGACCTAATTACCGTGTTAAAAAGTATTCCCCACACGGTAGACCAGACAAATGAAGGAATGATACAGTTTGCAAGAAAAGCTTGGCCAATAGTGAAGGGGTACTTTGAATTTGAAGGGACATTGCAATCATTAAGAATAGATAATAAGGTGAATTTAAATTTATCACCCACGTATTTAAACGGAACATTAGCAGAGAATCAAGAATACTTACGACTTTTAAGTGAGTGGATGCAAGGGAGGGAGCCTGAACCACTTCCTTTAGTTGATCTAATGGATCTTTGGCTAGAGGACCAACTAGGACATGCTGTTTTATTTAAAAATATACTCGATCCGATTGAAGTTTTTGAAAATAAACAAACTGATACCTATATAAGCAAATATCAAGTATTTATTGTACAAAATCATCATTTGAAAGGATATTTAAGATTCAAAAAGCCTGGATTTGCACGTCAAAGAGAATTTGCTCATGATGTGGGTAAAACAACGATTGAGATGAACAAATTTATAACTAATATGGTGAATAAATATAAGGAAAATAAATTATTAAACAAGACGACATTAAGATTTTTAGAACATCATTTTCCAGAAACCTGTTATTTTATTAAAAAGCTCAGTTATTACGATCCAACCTTAAGAGATGAAGCTATTAAATGTTCATTGAGGAGAACTAATTATTAAAGGATTACTTTTTTGTAAAAGGCGGTCATCGAAGAAAGGAATTCATACAGTAAATATAGAATTTCTATGAACAAACATGTAAAGAGGAGAATTATTGAAATGAATATGGACGCAATATTCAATACATTTCCAGTACTGGCTTCGGACCTTCTTGTTTTAAAAAAAATAGAAGACCATCATATCGAAGAAGTATTCAACATTTATAGTAATGTTCGAGTATTTGAGCACTGTGGGATCATACCTAAACAAAATAAGGATACAGTCAAAAAAATGATTGGACATTTTGAACGAGATTATGTAAAAAATTCGCGAGTAAAGTGGGGAATTTTTACTCAAAGTGGACAATTGGTAGGAATCATAGAAGCATTTGATTTTAATCAGAAGGTGAATATGGTGACTATTGGCTACTTTCTGGCAGAAGAATATTGGGGAAAAGGAATAGCATTAGAGGCTGTTAGAATGTTAGTAAAATTCTTATTTATCGAAGGAAATGTAAATCGAATACAAGCGGAGGTTATGCCACTAAATGATCCTTCTAAGAAGGTATTGTTGAAAAATGGTTTTATAAAAGAAGGTACATTAAGACAGGCGACTTTATGGTCTGGCAAAGGAATTGTTGATTTAGAGATTTACAGTATCCTCAAAGATGAATATCAAAACGTTTAAATGAAAACCCGATTTCAATCATAAAGATTGGGATCGGGTTTTCAAATATATTAGTGATTATTTTAAATACCTTTTTAATTCTTCAGTTAATCTTAGGAATTCTTCTTTGTTACTTTCTTTTAAAGATTGGTCGATTTCCTTTAGTAAATTGTCTTTTTGGAAATCAAGAAGCGCTTTCTCTAATATCATTTCAGCAAATAGAGAATCCATATAATTGACTTCAGGCTGAGAAGGGGGATTAAGATAATAGTTTTTCAATAGAAAGCACCTCCTTATATTTACTTCATTATACTCCGAATATTCTAATAATTCAAATAGTAATAATTGACAAAGGTTATAATTATTAATAAAAAGTTTTATGAAAAGTATAGAGGATTTGTAAAAAGGGTGTATAGATATCGTCAACTTTATGGTAGTTACAATAAACCTTACAAATATCAAAGGAGAAAACAAGGTTGTTATCGAATCATATGTAATAGACCTTTAATATAAGGAGTGAGAGTTGTGGAAAAAGAAAAACAAAGTGGGTATTACGCGACAGATTCAGAAAAAAATATTCATATGGATTTTAAGAATAATATGACTTATGGGGAATATTTAAATTTAGACAATATTTTGTCAGGTCAGACAAGATTATCCGATCACCATGACGAAATGCTATTTATCATCATCCATCAAGTAAGTGAGCTTTGGATGAAATTGATTCTTCATGAAATGAGCTCGGCGATCGATTCCATTCAAAAAGATGATTTATCTACTGCTTTTAAAGGATTGGCAAGAGTTTCAAAAATTCAATCACAAATCATTCAATCTTGGGATGTGCTTTCTACATTAACACCATCTGAATATATCGAATTCAGGGATTCATTAGGTCAAGCTTCAGGATTTCAATCATACCAGTACCGAATGATTGAATTTGCACTCGGATATAAAACAAGTCATATCTTAAAAATTTATGAGAAAGATCAAGTTCTCTATCAAAAATTAAAGAAATCATTTGAGGCACCTAGTATCTATGATGTCTCGATCAAGGCATTGTCCAAGGCTGGATTTGAAATTAATCCCGACATTTTAAAAAGAGATTATTCTACACTATACAAGGCGGATGACACAGTTCTTAAGGCTTGGATTGAAGTATATAAGAATGTTGATCAATACTGGGATTTATATGAGCTTGCTGAGAAACTAGTCGATATTGAAGACTGCTTACAGCAATGGCGCTTTCGCCACATGAAAACCGTTGAACGAATTATCGGTTTTAAAACAGGAACAGGTGGTTCATCAGGAGTACAATATTTAAAAAAGGTCCTTGATCATCGATTCTTCCCAGAACTTTGGGATGTTCGGACGCAGTTATAAAGTGAAATCTGCCTAGTAACGCAGTGGAGTAAAACATTTCATACATAAGGTGAAAAACATGAATATAAATAATATTTTAATCGTCAGCCCCATGTTCAAGGAACTTCAAACATTAATAGAAAAAGAACACATTAAAAAGAATTTTCGTTTTTTAGCTGAAGAAAGTCTTACAACGAATCAATTAGAATGGGCCGATGCGTTAGTCTGTTTTAATTTAAAGTCGAATGTAGACTACAGTCAGGTGAAATGGGTTCATTCTCTTGGAGCTGGAGTAGACCGTTTCTTATATGGAAAGTCATGGAATCCCCATGTTTTATTAACAAGAACGGTTTGTTCGTTTGGTCAAAGAATTGCTGAATATTGCTTAAGCTATATATTAAAAGATTTGCAGTATCATGACAATTTCCAAGAGGCAAAATCAATTAAAAATTGGCAGCCGATGACTCCCAAACTATTAAGTAATCAAAAAGTGATGATTTACGGTACAGGTGAAATTGGGCAAACGACTGCAAGGCTATTTTCAGCATTAGGTTTGGAAGTATATGGTGTTTCTAATAGTGGGAAAAATAAAGACAATTTTAAAGAAGTAATGACTGTCGATCAGCATTTTTCCAAACTAAATAATATGGATTTCCTCATAAATACGTTACCGTTAACGGATCAAACTGCCAACTTGTTTACAAATGATATTTTTGGACAGCTTTCAAATGTCGGTTTCATCAATGTTGGCAGAGGAGCAACGGTAGATGAAAAAGCTCTACTACATGCATTAGAACAAAAACATGTCCGTTTTGCCGTTCTAGATGTTTTTTCACAGGAGCCACTTCCTGAACAAAATCCTTTATGGGATCACCCAAACGTATTCATCACCCCGCATATATCAGCTGTTACGACAGCCGATGAAGGTGTTGCCTGTTTTATTGAAACACTGAAAAACCTGGAAGAAAATAAGCCATTACAAAATAGGGTGGATATAGTGAAAGGGTACTAATGTTTGTCATTTTGTTTTATATCAAATAACCGATAGTTGAATGGGCCTGCCAATTGTGTTCTCTATATGAACAGCAGGTCCATTTTTATGCTTTAAACAAGGATCATCAATTAATTTTTAAATACATGTTGACCTATAACTATTGTAGTCGGTCTTGTATCTAACCAACGGCTGGTAGCAATAGTTGGATTGTAGAAAAACAATGATTTTTCTGCTAAATGTCGCTGTTCAGTTATAGCTGCCTTTACAGCCTCAATTGAATCATTATCTGCTGGCTTATTAATCTCACCATTGCTAACAGGTTGAAATTGGCCAGGCTCATAAATAACTTCGTGAATCGTGTCTGGGAATTGTGAGTTGTCTACTCTATTTAGTACGACACAGGCAACTGCCACTTTACCTTCAAATGGTTCAATTTGCGCTTCAGCTCGAACTAAACGGGCGAGAAGGTCTATTTCTTCATCGGTATAGCGGGATAATGGGGACTGGCTCTCATTTTCGATTGAACTCTCCGGTATCATTGGCACATCAGATTGTAATAATGCTTGTCCATCATAAATATCAACATCAGAATAAGTTGCCTTTTTATAAGAATAAACTGTCGGACTTGGTTTCTCTGTGTTAATCGTATCACCGACATAGATAAAATTTAAGTTTTGAATATGAGGATTCAATTCTGCTAATTCTTGTAAAGTAAGGTTATGGTCAAAGGCAATTTTCGTCATAGTATCTCGTTCTTGCACTGTATACGCAAGAGTTGGAGCGGCAAATAAGAAAGACATCATAAGTATAATAGTTACAACCATTAGTTTTTTCAAAGTGAGATTCCTCCTAAAGTTGAAAGTCTGTTGATTCTCTTATTTATTCTATGAATATGAACAAATGAAATAGATTAGTATTACAGTTTGATTACAGAATTAAAAATAGTCTCTCATTCGTTATGAAAGGTTGGCTTTTGAAAATTAATTCGCATCATTCTATCTTCAAAACAAAAAAATAATCCAGCCTTGAGCTCGGAGCCCAGTGCTGGATTATTTTTGTCAATCTTTCAATTTTTCTACATCTACACGACCTGAAAAGAAAGTGGCTCCATTACCCATGTCTGCGACTCGGTCGGGAGTTAAGGAGTTCAGCAATTGATTCGTTTCAGGGGTATCCATCCAGAGACCTTGAGTAACAACGACACCTGGTAGTACATTTTCACCAATGGAAGCTTTCAAAATACATTCTCCACGATAATTCCACACCCTTACTTGATCAGCCTCTTGAATTCCTTTCGATAAAGCGTCGCTATGATTCATATGCAAGAGAGGCGCTTTTTCCATCGAGATATGTTTTTCATTATTTGAAAAAGTAGAGTTTAAAAAGTTGTGATTTGGTCCAGGTACAAACAGAAAAGGGAAGTCGTCATCATGGATAAGTGGAATATAAGTTGGAAGAGGGGGATACCCATCTGCTTCCATTTGTTCTGAATAAAGTTCTATTTTTCCGCTTGGTGTGAATAATTTTTCGGATAAAAGTGGCTTGATCTGGGCTTTCATATATTTGTTTTCAACTAGTTTCTCGTAATCAATGCCTTCTAAGTAGGGATTATTTGGATGATCCAACGCTTGGGAGATCATATCTGATTCTGATTCATAAAGTATTGGATCCTGAAAGCCCATTTCCTTACTAAGTAATTGAAAAACTTCGACATTTGATTTCGATTCACCGTACTTTTCAATGACAGGTTCTTGAATTTGAATATAGTGATGCCAATACGATGTATAAAAATCTGTATTTTCAAAAGCAGAAGTTGCTGGAAGAACGATATCAGCATATTTGGCGGTTTCTGTTAAAAATAAATCATGGACGACAACAAAGAGATCTTCTCTTTCTAAGCCTTTTTTCACTAGATTTGTATTAGGAGCAACAACAGCTGGGTTTGTTCCGTATACAAATAAAGATTTTATAGGTGGATTTAACTCAAATAATGCTTGGCCAAGTAAATTCATATTGATTGTACGTGTGTTATTTTTCTTCAAAAGATCAGGTCGTTGAAGTTTTTTAGAATTAATAGCTAAGTAGCCACCATTTCCCTTAATGGCTCCACCGCCTTTAACAAGCCATTGACCTGTCAAAGCAGGAAGACAAGCAATGGTTCGAATACACATGCCACCATTGTCGTGATGTTGTGGCCCATTTCCAATTCGTATAAAAGCAGGGGAAATCGATCCGTACATTCTAGCAAGTTTATAAATATCGTCCGTTGGGACATTTGTTATTTTGGAAACAGTTTCCGGATCGTATTGAATTACATGTTTTCTTAACTCTTCATAACCAACTGTATATTGGTTTAAAAATTTATGATCTACCATATTTTCGTTAATTAATATATGCATGATGCCTAACGCAAGAGCTGCATCTGTCCCCGGTAGGATAGGAATAAACCAATCAGCAAATTTACCAGTTTGATTTTTATGTACATCAATAACTACAATTTTTGCACCATTTTTACGAGCTTTTTGGGCAAGGGCAATTTGATGCATATTGGTGCTAACTGCATTAATTCCCCAGAAGATGATTAATTTAGAATCGACAGTGTCTTCTGGGTCGATTCCAAAGCTGCCACCCATCGTATATCGATAACCCTGTGAACCAGCTGCAGAACAAATCGATCGATCCAATTGGGAAGCCCCTAATCTATGAAAGAAACGTCTATCCATTCCTTCTGCACTTAGATAACCCATGTTTCCATAGAAGCTAAAAGGAAGAATACTTTCTGAACCATAGGAATCTATCAATTCTTTCCATTTTGTTGAAATTATATGTAATGCTTCATCCCAACTGATTCGCTCAAAAGAACCATCGCCCTTAGAGCCAGTTCTTTTCATAGGATAAGACAGTCGGTTTGGATCATAAATTCGTTCAGACATATGCCGAACTTTATTACATATATTACCCCTTGTCACCGGATGATTTGGATCACCTTGAATATTAATGATTTTTCCATCTTGTTTATGTACAAGTAATCCGCATTGATCAGGGCAATCTAACGAACAAACAGATGGGAAAATTCCTGTAGGTTGGCTAAGAAAAGATTGCATTTAATAAACACCTCTCAATAACATTTCTTCTATTATAATACTATTTTTATTTATTACACTTAAGTTCTATTTGAATGAACATATTTTCCGATTAAGCCATTATAATGAGGTGTTTCATTTAAACAAAGCACACTATCTTTGAACAAAAAATAAATGAAACAGAATTATTGATGACAGACTCCACATGAATGATACACTAGTGTTAATATTTGAGGTATTTGCAATAATAAAGGGGAATCCAAATTTTTTGGAAATCCCCTGTCAAACCACGTATCTCTTACCGTTTTTTCTTTTTAGAATTATCTATAACTAGTTTATTTTTATTAACCTTTTCTAAAGTTACTTGTATATGAACGAGTTTTTCATCTACACTTTTAACACTTATAACTTTTCCTTTTCGACCTTTAATTGTTAAATCATCATCAACTGACGGAACATTTTTACGTAACTGACTTAATAAAAGATTTTTGTTTTCAAAAAATTGAACAGTAAACATGAATTTTCACCTTTTTCGTTTAGATTAAAGATATTTTTTTACTTAATATAAAATATTTAATTTTCGTTCAATTTAGACCTGTGACCATATGATAATTTAAAGAATCAAGAGGTGTGTTTTGTTGTATAACGTTGAGATAAGAAGACCTCGAAAAGAGGATATGGAAGAGTTGAGTCAATTTTTTCAAACCGTCGTTGAGGATACTTTTACTAGAGAAGGTTTGGCGGAATTGCAGGATGATATAAGGAATGAAATTGAAAGTAAGAAACAATATATAAAAATTGATATTAATAGCAATGGAGTCAATCGATATTTTTTAATCGCTATTGACAAAATTAGTAATAAAGTTGTAGGTACGATTGAGTATGGTACTGCTAGTGAGCTGATGAATGATTGTACTAATCAAGCATTGAAGGGGATAAATGAGGTAGGAAAAGTATTGGTTCATCCTGACTTTCAAGGAAAGGAATCGGTACTATATTGTTAAATGCCATATTTCTTACATTGCATAGTAAGGGAATTAAAGAATTTTGTTTAGATAGTGGATATAAGAATGCACAGATAATATGGAAGAAAATATTTGGAGAGCCTGATTATGTGCTTGCAAATTATTGGGGAAAGGGTTGCGATCATATGATATGGAGGAGATGCACCAATGAAATATCCATTCAATATCGTAGATGATTTATATTCAAGACTCTTGGAAAGTGTACAATTAGCTTTAACAGGCAATCAAAAAAGAAAAGGACCAATTAATAGCTCTTAATAAAATGAGTAGGGTTATTTTACTACATAAAGGAGAAACCAATGAAAAACATCACATTTAGAAATATATATATAAATGGTCAACTAATTTTGGAAAATGATCAATATAGACATGTCCATAATTCAGAAATGCTTTTACAATATAACAGCAATTTTATCACCTTTAAAGAAATGCCATCGATAGACCAGTTTAAGGCTGCACAAAATTATTTAAGAGATTTTCATGAAAAAAGTGGCCAAAGGCATGTTAGATTTTACTTCCCTGAAGGAGAGACAATTCCTTCCGAATTGACGACATACTTATTGGATAATGACTATACGATTGGTGTTCTAGAGCTGTACGCAATCCAGCCAGAGCTCTTTCCAACTGTAAATAATCATCCTGATATTAACATTCAAAAAGTTTCCAATGAAACGTTAGAATTATTTTTAAAATGGCAATTTGAACAAGATTCAGTATATGGTAATGCTTTTGCCGAGCAAAAGCAAGGCCAGCATGTAAGGAATTATAACGATGATAAAATCATTCAAATCATTGCTTTTTATCAAAACAAACTTGTGGGTTCAATAGATGTAATTATTGCGGACAAAACAGCAGAAATGGATGGCTTCATCGTTCATGAGGATTATCAGAAAAGAGGAATCGGAAGCCAGATGCAAAAATTTGTTATGGAGCTGTTTCAAGACAAAACGATCATCCTGGTTGCTGACGGTGAAGATACAGCAAGAGAAATGTATCGTAAACAAAACTATCAATATCTTGGACTGCAATATGAATCTTTGAGAGTATATGATTAAATTGGAAATAATAATAAGTGAAAACAGTGGTTTAAATTGTATGGATAGTATCACTTTTATCAGATAGCAGAGGAGATAAAAACTTCTTTGCTTTTTTATTTTTCATAAAAAGTGAACTTATTTTTTTGAAAATTGTAATCTATTAAAAAAAATATAGTATAATACTTCGTGTTTCTAATTAAATTTTCAATTTATCAGCTAATTTGAAAAAGGGTGTGAGTTGTATTTTGCTTCAATCAAGAAAATCTCTACTTAGACAGCCATCTTACAGGAATTTTTGGTTCTCACGGATTTTAGCCTCTTCATCCTTCCAAATGCTTTCTGTCGCAATTGGTTGGCAAATGTACGATTTGACTCATGATGCTTTTAGTTTAGGATTAGTTGGGCTTGCTCAATTTCTCCCGATGGTTTTTCTAACATTTGTTGTAGGACATGTTGCTGACCGTTTTGACCGACGCAAGATCGTACTTATAGCTCAGCTCATCGAAAGTGTCATAGCAGGTCTTTTGCTTTTTGGAAATATTACTGGCTGGCTCGATCGGGAACAAATTCTGCTGGCAGCTGCGATTCTTGGAGCTTGCCGAGCTTTCGAAGGACCGACATCCGCTGCGCTTTTACCACAGTTGGTGCCGAAGTCCATTTTACCGCAAGCTATCTCCTTAAGCACAACAGCTGGGCAAACGTCACAAATTTTAGGTCCTTCTTTAGGTGGAGTTCTTTTTTCAATTGGGCCTACATTTGTATACAGTACGTCAATGATAGCATTATTAGTAGCATCCATACTTACTCTTTTGATCCAAGCAGAACAAGTGGTCCGAAAATCAGAACCGGTTTCAATAAGATCCATTTTTCTAGGCTTGGAATTTATTTTTCGAAAACCCGTCATCTTAGGAACCATTTCGCTCGACCTATTCGCTGTTTTACTTGGTGGGGCAACAGCACTATTACCTATATTTGCGCAGGACATACTTTTAACAGGTCCATGGGGATTAGGATTATTACGGACCGCACCAGCCGTTGGGGCATTATTGGTGTCGATTATTTTAGCCTATTATCCGCTTAAGAGAGCTCTTGGACCAACACTTTTTGGGGCACTCGCGATTTTTGGACTTGCCACGATGTTATTTGCTGTTTCGACGAATCTCATCATTTCATTAGTTGCTTTACTGCTCATTGGGGGTTCAGATGTGATTAGTGTTGTAATAAGATCCTCTCTTGTACAGTTACAAACACCAGATGAAATGCGCGGTAGAGTGAATGCTGTGAACTCGCTTTTTATTGGAACTTCCAATCAACTTGGAGAATTTGAGTCTGGAATGGTAGCTGGATTTATGGGTGCTGCACCAGCTGCATTCATTGGAGGACTTGGAACAATCGTAGTCGCGGGACTGTGGATGTATTTATTTCCTTCTTTAAGAAGGCTTCGGTCTTTGACAGAAAGCTAGTGGTGATGGAAATAATATGAATAAAAGAGGTTGTAACAATGACTCATAATCATCCAAAGCTAATTTTACTAGAAGGTTTACCAGGTTCAGGAAAATCAACGAACTCTAGAATCATCATGTCAAGTATTGATCAATTGGGTAAAAGGGTTAAGTGGTTTCATGAAGTAGCCCGTCCTCATCCAACATTGTTTTTTAATGAAGCTAATTTAACGAAAAGAGAATATCAAAGAATTGTAATAGATTTCCCAGAAGATAGAGAGATACTTGAAAAAATAAAAATAGAGATGTTTGATACCATTAGTATTGATTTATTAGAGCTTGAGTGGCACGATTCGAATCATCTTAATATAGAGGTTTTGCGTGCTTTGGAAAATTATAATGTATGGACTTTTCCTTTACAACAATATATTGCTGTTGCTCTTGAAAAGTGGCAGTACTTTGTTGAAAAGGTAAAAAGAGAAAAAGACTTAGTTGTTATTCTGGACAGTAGTATTTTTCAATTCCAAATTTATACGTTCCTACTTGAAAATAGTCCATACCAAATGATTGAAAGTTTTGTAAAAAAATTATTCAGCATCATTTCTGAACTTGATCCCACATTAATCCTTTTAACTAGAGAGAATGTGGAGGATGCACTTTTGAATATAGAAAGGTCAAGGGGTATTGATTTTATGGAGACTATCTGGAAAAGAGATAGCCGGAGTCCATATTATCACAACCGACCTCCTGGTGCTGAAGGCTATCGTGAATTTTTACGAGACTATCATGTTATTGTTCAGAGATTATTCGATATCACTGCTTTTAAAAAGTTAAATTTAGATATCTCTGAAGGTGACTGGAAACAGTATGTGTCTGAGATGTTATTATTTTTAGAAATTAGAGAGTCTGACGTTAAGTATCAAATGAATTTCCCAATAGGAATTTATGAAAATAATAAACTTGATCTTAAACTGGAGATTCTAGAAGGTTATCTTGTTGACCCAACAGGAAAGAAGAAACGATTAATTCCAAGAAATGAATGTGAGCTTTACATAGATGATTTACCTGTCATTCTACGATTGGAAGAGTCTAACAAAATTACCGTAAAGGGAGGGCAGCTTATCGATCGTTGGACCACGTTAAATACGGAGTTTTTAAAAGTAGAGTAGTATTTTTTAACAATTTGACATAGGTCCCTTTATTGATATGAGTTGCTTGTTTTTTAAGGGAATAAGGGATCTTAAATCCACCTGACTTTTACCAATTAAGTGTAACGAAAAAAATCAAACGCTCTCTCTTTGAGCGTTTTTGTTTCGTTTTGGATTACTATTTTTGACGTAAAGTCACATTATAAAATAAGATGAATGAAAATAAACCCATTGTTAGGATGTTTCATATGAGAATTTTACTGGTAGAGGATGATAAAACGATCGCTTCGGGACTAGAGTATTCCTTACAGCAGGAGAATTATGAGACGATTCTCTGTCATAATTTGGATGCAGCGAAGAGCGTATTAGCTGAAAAAATAAATGAGATTGATCTTTGTTTGTTTGATTTATCATTACCCGATGGAAGTGGGTATGATTTATGTTCGTATGTGAAGGAACGTTCTGATAAGCCAGTGGTTTTTCTTACAGCATTTGATGATGAGGTCAATGTTGTAATGGGGCTAGATATGGGGGCGGATGATTATATTACGAAGCCGTTTCGGATTCGCGAGCTTATGTCTAGAATTAATTCTGTATTACGTCGTTATCATAAGCAAAGCCAGACGAGAACGATCATTGAAATTGAAAATGTTAAAATCAATACGTTAGAAGGAAAGATATATAAGAATGGTGGGGAAGTGTTCGTAACAGCTTTGGAATATCGATTATTTCTCATCTTTGCAAATCATATTGGACAAGTGTTAACTAGAAGCCAGTTATTAGAACGTATTTGGGATATAGCGGGAGACTTTGTCAATGATAACACATTGACCGTTTATATAAAGAGACTAAGAGAAAAACTTGAGGACAACCCACAAAACCCAACGATTATCAAAACTGTTCGCGGTATCGGTTATAAGGTTGGTGATTCCATTGTTCCGTAATCCGGAAATCCAAGTCTTTACACTAGTCCTTGGTTTGATCTGTCTAGTCGTCTCGGGATTAGCTGTATTTGTCTTTTCATTTCAAGTTGCTATTTATATCTTTTTCATAACGATTTCACTCAGTAGCAGTAGCCTTATTTTCACTGCGTGGCGATATCGCGAAATCAAAAAACTATCGAGTTATTTACGGCGTATTAGTAATGGCGAGTATTCATTAGATGTACGTGATAATGATGAAGGTGAGCTTAGTATTTTGAAAAATGATATTTTCAAAGTTACGTTAATGCTTTCAGAGCATAGCACCCTTCTACAACAGGATAAAATGAAGCTGACCCATGCGATTTCGGATATCTCACATCAGCTCAAAACCCCACTTACTTCCATGATGATGATGGCTGATTTATTAAGTAATCCTAAGCTAAATGAAGTGAAAAGAATGGAATTTACTCGCAATATTCGTGTGCAACTAGAAAGAATCGAGTGGCTAGTATCCTCTTTGTTAAAGCTTTCAAAAATAGACGCTGGAACGATAAATTTTAAAAAAGATCAAGTCATCGTTCATCGACTTATTCAAAAAGCTGTCGAGGCGGTTTTAATCCCATTGGATATAAAACAACTATCATTGAAAATAGTGGGGGGAGAAAACGTCTCCTTTTTAGGTGATTACAACTGGTCAGCCGAAGCCTTCATTAATCTATTAAAAAATTGTGTCGAATACACTAAGGTAGGTGGAGAGATCATCATCTCTTTTTCGGAAAATCCTTTATTTACTGAAATAACGATAGCAGACAATGGAAAAGGAATACAAAAAAAAGACTTACCTTATATTTTTAAACGATTTTATAAAGGGGAAAATGCTGGAGAAGATAGTGTTGGAATTGGATTAGCGATTGTCTATAGCATTATTAAATCTCAACACGGAGATATCGAAGTTAGAAGCGAAGAGGGAAAAGGGACAAGCTTTCATATTAAATTTTACAAATTGGAGATTTAATAAATTTCTCCCCTTATGTGACTAAACTGTCACTTTTCAGTCACTTGTTAGTCATTTTAGACAGATATACTGAATTCAACATTAATTTTTGGAGGTTATCTTATGAATATTTTAGAAATCAATAATCTGTCTAAAATGTATGGAAAAGGGGAGACAGCTGTAAAGGCTCTCGATGATGTATCATTTACCGTTAAAAAAGGAGAGTTTGTTGTCATCATCGGTCCTTCTGGTTCTGGTAAATCAACACTACTACACTTACTTGGTGGGGTAGATCGTCCGACAAGTGGGAAGGTTCATGTCAATAACACAGATATGTACGAGTTAAATGAAACGCAACTAGCAATCTTTAGACGTCGACAAATCGGTCTAATCTATCAGTTTTATAACTTAATTCCAATATTAACGGTGGAAGAAAATATCACTTTACCGATGTTACTTGATGAGCAAAAGGTGGATAAAAAACATTTAGATCATATTGTAGCGACTTTAGGATTGGAACGTCGTTTAAACCATTTACCGAACCAATTGTCTGGTGGACAGCAGCAACGGGTATCCATCGGTAGGGCACTAATTAGCAATCCTGCGATTATGCTTGCGGATGAGCCGACTGGTAATTTAGATAGTAAAAATAGTAGCGAAATTATGGAACTACTGAAAATGTTTAATAAAATGTACAAGCAAACTTTGATTGTGATTACTCACGATGAACGAATTGCTTTACAAGCTGACCGCATTATCGCTATTGAAGATGGAAAGCTTGTTAAGGACGAGGTGATTCGTCCATGAACATCGTAAATAAACTAACGGTTCGACATTTGAAAGAGAATAAAAGAAGGACACTTGTGACCATCATTGGCGTTATAATTTCAGTTGCGATGGTAACAGCTGTTGCAACCCTTGGAGTTTCATTCTTAGATTTAATGAAACGGCAAACGATTGCGGATGAAGGTGAATGGCATATTCAATTCAAAAATGTCAATCGCGATCAGATCGATGAAATTAAAAGGGACAATGCAACGAAAGAATTAATCATTGCACATGATCGTGGCTACGCTAAATTAAAGGAATCTGAAAATGAAAACAAGCCATATTTATTTATTAAGGCATACAATGAAGAAGGTCTCAAAAATTTTCCTATAACTTTAATCAAAGGAAGACTTCCTAAAGCGAAAAATGAAATTGCCTTATCTGAGGAAATAGCTATGAATGCCAAAGTGAACTACGCGATCGGTGATCACATCATTTTGAATATTGGGCAACGGCTATTAGCTGGTGAAAATCATGCTTTAACCCAAAATGAGTCGTTGCAACGAATTGAAGGGAAAATAACTGAATCATTAATGAAGGAGGCAACCGAAACCTTTACTATTGTAGGTGTTATCGGTCGTCCGACATGGGAGCCGACTTGGTCTCCAGGATATACGGTTATAAGCTATGCGGATAAAAGTTTGCTTGATAATGAAGACAAGGTTGATGCTTTAGTTATTTTGAAAAAGGTGAATGGTTCGCTGTTTCAACACGCAAAAGATTTGGCTAAGCGTGAAAAAATAGAGAAAGTGAATTTTAATAATAATTTGCTTCGATATTATGGCGTAACTGATAATGATAAACTTCGAACGACACTTTATTCATTAGCAGGCATTATTATGGGCGTGATCATCATTGGTTCTGTTGCTTTAATCTATAATGCATTTGCTATTAGTGTTTCAGAACGATCAAGGCACTTAGGAATGCTTTCTAGTGTAGGAGCTACTAAGAAACAGAAAAGGAACTCTGTCTTTTTTGAGGGAATGATTATCGGATCGATTAGTATTCCAATTGGTATTATCGCAGGACTAATTGGAATCGGAGTAACCTTTTGGTTTATAAACTCTTACATTGAAGGAGCACTCGGTATCGCCGAAAACTTAATGGTTGTTGTCACGCCTAGTTCGATTTTTATTTCATGCATCGTTTCTATCGCCACGATTTTCATATCAACCTATGCACCTGCAAGAAAAGCATCGAAGGTTTCCGCTATCGATGCGATTCGGCAAACACAAGATGTCAAACTATCAAGAAGAGCAGTTAAAACCTCAAAGTTGATTCGACGAATTTTTGGAATTGAAGCAGAAATCGGTTTGAAGAATCTAAAAAGAAACAAAAAGCGATATCGAGCAACTGTCTTTTCTCTAGTCATAAGCATTGTCTTATTTTTATCAGTTTCTTTCTTTACAAACAATTTGAAAAAATCATTAGAGCTATCACAAGAAAATATCAATTATGGTATTAATATATTTACTACTAGTGCTGCGAAAGCAGATGAATTTAAAGAGTTAGCGAGAGTAAAATATGTGACAAATAGTTCGTTTGTTAAAAGATTGCAACTAAATTCTTGGATTGATGAGTCAATGATTTCTGAAGATTTGAAGGAAACTGTGAAAAAGGATCGAGATCTCCTGAAAAATGGCAAGTATCCTTATTACACGGTATTACACGGATTGGATGATCATAGCTTCGAAGAATATACGAAACTAGTTGGAGTTGATTTAAAAAAAATTAAAAATCCAAGCAGTAAATTAGCAATTGTCATTAATCGAATTTCCTATCAAGATCCCGAAACAGGAAAATATATTGAAACAAAAGCAATCAACAGCAAACCCGGTCAAGTCCTCGATCTATATTCACTCAATAAGGACAACGGTGAAGAGGAATTTTTTAATAAAGTTGAAATTAGTACTTTAACTGATCAGATTCCTTTGGGAGATTATACGGCAAGACTAGGTGGACTTGATATCGTAGTCTCCGAATCAACGATGAATGAATGGATGACGGAGCAGGTGGAAAAAGAAGTGTATTTTAATATGTATTTGAATAGCTCTGATCCAATGGGAACTCAAAAAGAGATTGAGGACCTGAAGATTACAAATATGCATGTATATAATATTTACCAAGCAAAACAACAGGATGAACAGGTGATCTTATTAATGTCTGTTTTTACTTATGGGTTTATTGTCTTGATTACATTAATTTCGGTGGCTAATATATTTAACACGATCTCTACGAGCATATCGCTTCGTAAGCGCGAATTTGCCATGCTTAAATCTGTTGGTATGACACCAAAAGGCTTTCGTAAGATGATTAATTATGAGAGTATTTTTTATGGAGTTAAAGCCTTGTTATACGGGTTACCATTAAGTTTCTCCGTGATGTATTTGATCCATCTTTCATTAATGAACTCATTTGAATATGGATTCATTTTTCCATGGATGAGTGTTCTTTATGTCATCTTTGCAATCTTTAGCATTGTAAGTGTAGCGATGATCTATTCGATTAACAAAGTGAAAAAAGAAAACATAATTGATGCTTTAAAGCAGGAGAATATTTAGTCAATAAAGCGATGAGTGCCACTAGTTGGTGCTAGTTTCTTTTTAATTTTTATTAGTATGAATTTTTCAAAATATAGTATAGTTATTCTAGGAAATGAAAATATATAGAAAAGAGGAATGAGAATGGATAAAGATTTTTATAAAAATAATCGAAATCGGTTATATGAGAAGCTTGAAGATCGTTCTTTACTAGTTATGTTTGCTGGTAAAGCGCCACAAAAAACGGCCGACGAGGCATATATGTTTGTGCCAAATCGAAACTTCTATTACTTAACGGGTATCAATGAACCTAATATTATTTATGTAGCTAGTAAAACGAATAATAAAGTAGAAGAGTATCTTTTTATCGAAAAATCAGATCCTGTATTAGAAAAATGGATTGGAAAATCAATTTCAAAGGAAGAAGCTACTGAAGTCTCATATATAAAGAATATCCAATTTATCGACCAATTTGAATCCTTCTTGTCTCGAACTCTATTTACTAGTGTAGTAAATAATGTATATTTGGATTTAGAGATTAGGGAGTTTAATCAAGTAGCCTCGAATGGACAACAATTTGCTGGGAAGCTATCGGCGAATTATCCTTACCTACAAATAAAAAATGTGTATCCCGAGATTTGTGAGCTTCGTGTGTTCAAAACACCTGAAGAAATCGCTGAGATAAAAACGGCAATTGAAATCACTAATAAAGGTATAAAAAATGTCATGAGCCATGCGAAAGAAGCAACGAGGGAATACCAACTTGAAGCTCATTTTGACTATATCCTTAAGTCAGAGGGTGTAAAAGATTTTGCTTTTAAATCTATTTTTGCAAGTGGCAAAAATGGTACAGTTCTTCATTATGAAAAAAATGATGCTACTATCGAAGAAGGAAGTCTTGTTCTCCTTGATTTAGGGGCTCAATATCATTATTACAATGCAGATATAAGCTTTACGTTCCCTGTAAATGGTAAGTTTACCGAGAAACAAAAAATGTATTACAATATTGTTTTAAAAGCTTTAAGGGAAACGACAGCACTGATCAAACCAGGTATTCCATTTGCGAAACTGAATGAGCATACAAAGAAAGTGCTTGCTGAAGAATGTATCAAAGTCGGATTGATTAAGGAAGAAAGTGAAATCGGAAAATACTATTATCATAGTGTCAGCCACTTCCTAGGCTTAGATACTCACGATGTCGGCAATTATAAAGATTTAATTCTACAACCAGGAATGGTGTTAACGGTTGAGCCTGGATTATATATTGAAGAAGAAGGAACTGGAATTCGAATTGAAGATAACGTATTAGTCACTGTAGAAGGTCATGAAGTTCTTTCAAAGGATATTATGCGTTCTGTCGAAGAGATTGAAGCGTTTATGAATAAATAGAATTACAGAAAAGCATGGAATTATCCTTGTTTCAAAAAAAATTGATCTCCATTATTTTGCTTCATACAAAAACAACTCTCTTTGTTCCAATAAAGAGAGTTGTTTTTTAGATAGGATGATTAGAAAATACTCAAACTATACGTTTTTGACAATTCCTCTAATAATCGGATTCCTGCGATACTATTACCTTTTTCATCTAAGGAAGGTCCAAAAATTCCAATCCCAAATTTTCCAGGAGCAGCTCCCATGATTCCTCCAGAAACACCACTTTTTGCAGGGATGCCAATTTTTATAGCAAATTCTCCTGATGCATTATACATACCACAGGTCACCATAAAGGTTTTACAAATACGGGCTACATCAACCGGTATTAATTGATCACCACTAATAGGATCAACACCGTCCTTCGCAAAAACTAATCCAACTCTAGCCAAATCGAAACAGTTCATTTCAATCGCACACTGTCTAGTATACAGCTCCATTAATTGCTCAACATCCTCATTTATAATCTGGTGCTGTTTTAAAAAGTAGCATAAAGAGCGGTTTAAATGAGCAGTTTCATATTCAGAATGAGCAACTTCCTCACAAAAGCTTAGAGATGTATTATTGGCCAATTTACATGTGAAGTCTAATAGATGCTGGAATCTCTCATCTACTGAATTTCCTTTTAGCATATGAGTAACGACAAGTGCACCTGCATTAATCATTGGATTGAGCGGTTTGGACGGTGCAGTTGTCTCTAATTTCGCTATCGAATTAAAGGGATCTCCTGTTGGCTCCATTCCCACACGTTTAAACACATAGGATGCACCATGGTCCATTAACACGAGAGCAAGAGTAATAACTTTTGATATACTTTGGAGCGTGAACTTTTTCCTTATGTCACCAGCAGAGATACATTCTCCATTCGGATAATAAATAGCAACAGCTAGATCATTTGGATTGGCCTTTCCAAGAGCAGGAATATAATTTGCAACTTTCCCGTTCTTTGTACTTTTCTTTGCTTCTTTCACAAAAGCATTTAATTCATCACTTGAACGACATAGCACGATCATCACCTTCTTTATTATTAATTATATTTCATGATATAGTTGATTTTGGATAAAATCTACTTATAATGACTTCAAAATTTTATATCTAGCATTTTTTTTTTCAGTTGAAGTAAACTTAAAGGGATAGAAAGATAAGTCTTACAACGAATGGAAAAAAAAGCAGAATAATGAAAGAAAAATAAGTGAAACGAGGAATTACATGAGTAAAATCGAAAAGCATAAGCCGATTAAACTAAAAATGACTTTTAGAATGTTAATGGTAATTATTGGGGGATTTATTGCTGCATATGGACTAGAAACAGTATTAATCCCAAATAACGTATCTGATGGAGGGGTGACGGGTCTTAGTATCGTTGGTTCAAAACTATTCGATCTACCACTAGGGGTTCTCATAGCTATAATAAACATTCCTTTTATTTGGCTAGGATATAAGCAAATAGGGAAAAGCTTCGCGATATTATCGATTATCGGTATTGCAGCACTGGCTGTTGGAACAAGTTTAATGCATCATACTCCAGCTATAATTAAAGGGGATACTTTATTAATTACTGTTGTTGGTGGGATTATCCTCGGTTTTGGAATGGGGTTAGCTTTGCGCAATGGTGGTGCATTAGATGGAATTGATATGCTCGCTGTACTTCTATCACGGAAATTACCATTTGGGACAAGTGATCTGATTCTTTTTTTAAACATTTTTGTATTTATTTTTGTATCAACCGTATTTGGTTTACAAGGAGCTATTCTTTCGGCAATAGCTTACTTTATTGCTTCTAAAGTCATACACATCGTTGAAGAGGGCTTAAGCGGCTCTAAAACTTTTCAAATTATCACAAGCCAACCTGAATTAATGGTAGAGACCATACGTGATCGTTTAGGTCGAAGTGCAACATATAAAGAGGTTTACGGTGGTTTTTCCAATGAGAAATTTAAACAAATCTCATGTGTTATTAATCGATTAGAAGAAACCAAACTAAAGGAGATTATTAATGAAATTGACGAAACTGCTTTTGTTACCGTATATGACGTAGCGGAAGTGAAGGGCGGTAATTTCAGAAAGCATAATATTCATTAAGTTAAACCGCAAAAAGGATCTAAAACATTATTTGAAAAAGTCAGAACAATACATATATTAGAGTTGCATGTAATGTAAGTTTTATCCTATAATAAAAAAATCAGTTTATAAGATTAGCTTCACTATGACTAATATTTTCAAGTACATGCTGAGGATTTTCGATTAATTGTCTAATAAGAAGTAATTCGCTTCATCTTAGTAAGAGGAAGGCGGTTACTTCTTTTTGCCATTTTTCCTACCAATGTAAGCCAGAAAGATAACATTATGAGAGGTGACTGTTTAAAGAATGAGCTCCCAGAAACAAAAGTCAGTACACGAACATAAAGATTATCAATCAGAGGTCGAACGATTAGAATTTACAAAGGAATACATCAAAAGTATTTTGGAAATATCGAAAGGGAATAAGGAACAGTTTGTTGAAAATATGAAAGAGGCTTTTGCAGAACTTGATTCATCAGAAAGTAGTTTAGGGTACTTGAACATTCTGACCAATGCTCAGTATTTAGAACTGGCCGAAAGTGAGTTACAACGATTAGAAAGCGTCATCAGTAAACCGTATTTTTCAAGAATAAATTTTACAAACCATAGTGAAAACAAAGAAGAGATTTTGTATATTGGAAAAACCTCATTGTTTGACAGAGTGAATCAAATGCCGATAATTGTAGACTGGAGATCTCCAATTGCCAATGTCTATTATGATGGTCGTTTAGGCGAGGTTACTTATGATGCATACGGAGAAACGCAAAGCGGCTATTTATCTTTAAAGAGACAATACGAAATTGAAAATGGATTGTTAAAAGAAATCAGGGATATTGATTTAACGACACATGATGAACTATTGCAGAAATCTTTATCTGGAAAAGCTGACAATCGACTTACTGAAATTGTAGCAACGATTCAAAATGAGCAAAATGAAGTTATCAGAGCATCTTTACAACATCCTATAATCGTTCAAGGAGCAGCTGGAAGTGGAAAAACGACCATTGCTCTACACAGAATCTCCTATTTTCTCTATTCTTTTGGCTATCGCTTTCCACCAGAAAAATTAATGATCCTTGCACCAAATCGCTTGTTTATTGACTATATTTCAGCTGTTCTTCCTGAATTAGGGGTGAACAAAATTAAACAAACGACCTTTATTGATTTTATGAAAAATTGTTTAGGTAAGGAGATCAAATTATTTTCTCCTAATTCTAAACTAATGAGAATGTTAGAAGAAAACGGAAAAACAAAGTCAATACAATGGATATCAACTTTTAAAGGTTCTCTTGAATTTAAAGCATTAATCGATGGCTACATAAAAGAAATAGAATTGAAATTAGCACCATCACAGGATTTTATCGTCGAAAAGTCCCTATTATTGAGGGGGCAGAAAATCAAAAGATTATTTTTAAAAGAATATCTATATTTACCTATTTATAAAAGAATTGATAAAGTTAAAAACTTATTAACGAATGATTTAAGAATAAAAAAGTCGATTATGCTTTCAAAAATTAATACGAAATATGATGAAGCTTTAGAAAAGGCATTATATACAACTAAGATGGAAGAAGAAAAAAGAAAGCAAAAAGTAATAAAAATCATGGACTTGAAAGAACAAAGATTAAAGAATATTGAACAAGAATCAAAAGTAGCTGTGAAAAATTATATGAGTTCTTTTGTGAAAAAAGATATTTTTACATTATATAAGAATTTAATGACTTCTGAGGAGCTTTTACGAAAATATTCCGATTCACTTTCAGAGAAAGAATGCAAGGCTCTAAGTAAATATTGTCATAAGATTGTTGAAAAGAAAGCATTTGAATTGGAGGATTTAGCTCCGTTATTTTATTTAAAAGCTAAGCTAGAAGGCATCGATGAACCATATAAAATGAAAAGTATTTTCATTGATGAAGCCCAGGACTATAGCTATTTTCAATTTGCTGCATTAAGAGAAGGTTTTGAAACAGAATTGTTCACGATTGTAGGTGATTTAGCTCAAGGAATTCACTCCTACCGTGGGTTACATAGTTGGGAGCCTTTATTAAAGGATATTTTTCCTAATGCCAATTATCAATCACTACAGAAGAGTTATCGAACAACCGTCGAGATTATGCATTTGGCCAATGATATTCTTTCGATAATGGATAAAGACTTACCAAAGGTAGAACCAGTTATTAGGCATGGGGAAAAACCGCGTTTTACAAAAATTGACCCAACAAATTTACAGCAAGTAAGAGAGATACTTGAATACGATATTCAATTAGTGAAGAAAGAAGAGCTTCATTCGATTGCCATTATTGGGCGAACTGACAAAGAGTGTGAAAGAATACATAAAATGTTTGAAAATAGTAACCTTCCAATCCAACTATTAGAAGAAAAAGAAGATATGAAAAAAGGAAGTATTGTAATATTGCCTTCATATCTCTCTAAAGGATTGGAATTTGATGCTGTATTGATCGTAACCCTAGAGGAATCTTATTATGAAGAAGAGTTAGATATTAAATTGCTCTACGTCGCGATGACTAGACCGATGCATAAATTATATCTATATGGAAGTGATCCATCGGACTTATTATTGAATTGGGTGGATTCTAGTAAATTTGATCATTAAGAAATAGTACAGGGACAATTTTTTTTATAACCTAAAAGCAAAAGAACCGTCCCTGTGCTTCACCTGTGCTTCAAGAAAGGAAGATTAGATGAAAATTATTACAATTGGTGATAATGTAGTAGATTGTTATGTAGACCAAGGTAAATATTATCCTGGTGGGAATTGTGTAAATGTCGCTGTCAATTGTAAACGTTCAGGAGCAGAAGAAGTGGGTTATATTGGGGTTTTTGCTACTGATGATAAGGCACATCATTTAAAAAATGTACTAGAACTTGAAGGGGTTTCTTTCCATCGTTCAAGGACTGTTGAAGGAATAAGTGGACAGCCTAGAGTCAATCTTACAGAGGACGGTGACCGAGTTTTTGCGGGTGGTCCTAGAGACACGGTTCAGCATAATGTGAAGCTAAGACTTGTAGCAGAAGACTATGATTATATTAAGAGATTTGATATTTGTCACACAAGTTGCTACTCGTTTCTTGAGGAGGAGCTTTCTAGTTTGTCCGAAAGTATTAAAATTTCCTTTGACTTTTCGGACGAGTACAATGCTGCCTATTTGGAAAAAGTTTGTCCTTATATCTCTAATGGCTTTTTCTCAGGATCTCACTTAAATGATGAAGAAATCGATCGATTAACCGAAGAATTAAAAAAGTACAATTTAGATATCGTTGGAATCACCCGAGGGTCTAAGCCAGCCCTTTTCATTCTTCAAGGAAAAAAATACTATCAAGAATGTTTTGAGGCAGAGATTATTGATACGATGGGTGCTGGCGATAGTTTTATAAGTGGATTTTTAACAGCATATTATAATCATCATAATGTGAAGGATGCTTTGAATATTGCAGCTAGAAATGCAAGTAAGACATGTGAATTTTATGGAGCCATTGGATATCCAAAAGATTGGAAAGAGTCAAAGTAGATCAATAGTTGAAATAAAAAGACATGTTATCAAATAAACATGGCTTTTTATTTTGCTTATTTTATTATATTTAATTATAATACAAGACATAACAAATAAATGGAGGTAAAGCTTAATGTTAAAATTTGATGAGGAATTGTTTCTTAGACTTCTTGAAAACGAAGGACTTGCATTTCGGGAACAGATTGAAAACATAGTAGATGAAATTTCAAAACGGGGCTATAAAAATATATTTATGATCGGTGCTGGTGGCACCATTGCCATGATGTATCCATTTGAATACATATTAAAATCGAATTCAACCATTCCTGTTTATGCTGAAATTGCGGCTGAGTTCATGGTGATGAATCACAGGCATTTTAGTAAAGATTCTGTTTGTATTTTTACTTCAGTGTCAGGAACAACGAAGGAAACAATTGCTGCAGCAGAGTATTGTAGAGATAGAGGGGCAACAACTATTGCTTTAGTAGCAGAACCAAATACACCATTAACAAAACTCGTTGATCACTGTATAACAACAGGGTCCGAAAAACATTCTTTTGACACTTTCTTTATGCTTTTGTACATAGTCGTTTTCCGTTTTATGTATAACAATCATGAATTTCCTAAATATGAGCAATTCACGAAGGAGGTTAATTTACTTCCAAGAGCTATTCTTCATGCTGCTAAATCATTTGATGAAATTGCAGAGGAATTTGCGATAAAACATAAGGATACCGAATACCATATGTTAGTTGGGTCAGGAAACTTATGGGGTAACACTTATTCATATGCCATGTGTATTTTAGAAGAAATGCAATGGATTCATGCGAAATCAATACATGCTGCAGAGTTTTTTCACGGCACTCTAGAATTAGTAGTAGAAGATACTAGTGTTATTTTATTAAAGGGTGAAGATGAGACAAGACCACTGATCGATCGTGTGGAGATGTTTGCCGAAAAGATAACAAAAAACTTAACAATTATTGATACTAAAGATTTTGAAATGCCAGGAATCAGTGAAGAGTTTAGAAAGCACTTTGCTGTCAGTATTAACTGGGCAGTACTTAGCAGAATTAGTGTTCATCTTGAGAATGAAAGAAATCATCCGCTTACCTTAAGAAGATATTACCGACAAATGGAATATTGAAATTTACAAATTCTAGATAATTTAATCAAAGTTTGATAGGAGTGCAAGATAATTGAATTTAAACCCTTCAACTCCCCAGTCATTATATATGCAAATAAGGCAAATGTTGAAGAATGAGATCCAACAAGGAAAATACAAACCAGATGAACAGATTCCAACTGAAGCGGAGCTTTGTGAAATCTATCTGGTAAGTCGAATCACGATCAGAAAAGCAATTGAAGAACTGGTTAAAGAAGGAACGCTTACTCGCGTTCCTAGAAGGGGAACCTTTGTCACTTCAAAAAAAATTCATAATGAATTATTATCTGTTAGCGGATTCTCAGAGTTCAGTTATCAACTTGGCATGATCCCTAATTCGAGGATAATAAGAAGTGAGGTGATACCTGCTCCCGAAGATGTTTCAGTTCATTTAAAGATCGAAGAAGGTAGTCCTGTACTTGAACTAGTGAGACTAATGTATGTAAATGAACGACCTCTTTTCTATGATACCGCCCATTATTCGTTAATACATTTTCCTGGATTAGAAAGGAAAATTACTAGCAATGAGTCCACTTTTAAAATCCTTATGGAAGATTACCATACAGAGATCTTAAGTAACGATAAAATCATTACAGTTATCGGAGCAACACCAGAGTATGCAAAATTACTTGAATGTGATATTGGTGCAAATCTCTTCAAAATACTTAAAATTTCATATGATAAAAACGACGAACCTGTACACCTATCGACTTATATGTGTGAAACGAATAAAGTTAATCTAACAGTTCATCGGGCAAAATAGCAAGGGTTATTATAAGTAGGGGACGTGTCTTTTGCTTATTTAGCCGTTTGAAGAGAAGGAACTGTCTCTTGCTAACTGTTATTATCGATCCATTAATCGTTAGCTATAAAATTGTGTATATCAATAAAAAAGTAATTTGTCATCGATTTAACTTTTTATTAAAAAATAATGAACATATTTTAACTTCGAGCATATATTAACTTCTGTGTGAGATTTCGGAATGGAAGGAAGTTAGAATAATGAACAACAACAACCAAGTAACGATCGTGAGGAAGAGCGAGAACAAAGATGGGGGAAGCGGAAAGAAGATCATTGAATGGAACGTATCCGATCCAACTGAAAATATTTATGCAGTAGTGACACCTGTTAAAATGAATTAAGAGATAAAGATACTATCTTTTGTACGGAAGCATACATATAAAAGATGGATCCTCAGTAAATCGAGAAGAAGCAATTGCCAAATCTTTATTAGGAGGAGGCGGTTGCTTCTTTTTTATTGATTGTTTTTTCTAGTGAAAAGCTTAAAGCTGTTCTGAAACGAGCCTAAAATTAATATAAAAGAGTGTGTTTTTTATGATATTGGATACTTTAAAAGAGAGTCATAATCAAGTTTGAGGTGAAAATATTTAATGATAACAAAGAGGCATTTAGTATTTAATCTTTTTGTAATAATTATACCGTGGTTGTCATTGTTATTTATAGGAAAGCGTAGTTTATAACGTTATTCCTTAACGGGCGTTATTATTGTTATTTTTGAAATTATCAATCATCTGTATGAACACAAGCGGAAGTGGAAGTTTTATGATAAGTGAAAATCATTTATAAGGGATGAACTACCTTTTAGTGTTGGACCTTATATGCCACTTTCAATGTGGTTGCTTAAAATTTCGTTCGGTAACTTTAAGAAGTTTGTGATATTAAATGCTATTTCTGATGGACTATTTGTTTTTATATTCATAGATGTTCTAAAAAAATTCAAAATCATACGTCTAAATCGATTAAATCATTTTCAGTTTTTTATTTACTTACACTATAAAGCATATTTATTATATAGAATACAATATTTATTTGAGAAAAAAGATCTGGTCTTATAGTGGTTTGGTATCATTTTTTCATATTTCATAATAAAAGAAGCATCAAGAAGAAAGGTGTGTTTTCCTTTTAATCTTGATGCTTTTCGTTTGACAATGATTCAATCTGTTCATTTACATCGAATGGAAGGGTTTCTTTTCTAACATAACGAATTAATATAAATCAAATACAGAATTACGATTGGGGGAAAAAATGAAAAAAATAGTTTGGTTTGGAATGATTATTCTCACCGTTTTGCTAATTTTATTCGGTGCATATAAACTAATGAATGCGAGAACTTTTCAATTATTTGGTGGATTAACTTATAAAGTGGAGACAAATCAAAAGGTTGTTGCCTTAACCTTTGATGATGGTCCAACTAAAAAAGTGGATGAAATTTTACCATTATTAGCTCAATATAATGCGAAGGCAACCTTTTTTCTAATTGGAAATGACATGGAGAAGTATCCAAAGGAAGCGTATAAAATAGTTAAAGCAGGGCATCAAATTGGCAACCATACATATTCACATGATCGTATGGTATTAAAATCACCTTCTTTTATTAAGAAAGAAATCGAAAAAACCGACGAATTAATTCGAAATGCTGGTTATGAAGGTGAAATCGATTTCCGACCTCCGTATGGAAAAAAACTTTTCGGATTACCCTATTACCTATATCGACATAACAAAGAAACAATCACTTGGAATTTAGAGCCTGACACATTTCACAGCTCTTCTTCTGATAAAGTAAATTATGTGATGGGAAATATTCAACCAGGGTCAATTATTTTAATGCATCCTATGTATGTGGACAATGGGGAAGAACTTAAAGTAATCGAAGAAATATTAAATGAACTTACGATCAAAGGATATCAGTTCGTAACTGTAAATGAACTACAGAAATTTTAAGTCGTAAATATAATTATTTACGGCTATACCACATTTTCCCCTCAACGAATAGGAATAATGAAATATAAAACAATAGTGATGGAATAGTTAAAAGTTATCAATTAATAAATTGACACAACACCAAAAGGTGTTATAATCATATTTATGACACCTTTTGGTGTTATAACTAAATGGAGGTATTATTATGCAAACTCAAGAAACACTACCAGAAATTCGTAAAACAATTATACTTAATGCACCGATTGAAAAGGTTTGGAAAGCAATTGCAACATCAGAAGGCATTGCTGCATGGTGGATGCCTAACACTTTTGAACCTGTTTTAGGAAAAGAATTCATTCTTCATGCTGGGGCTTACGGTGATTCACCGTGTAAAGTGACAGAAATCGATCCACCGAACCGAGTTGGTTTTAACTGGGGGAAGGACTGGCATCTGGCCTTTGAATTAAAACAAGTTGATGGAAAAACAGAATTCACATTGATCCATTCTGGATGGGATCCAGCAAAAGCTACTGAATTTGGACAACCACACTCGGTGGTTCGCGGTTTTATGGAAAATGGTTGGGAGAAAATCGTCAACGAAAGTCTCCCAAAATATGTAGAGGCATAAAATGTTCTTAATGGAGCCAAAGCACGATGTATTTCAGGCAATAGCAGATCCAACTAGACGTAAAATTTTAACATT
This sequence comes from Bacillus sp. CGMCC 1.16607, assembly GCF_042683745.1. Taxonomy (NCBI): domain Bacteria; kingdom Bacillati; phylum Bacillota; class Bacilli; order Caryophanales; family Bacillaceae; genus Bacillus; species Bacillus sp. CGMCC 1.16607. Next base: position 57,574 of record NZ_JBHUJX010000012.1, read on the forward strand.
ACTTGCCGACGAGGAAATGCCGATTGCTGCGATTACTGAATGCTTTCCAATTAGCCGAACTGCCATTAACAAGCATCTAGGCGTTTTATTCGATGCAGGTCTAGTAAGTAGTCAAAAGGTTGGACGGGAAACGAGATATAAACTTCAAGCAGATCCATTAGTCGAATTAAAGCAATGGCTTTCATTTTTTGAGAATTACTGGAATCAAAAGTTATTCGATCTGAAAGAATTCGTAGAAGGGGATAACGATATATTAGAGTAAAAGATCGCCAAGTTGGCGATCTTTTATTTTGAGTTATTGAAATCAATTTTTTACAATTCGGTATGGGTGAGAATAGACGTTAAAAGAATTTCCACGAATAAAACCAACAGCGGTAATATTCAAATCGTCTGCTAATTTAATTGCTAAATCAGTAGGGGCAGATTTTGATAGTACGATTCCTACTCCTATTTTTGATGCTTTGACAAGAACTTCTGAGGAAATTCTTCCACTGAAAACAATAATTTTATTTCGTACTGGTACTTGGTTGATAATGCTATATCCAAATAATTTATCTAGAGCATTATGTCTACCGATGTCGGTCCGGCCAACTATAATTTCATTTTTAGTACATAGTGTTGCATTATGAACCCCACCTGTTTTTTGGAAAACGGCGCTATTGTTTTGCATTTCATTCATGAGATGAATGCATTGAAGAGCAGTAATCGTTGTTGTGTCAGTGGATGTTTTTGCTGTTCTCGCATCATTATGAAAATAAAATTGTCGACTTTTTCCACAACATGATCCAATAAATCGTTTGGAATAATATTCTTGACTAGTAACTAAATTGGCGTGTAAATCCACATAGGCATATCCGCGACTTTGATCAATGTTAAGAGATTTAATATCTTTATAAAAACGTATGACTCCCTCAGATGCTAAGAAACCAACGACCATCTCTTCAAAATGCATGGGTGTACAGACTAAGGTTGCAAACTCATTACCGTTGACATATATGGTCAAAGGAAACTCCGTTACGATATAATCCTCAACATCAAAAAACTGTTCTTCCGAATATCGATTGATTTTCTTTTCTACACTTACATTTAGTATCGTCATATCCATATCCACTCACCCAATTTATAATTTTAATAAAAATATAATCACATCATGAATAAATAAACAAGAATAATAGATTAATAACAATATTATTTTTACTGCATATATAGTGCAAAATTGTAATAAACTATTGTTTTTCCTCTAGTTAGCGTCATATATTTCTCAATGTGATCTGGTAAATAATCAGAAAATTTTTGAAAATAGAATTGCAGAAAAAAATTGTACGTGTTATGATTTTTCTAAAGTTCATAAATTTGTCACATTTTGATTCGAGATAGCGTTCCTGTCTTCGCTTTTAAAATGTTTCAAGTAATGTAAGCGATTTACTGTTGGTCTGATAGTAGCGATTCCTGCTAGAAACTAACCGTCAAATGACTTTAAAATGTGCATCTTTTACTATGCCATTTTAAGGAAGTTGATGGTTTTTTTGTTTATTTTAAAAATTAGAGGAGGGTGAATAGGTGGAAAAGACAAAAAACCGATGGCTTATTGCTACATCAGCAGTTGGTATCCATATTTCAATTGGGTCAGTGTATGCCTGGAGTAATTTTACGAATCCGTTAATCAATGAATTTGGATGGACAGCAAAGCAAGTACAATTTACGTTTAGTTTGGCTATTTTATTTCTAGGATTATCTGCAGCCTTTCTTGGACATTTTGTTGAAAAATATGGTCCAAAGAAATCAGGCCTCCTTGCAGCTGGTTTTTTCGGGGCTGGAATTATAGGATCTGGCTTTGCAGTTAATCTTGGTTCACTACCGTTACTGTATATTACTTATGGGGTGTTGGGAGGAATTGGATTAGGGGTAGGTTATATTGCACCTGTATCCACGTTAGTCAAGTGGTTCCCAGATCGCAGGGGACTTGCAACAGGTCTTGCCATTATGGGGTTTGGTTTTGCTGCAGCCATTAGTAGTCCAATTATGGATGCCTTAATTAAATCTGTCGGAACATCAAATACGTTTTTTATTCTTGGAATTTCCTATTTTGCTATTATGTGTCTATCATCCTTATATTTAGAAAAACCTGCGGAAAATTGGTTTCCAGCTGGATTTAAAGAGAAAGTGAAAGCAGGTAAATCAAGAATCAAAGAAGATTTATCCCAATTAACTGCAAATGAAGCAATCAAGACGCCAAGATTTTATTATTTATGGTTGATGTTATTTATTAACGTAACGTGTGGGATTGCGATTCTTTCTGCTGCAAAACCACTTTCACAAGAGAGTATTGGACTTACTACAGCTGGAGCTGCAGCACTTGTTGGTGTACTAGGATTGTTCAATGGTTTTGGTCGAATCGGCTGGGCAACGATTTCTGATTATATCGGAAGACCTAACACCTATACGATATTCTTTGCCACACAAATTGTACTTTTTGCAGCATTACCACATACAACGAACGCATTCCTTTTCCAAGCGATGTTAGCTATTGTTTATACGATGTATGGTGGAGGATTCGCAGCGATTCCAGCTTATATCGGGGACTTATTCGGGACAAAGCAGCTTGGAGCCATTCATGGAAACATTCTGACGGCTTGGGCAGCAGCTGGTTTAGCAGGTCCAATGTTTGCAGCTTGGATGAAGGATGCAACAGGTAGTTATGCAACGAGTTTAACTTTCTTTGCGGGATTGTTTGTTGTTGCTTTAGCTATATCTCTACTAATTCGTCGAGATATCAATCAATTACGAAAGCAAAACGCATCTAGAGGAACGAAAGATTCACTTGTAAGTTAATAATCTTTTATAATGAATCATAGTGTGATAAAATACCAATCATTATAACCTCTAGTATGTAGGATGATATTATGAAAAAATATGAAGCGGAATTTAGTAATTTGGTGCGCTCTTTCAGAAAGAAACATATGGGAAAGGGACCAAGTAAAATTACAACAACTTTTTGTAAAAACTGGGCAATCTGTGAGATGGAAGGAAATCTATCTCCAGTTGAGAAATTTATAGCCAGTGCGGATGAAGGCAAACAGGCATTGCGGGCAGCGAGAACTGAGATGGTCAAAGAAATGTATCGAAAAAATCCTCCTGTTGAAATGGAAGAGTTCCTAGGTAGTAAATTAATTGATTTATTCGTAGATATTGATATTGACCGCGATTTTGGAATGTCTATCTTCGTTTTTGATCAGGATCTTCAGGAGAAATTTTCAAAATGATAGGTCTGGCACTTGGCAGCGACCCTGCTAAAGACTAACCACCGTATCACTCTGGGGGAGAAAACTTCCAGGGATTCGGTGGTTTTCTCTTTTTATATGGTTCGTTTAGAAATGTTCAATTAGATAAAACAGAAAAATTAAATAATAATTTCTCTATTATATAAAGATTTAGAAGAACAGGTAATAGGAGTGGAAATCATGGGTAAAACAAAACATACTGGACCAATTAAGTTGAGCAAAAAACCAACACCGAAGTTATGGGCTAGTCTTGCTCCAATGGGTTTAGGGAAAGTAAAACCACATCATATTCGTGATACGATGAAGGTCGCGTGGGAAAATCGTGATAATCTTCCTTATGCATATCGTATATTGACACAAGGAGTTTGTGACGGCTGTGCACTTGGGGTTTCTGGTTTATATGATCAAACCCTTTCTGGACCACATTTATGTACGACCCGTTTAAATGTATTGCGTTTAAATACAGCACCTGCCATTGACCCGAAATGGTTTGAGAATATAGAGGAATTGCGAAAACTAAATAGCACTGAATTACGCAAGCTCGGTAGAATACCTTATCCACTTTCTCGTAAGAAGGGAGAATCCAAGTTTACTAGAATTTCGTGGGATGAAGCACTTAACCGCATTGCTGGAAAAGTGAAACAAGTTGATCCTAAGCAGATGGCGTTTTATTTAACTGCAAGAGGAATCACGAATGAAGTATATTATACAGCCGCAAAAACAGCACGTTTTTTAGGAACGAACAATATTGATAACGCTTCCCGTATTTGTCATTCACCAAGTAAAACAGCTTTAAAGCGCTCTCTTGGGATTGGTGCATCTAGCTGTAATTATAAGGATTGGATCGGAACAGAAGTCCTAATATTTTGGGGATCCGTTGCGGCGAACAACCAACCAGTATCAACAAAATATATGTATGCTGCAAAAAAAGCTGGAACGAAAATTATAATGATTAATCCATACCGTGAACCTTCAATGGAAAACTACTGGATTCCATCGATTGCCGAAAGCGCTTTATTCGGCACGAAAATCGTAGATGATGTGTACCAAGTAAACATAGGTGGAGATATTGCCTTTATGAATGGTGTCATGAAGCACTGGTTTGAAATGGAGGAAATGAATCCAGGTTCAGCAATTGATCATCAATTTGTTCGCGATCATGTGAATGGCTTAGAGGAATTAAAAAGTCATTTAAAGACACAAAACTGGGCAGAATTGGAAAAATCTTCGGGCTTAACGAAAGAGAGAATGCTAGAGTTTGCGGAGTTACTCGCACGATCGAAATCGGGCATCTTTATTTGGAGTATGGGCCTAACACAGCACCGATTCGCAACCGATAATATTTCACAAGTGGCAAACCTTGCCATGCTACGTGGTTTTATTGGACGGGAAAAATGTGGTGTGATGCCTATTCGTGGACATAGTGGTGTTCAAGGATCTGGTGAAATGGGGGCGGATCCATTTGTGTTACCTGGTGGAGATTTTGATGAAAAGAATGCAAGACGAATTGAAGAAATATGGGGATTTGAAATACCTAGATGGCAAGGGGATTCAGTAGGGCAAACAATTGAAAATGCTGTTTTACCCGATGAACATGAGCGTAAATTAAAGCTTTTCTATACAAGTGGTGGCAACTTCTTAGAAACAATGCCAAATCCTGATTTTATAAAGGAAGCACTGGAGAATGTAGAGATAAGGGTGCATCAGGATATTATTTTCAACAGCTCAACTTTGGTCGATGCAAAAGAAGAGGTCATTATTCTTCCAGCAATGACAAGATATGAACAACCTGGTGGAGGGACGTCGACAAGCACCGAAAGAATGGTTTATTTTAGTGCTGAAATTAAAGGACCGAGAATGGATGAGGCTCGTTCTGAATGGGAAATTTATGTGGATTTAGCTAGTAGGGTTTACCCTGAGAAAAAGCATCTCATACATTTTGAAACAGCTGCTGATATTCGAAAAGAAATTGCTGTCGCAAACCCGAATTACGATGGAATTCAGTATTTAAAGGAAAAAGGTGATGTATTTCAATGGGGTGGGGCTTGGTTATGTGAAGGTGGCATTTGTCCTACCCCGGATGGAAAAGGAAATTTATTTGCCATTGATATTCCAGAAAACCGAAAAACGGAAGGCCAATTTTATGTAACCAGTCGCCGTGGGAAACAATTTAACTCAATGGTATATAGTGAAATCGATCCATTTAATGGTGGGAATCGCTATGACATCATCATGAATGGTCAGGATGCAGTAGAACTAGGGATTCGTGAAGGTGATTCCATTGTCACTTATAACCAATACGGCATGTATCAAGGAACAGCGAAATTTGAGAATATCAGTCCAGGAAATATTGCTGTATATTGGCCTGAAGGAAATGTCCTTTTACCAAAAGGTGTATATGAGAAATATGCTCATATACCAGAATATAATACATCAGTTATCGTTGAAAAAGCCGAACTTTTCCACGCTCAAAAGGACCAACATTATTTAGAGAAAAGAATTGAAGATTTAGAAATGGGTGCGGATTAGACAAATTATAGAGGGAAATAGTTTTTAAAAAGTATTGGATCTAACGGCTAATCGCTTAAATAATATTTTAGCGCCTGACTTCGTAGTGTGTAACAACACCAAGAGTCGGGCTCTTTCTCTAGGTATTACATTATTATGGTGTTATTCCATCTGGTATAATAAGTTTAACCAATCGAAATTAAAGGCGTGATGAACTTGAGTAAAAATGAAAAGTTAGGTTTATTGTTAGATGTGGAAACAACTGGATTAGGTCCCGATTCCGATGAAATCATCGAGCTAGCTTTGATGTTATTTTCATATCAGACGGATACAGGAGAAATTTTAGATATTAAAGATAAAGATTCTTTTTTAAGAGAACCGATTTCCCAATCAGCGAAATACAATTACGATCAAGCATACAGAGTTCATGGAATTTCATATGATACCGTACGTGGTAAAAGCTTTCAAGATAGCAAAATTATTAAATATTTTACTTTTGCAGATGCAGCAATTGCTCATAATGCTTCCTTTGATCGTAGCTTCCTTTATCGCATGTATCCTGAAGTAAATGAACTAGATTGGTACTGTTCGATGAGAAATATACCTTGGAAAGCATACGGGTTTCCTAATAGTAAACTCCTGACTCTTCTACAATCACACAAAATAACCAATTTTCAAACCCATAGAGCGATGGACGATATTACATACTTAATGGAATTGCTTAAGAAAACGAATCCACTGGGAGACTGCTATATGAAAGATCTTATTAGTAAACGGCCAATGCGAAAATATCAGCCTGCTTCTCAAGGTTATTTAGGATAGTTTGATTGAGAATATATTTGATATTGTACCTTTGTTCCACTAAGTAAAACGTGTCTGGATCATAAATTAAATCAAGACCTTAAACCCTGAAAAGTATTTACTTTAATTAACTAAAAGACTATTCTTTAACTATTAAATGGTTAAATATAGACGATCTTAAAGGGTGAAAACGAAATGGATAAAAGATCTGCTCTGATAGCTGGAGCGACTGGTTTGGTAGGAAATGAATTACTTCATATCTTAATAAATAGTCAAAAATATGAAAAAATTGTTGCTTTAGTTAGAAGACCTCTTGAGGTTAAACATCCAAACCTAGTTGAGATAATTTGTGATTTTGACCGGTTAAATGAAATCGAGCAATATTTTACTGTTGATGATGTGTTTTGTACATTAGGAACCACAATCAAGAAAGCTAAGACAAAGGAAGCAATGTATCGGGTTGATGTAGAATACCCGATTGCTATTGCAGAATTGGGGAAGGAGAAAGGTGCCAAACAATTTCTGATCGTAAGTTCTTTTCAGGCAAATAAAAATTCACAATTATGGTATCAAAGGATGAAGGGAGAACTTGAGGAGAAACTAAAAATAATTCCCTATGAAGCGATGTCTATTTTTCAACCTAATCTACTGTTAGGGAATCGTCATGAGTTTCGCTTGATCGAAAAAATGGCTATAAGTATTGTTCGTGGTTTAGGACTTATATTTGGTAATCAATTAAGGAACCGTATCGGAATAGAAGCGAAGACAGTAGCAACTGCAATGTTTCTGGTTGCTCAGAAAGAACAAAAAGGCATCCAAAACTATACGGCTAAAGATATGGAAAAATTCCCAAAAATCTAACCCATTAGTAGCGTGATCTATTAAGCAATTTTTAAGAAGAGAGTAGGCTAGGAAAAGAAGAAAAAATACAAATAGTGGCAAGAAATCTTCTTAAACTGGGTATGGATTTGAGGTTACAGGATTAAGTGTTGAACAAATAAAGGTTTCTAAAATATATAATTTTTGCACCTGAACCTTATGAAATAATGAACATGCGGTCAGGTGCTCTTTGCATAAATGGGGAATGACTTATTTCTATTCATAAAGAAACTACTAATATGAGTTTTCATTTCCCACCTATATCTATAAAAATTTCATTTCATTTTTGAAAAGCTCCAAATCAATTTGATGTTTCGAACCAAAATTGTTACTACAAATTATTAACTAATAATTCCTTTCTATGACAAAATGGGCCAAGTCACCACGATAAATCGTTTTAGAGTATTCGATAACGGTATCATCACTCAAATAAGCAAGTGTATCAAGCATAAAACAAGGATCACCGATGTTGATTTGGAGTTTTTCAGCAGTGGCTAAATCAGCGATAAATAACTCTAATGTCTCCACAGTCCTACTAATCTTCAATTGAAATTGCGTTCCTAATAGTTCATATAATGATTTTTCACATTCGAGTTTATTTAAGCCTGGGGTTTTATACCAAGGCAAATAAGCGATTTCATATTGAATCGGGTCATCATTAACAAAGCGAACCCTTTCAAGCATATTAACAGGTTCACCCTCTTCTATTTTTAAGAGATCACTAAGATACTCATCAGATGGAATCACTTCAAGATCTAATACTTTAATTATAGGTTTCTTTCCTTGCATGGTGATTTGTTCAGTAAAATGCTTTACCGTTGTAGTTAAAATTTGTTTAACTTTATTTTGGGAAACAAAGGTACCGCTTCCTCGCTTTCGGTATAGATAGCCCTCCATACTTAACTGCTGCAATGCTGTTCTTACGGTTGTACGACTGACTCCATATTTTTCGCAAAATTCAGCCTCAGTTGGAAGCTGAGAGTGTGGTTTATATTCACCTACGTTAATTAATTGAATGATTGCATCCTTTACTTGCTGGTGAAGAGCATGATTATCTTTAAATTCCTCCATTAGATCAACAGCCTCCCTAGTACCTATAGATTAACAGAAAAAAAGTAAAAAAAGTACTAACAAATTTAAATTTTCATACAATTGTAATAACATATATAAAATTGTATTGAGATTCTGTTAATTGTTATCACATTTAAGTTATTTAACAGAAATATTTTCCTTTTCGATTCCATCTGTATATAGACTGGAGGTGAGTTTATTTTCAAATATTATCATTCAAAGTTCAAAGTAATTTCTAATTGATTGATAAGGATCGCATTTATTGCTATTGTTCAATTTTTTGTAATCGCTTTCAATGTTAAGGAGGTCATTCTTTGAATATTTTATTGTGCTGCTCTGCTGGAATGTCTACAAGTCTTTTAGTTTCTAAAATGGAAACAAGTGCAAAAGCTCAAGGGGCTGAATGTAAAATATGGGCTGTTGGCTCTACAGAAGTGATACAGCAAATGGAAAACGAGAAAGTGGATGTATTGCTTCTCGGACCACAAGTACGTTTTTTGCTTACACAGTTAAAATCGATGGGGGAAAAGAAGGGAATTCCTGTTGATTCTATTAATCCAATGCATTATGGCCTTTGTAATGGTGAAGAAGTATTAAAGCAAGCTATTAAACTAATAAAAGGGGAGTAGTGACATGATGATATTTATAGATAAGTATATAATGCCGTTCGCTAATAAACTGGGTAATAACAGGCACCTACTTGCAATCCGTGACGCATTAGTTGGAATGATTGCCATTACTATGATTGGTTCATTAGCTGTTTTATTAAATAACCTAGGTTCTGTACCTGGAATTGGAAAGTACTATAATCGTCTGATGATATCAATATTTGGTGAAACATGGACAACACTTGGTGGAGATATTTGGTGGGGGACATTAGCTTTTTTGACCGTTTTTGCGGTGGTAGGGATAGCCTATAAACTAGCAAGATCATATGGAGATGATGGTTTTGAAGCCATGCTTGTTGCGGCAGCAGCTTTCTTCGTCTTAATACCTCAAGTCGCCAATGTTTCTATCACACCCGAGGGTGGAGAAGCCGTTTCTGGTGGTGCTTGGGGTGTGATTAGCTGGAATTATTTTAATGCAACAGCCCTTTTCACAGGTATTGTTGTTGCCATCATCGCCACAGAAATTTTTGTTCGTTTAGCAAAAGTAAAATATCTGATTATTAAGCTGCCTGACGGAGTACCTCCAGCTGTTGCCCGCTCCTTTGCAAAACTACTTCCAGGAATGATTACCATCTTCACCATCGGTTTATTTGGACTTATTTTACGAAAATTCATCAGTAACGGTGCTTACCTAAATGATTGGTTGAATTCAGTTTTAGTCACTCCTCTTACTGGAGCGGTAGATTCCCTTCCATTTGCTATGTTAATTGTTTTCCTAGTACACGGATTTTGGATGATCGGTCTTCACGGACCCAATATACTTGGAGGGATTACCACCCCGTTAATGACAAAGCTCGGTCAAGAAAACGTGAACATGTATGCCCAAGGTGTGAAAGATTTAAGTGAATATAATGTACTTGCAGGGTCATTTTTAGATGCCTTCGTTTATCTTGGTGGTTCTGGTGCAACTTTAGGGTTGTTGGTGGCCATGTTTATAGCTGGCCGAAAACGCAATAAACAATTATTGGCTTTAGGGACTCCTCCTGGAATATTCCAAATTAATGAACCAATCCTTTTTGGTTTACCTATTGTTTTAAATCCAATTTGGTTTATTCCGTTTATTTTAAGCCCTATTTTAATGACGATTATAGCCTATTTATCCATTAGTCTTGGGATTGTTCATCCAGTTGTTGCTGATATTCCTTGGGTAACTCCAGCTATTGTTGGTGGATTGCTCGCTACAGGAGGGCATATTTCAGGAGCTATATTAGCAGCTGTAAACCTAGCTGTTTCTATCCTTATTTATCTTCCATTTGTGTTTGCTCAAGGAAAAATGGGTGCTAGAAAAGAAAAGGAAATTACAAGTACACAATCAGATACGTTAAACATCTAGGATCGTATCTCTCAACTTGTATCAAAGTTCTCTAAATTCGAGGTGTGGATCATGAAAACAGGCTTAAAAATAGTGACAATCGGTGGAGGTTCCAGCTATACACCCGAACTGGTTGAAGGATTTATTAAGTACTATAATGACTTACCTGTCAATGAAATTTGGCTTGTTGATATCGAAGCAGGAAAGGAAAAACTTGAAATTGTAGGTAATCTTGCAAAGAGAATGGTAAAGAAGGCTGGAGTCCCAATTCAAATTCATTTAACATTAGACCGAAAAGAAGCGTTAAAGAACGCAGACTTCGTCACCACTCAATTTCGAGTAGGGTTGCTTGAAGCCAGAGAAAAAGATGAAAGCATACCATTAAAACATGGTGTTCTTGGCCAAGAGACAAATGGGCCTGGAGGGTTACTAAAAGCTCTTCGCACCATACCTGTGATCCTTGACATTTGCCGTGAAATGGAGGAACAATGTCCTAACGCCTGGCTGATTAACTTTACAAATCCAGCAGGGATGGTTACTGAAGCGGTTTTGAAATACAGTAATATAAAAAAAATCGTTGGATTATGTAATGTGCCAATTGGAATGGAAATGGGCGTTGCAAAACTTTTAAATGTTGACCATAGTCGCGTCAGAATTGACTTTTCAGGGTTAAATCATATGGTGTATGGCTTAGACGTATATGTAGATGGAAGATCAGTTAAGGATGAGGTCATCGGTCTGATTACTGACCCTCAAAAAAATATTACGATGAAAAACATACACTCTATGGGTTGGGAGCCTGAATTTCTCCAAGCATTAAATGTATTTCCTTGTCCCTACCATAACTACTATTATAAGTCTGGTGACATGCTGATTAAGGAATTGAAAAATTATAAAAACGGCTTCACACGTGCAAAGATTGTAAAAAATCTTGAAGATGAATTATTTGAATTATATCAGGACCCTGATTTATCGATTAAACCTCCTCAATTAGAAAATAGAGGCGGTGCCTATTATAGTGATGCTGCAGTAAGGTTAATCCATAGTATGTATACAGATAAAAAAGATATCCAGGCTGTAAACACCTTAAATAAGGGGGCAATTGCAAATTTACCTTATGAGTCTGTAGTAGAAATAAGTTGTATCATTACAAAGGATGGACCAAAGCCAATCACAATGGGTGAGCTTCCTATTGCTGTCCGAGGTCTTGTACATCAAATCAAGTCTTTTGAGCAATTAGCGATTGAGGCTGCTGTTACAGGCGATTACGGTACGGCTTTACTAGCCATGACAATTAACCCACTCGTACCTAGTGATCGAGTTGCAAAAATGATTTTAGATGAAATGATTGAGGCGCACAAAGCATATTTGCCTCAGTTCGGTTAATCGATGAATGAACAGTTTAGCCTGCAGTCATTTCCTTTTATAGGAGTACCTGTAGGCTTTTTTCTTCAAATGATTAGATTTTGGGAGGAATACGTATGGAAAACTTAGAAACTATTATTTTTCAGATTATCTTACATGGAGGAAATGGAAAAAGTTCAGCCATGGAAGCCATTCAAGCAGCGAAAAAAGGTGATTTTACACTGGCAACAGATAAACTAAAGGAATCCTCAGCTGCGTTAAATGAAGCGCACCACATTCAAACCTCCCTCATTCAAGGTGAAGTTAGAGGTGAAAAGACGGAAATTTCTTTATTAATGGTTCATGCTCAGGATCATTTGATGAATGCGATTACGATGAGGGATTTAGCAGCTGAGATTGTGGACCTGTATACAATTACGTTACAAAAGTAGTTAATGGATTCGTCTAAAACGATACAAGGGGATTAATATGATTACATTAATCGTTAATGCAGATGATTTTGGTTTAAGTCATGGGGTCAATTACGGGATTCTGGATAGCCATTTATATGGTATTGTAAATTCGGCAACTATGATGATGAATGCGCCAGGAACGGATCATGCCATAAAATTAGCAAAAAAATACCCAAGTCTGAAGGTTGGTATCCATCTTGTTCTAACGTGTGGAAAACCATTATTACAAGATGTACCATCATTAGTGGACCAAAACGGTAACTTTAATTCATTATCCACATTAACAAGTCGATTAGATATTTCATTAGATGAATTGGAAAGAGAATGGACTGCTCAAATTGAAAAATTTTTAGTTTCAGGGCTTAGTCTAACCCATATAGATAGCCATCATCATGTTCACACACTGGAAGAATTTCTACCAGTGGTCCAAAAATTGGCAAATAAATATAAGATACCGGTAAGAACAAATGGGTCTAATAGAATGGAAAATGTTGAATCATTTTCAGACCTTTGTCTTTTTGATTTTTACGGAGATGGAGTGACAAATGATTTTTTTAATAAACTGCTCGAACGCATAGAAGATGGAAAAAAAGTTGAAGTAATGTGTCATCCAGCCTATATGGACAATTACTTACTACGAAGCTCATCTTACACATTTAATAGGTTAAGGGAACTTGAAATTCTGACCACTGTTGCACTACCTGAAGGCATTGTTTTAGAAGAGGTTATTGGATGATGATAAACTTATCATCTAAAGTGTCCTCATTATTACGTTATTTTTGAAAAAGTTTCAATTATAATTTCGATAATGGTTAGAAATCGCTGATTTGTATCTAATGAGAACACTCAAAATCATTTTTTCTCTTTTATGTATATTATTAGAACAAACGTTCTATAATGTAATGAGAGGGGGGGACGATTTGCGGGGAATTTTGCTTAGAGCAATCGAAAGTCAAACACCTATCGAAATCATTTATTTGTCTAAAGATGGATCAATTACTCAACGTAAGCTTCGGGTGTTGGCTATTATTGATCATCAAATAAAAGCATTTTGTTTTTCAAGTAATAAATATCGTGTTTTTAATCTTTTAAATATCTTATCTGTTTCACCTGTTAGAAAACGATATCGAGATGCATAATCTTAACTCAGGCACAACTAGATCCCCTAGTTGTGCTTTTTTACTTTCAATAATTTTGATTGTCCACTAAAAAAAAATTGACTAGGTGTTAAAAATTAATTTATTTTCAGATGAACGATGTATATAATCGCCCTTTTTATGGGATATAGTCACTTTGTTTATGCGCATAGAAGAGGTTGGCCATATGATAAAAAAAGATTAATAGAATGTGGTGAACAGGCTATGAAACAACTAGAATTAATCTCTTACAAAGTGAAAGAAGTAGTTCCAAAGATTAAATCTATACAAGATGGTGTAAAATATATTGAAGCTCCATCATTATGGAAACAGGGAATTAAAGGTGATGATGTGGTTGTTGCTGTATTAGATTCTGGCTGTCAAATGGATCATCCATTGTTACAGTCACAAATTATTGGAGGATATAATTTTACAACTGATTACAAAGGTAATCCAGCTAATTTCTCTGATAATACCGGCCATGGCACACATGTGTGTGGAATAATTGCAGCGTCGAATAATTCCACAGTAGTGGGGGTCGCTCCAAAAGTAAGTCTACTTGTATTAAAGGTTGTCACCAAAAACGGAAGAGGTGATAATAAATGGAGTATTCAAGCTATTGAGTATGCCATTCGATGGAGAGGACCAAATCAACAACGAGTTCGGGTGATTTCCATGTCCCTTGGTGGCCCTGATAATGATCCTAAATTGCATCAAGCTGTAAAGAAAGCTGTTACAAACAACATCGTTTTTGTTTGTGCTGCGGGGAATAAAGTGACTTCCATTTCTAGAAACCAGTCTTTATATCCCGGCTCATATAAAGAAGTGATCAAAGTTGGCTCCATTAATTTGCAAGGTGAAATTTCAAGTTTCACGAATACTAGCCCTGAAATTGATATTTTTGCTCCAGGAGAAAATATACTTTCAACTTACTTAAATAGTGGATATGCAGTAATGTCTGGAACATCAATGGCTACACCATACGTTTCTGGTGCTATCGCATTACTTATTCAATATAAAGAAGGTTTACTGAGACGAAGATTAACAGTAAGTGAAATATATAAAATATTAATGAAAAGAACAATTGAAGGTCGATCAAATAGATTTAAACAACATGAACATAGGATACTAAAGCTTGCAAGGTATCGTTTATGATAATCCTAAAAGATTTTTAAAGTTAAAAGTTGAATAGGACCGAATCGTAATGTCTATTGCGATATCACAGGGAGATTCATTGTCAACTAGTATCAAGTACCGATTATCTTGCATAATTCACTCCCACTGTTTTGTTGCCTTAACCTGCTTTAACGTCGCTACGATAAGAAAGCTAACAATCACTAATAAGAGCCATGAACTCACTTTTCCTAGATGAACGAGACTCCATGAATCAGTTTGATTTGGATATTGCCAAGCCCCAAAGAAGGTTGCAATATTTTCGGCTATCCATATAAAAAATCCGATAAGTACAAAAGAAAGGACGAGCGGCATACGGTATCGAGTTCCATCAACCTCGTATGAAACCGAAGATTGCAAAAAGACGAAAATGACAAGTCCAGATAACCACCATCGGATATCAATCCAATAATGATGAGTGAAAAAATTCAAATAAATCATAGTTGCAAGAGGTACAACTATCGAAAACGGTGGCCACTGAACTAATTCAACCTTTAATCTCCTCCACGCTTGGCAAAGATAACTTGCTACACTTGCATACATGAATCCGCTGTACAAAGGCACTCCTAAAATTTTGAAATAGCCTTCCTCTGGATAAGACCACGATCCCATATGTACCTTGAATAGTTCAAGTGTAAGCCCAATTAGGTGGAACAATGAGATAACTTTTAGTTCATCCCGTGTTTCAAGCCCAGAATGCAGCATCCACCACTGCATCAGAAGGCAGATGAACAGTAGCCAGTCATACCGTGGTAGGAAGGGGGGAGGCATAATTTTTGTAAAAGCTAAAGAGGCAAAAATAACTACAGGAAACAAACATGATAGAGCCTGCTCCCAACCAAACCGAACGAATTGTTTTAGTGCTCTCATAAATTGTACCTCCATTTTTGGGACGATGAACCTGTCCCCGTGTCCCACGTAGACCTGTGCCCACCATCATAATTCTTGGATGTCCTCATCACTTTTGTATTCTAAAATATCTCCAGGTTGACATTCTAAAGCTTTACAGATCGCTTCTAAAGTTGATAATCGAATTGCCTTTGCCTTCCCATTTTTCAAAATAGAAAGGTTAGCCATTGTGATTCCAACTCTTTCCGAAAGTTCTGTTACACTCATTTTCCTTTTGGCTAACATCACATCAATATTGATTATCATCGCCATTGTCTTCACCTCAGACTGTTAAGTCATTTTCAGATTTTATATCAATCGCTTCCTGTAATAGTCTTTGAAGTACAGCGGCAAAGACTGCAATTACCATTGAAGCAAAAATTGGGACCATCCCGATTATGACAAGACCTGGTGCATCGTCTAGCTCTGCTACAAGAAAAACAAATGGCTCAATAACCACATACAATCCACTGATTATCATTGCACAGATTTTAATATTTTTAAGAGCTTTAACAGAAATTTGCGAGAAAGCTTGGTTCTTATCAATATAGCTTAGAAGTTTAAAAGCCTGGTACAATGCAAAGAAAAACGGTATCACTGAAACATACATACCAATTAAGATGGGATAAAGAATGTGAGCATATTCTGGATTTGCAGGATTTCTAATTAACCAGTACACCCCAAATATACATAAAGCAAGAACTGGAGTTCCAATAAGAAAAACAGCCATCCTTAAAAATAGTGTTGATCCTCGTTTCATAAAAAGCACCTCACATATTTATAGTCAATTTAAATTTAACACGCTATTTATCGTTTTACAATAAATTATTATCCTTTTTTATTATATTATTATTGTTAAGTAACATTTGTTTGAATTTAGACAAAGTCATAAAACAATCTGTATTATAAAATGCGGTTAACTTTTGGTACGTGGGGTGAAAAGGTATTTATTGTATAAAATCGAATATATAAATATTGGCAGTCATAAATCTTAGCAATAAAGTGGCACTACAATAATGCTTCAACATCTGGATTTGCGAAGCAAATCTGATAGGAGGAACTAGATTATGAAAGCGATTATTTATAATAAATATGGTCCATCGCATGTTCTAAAGCTCATGAATATTGAAAAACCTATTCCAAAGGATGATGAAGTACTCGTAAAGATCCATGCTTCATCTGTAAATCCATTAGACTGGCATACGATGAGAGGAACTCCATATCTCGTACGCTTACAGTCGGGATTAAGTGGACCGAAGAATAACAGGTTAGGATCAGATATGGCAGGGCAGGTTGAAGCGGTGGGCAAGAATGTGAAGGGTTTTCAACCAGGCGATGAAGTATTCGGAGGAGGCAACGGTACTTTTGCTGAATATGTATGTACTTCAGAAAAATTGTTGGTGAAGAAACCTGCTAACGTGACATTCGAACAAGCAGCTGCTTTACCTATAGCGGCTTTCACTGCACTTCAAGGACTGCGGGATCATGGGCGCATAAAATCAGGTCAGAAAGTCTTAATAAATGGTGCAGCAGGTGGTGTAGGTACCTTCGCAGTTCAAATTGCCAAATCAATGGGAGCAGAGGTGACAGGTGTCTGTAGCACTAGAAATGTAGAAATGGTACAATCCATAGGCGCAGATCATGTTATCGATTACACACAAGAGGACTTTACTTTAAGCCAAAAATCATATGATCTTATTTTTGACACAATAGGAAACCACCCCCTCTTAAAATGTAGAAGTGTATTATCAGAGGATGGAACTCTATTAATGGTAGGTTCTCAGAGCAATGGAAAATTTCTTGGACCACTTGCCAGATCTATTAGAGGCCTATTGATGACAAGGTTCATAAGTCAAAGATTTATAATGTTTATAGCAATGTGGAAGAAGGAGGACTTGATCGTATTGCAAGAGCTTATAGATTCTGGAAAAGTAACACCAGTCATCGACAGGTGTTATAGTTTAAATGAGGTTCCAGAAGCAATTAGATATCTTGAAAAGGGGCACGCTCGAGGGAAAGTCGTAATTTCTTTAAAATAACAATAATAAGCATTTGAAATTAAATCAAGGTCTACACTGTTTCAAAATGGCAAGATTTTAATTGTTATATTGTTATTAAAATTGCCAGAGGAACCTTAAGTGGTCACAATCAAATCTAATATGGTTTAAGTCAAAGGGACGGGCCTCTATTTCAATTAGAAGTAGAAGATCCGTCCCTTTGTTTTAATTTTCTATATTTTGTTGTTTTACGGAGTATCTTTATACATGCTACACTGAATAGACTAATACTATCTAAGAATAGTTTCGATGTTTCATAGTAGTTAGATATTCAATCAATAGCTGGGTGGTGATAACATGCAGGGGAAAAAAACAATGCTCATGATTACTATAATTTTAATAGGAAGTATTTTTATATATATTTTTTTTCTCAATCATAATCAAACAAAGTATGTAACTATAGAAACGAAGTCTGCATCGATAAATGAACCAATTGAAAATGAGACGGAAGATACTACAGCAAAAAAAGAGGAACAACTAGAAGTAGTTGAGGATAATGATAAACCAATAGCAGAAAAAATTAAGGAAAAGGTTAGGGAAGTATTAGATGATGTACTCGTCGTATTCAAGAAAGATCAAAGGATCGTTTCAATCGGCGATTCACTCACTCTAGGTATCGGAGATGAAACAGAGAGTGGTGGGTATGTTGGAATATTAAACCATACTTTTGAAGACAAAAACTTAAATATAACTATAGAAAACTATGGAAAAAGAGGCAACCGTACAGATCAATTACTAGATCGGCTCGAAAAAAAAGAAATTACTTCTTCCATTAAGAAGGCTGATATCGTCTTGATAACTATTGGTGCAAACGACATTATGAAGGTGGCAAAAAACAATTGGACGAATCTTAATATGAAGCCTTTCGAAGCAGAAAGAGTGGAATATACGGAGCGATTACGATCCATTTTCAATAAAATAAATGAAATAAATCCAGAAGTAGATATTTATTTAATTGGCTTTTATAATCCCTTTGAATTTTACTTTAGTGACATTGAACAATTAGGAATTATCATGGAGAGCTGGAATGAATCTAGTAAATTAGTTACCGAAGAATTTGAAAATGTAAATTACATTCCCATACAAGATTTATTTTCCCATACCCAGGAAGACTTATTAGCTGAGGATCGTTTTCACCCAAACACTAAAGGCTATAAACTGATGGCAAAGCGTATCTTGGAATACCTGGAAGAATTGAGTAAAAATACAGAGATAACAACAGAAGATTTAGAATAGAAAGAATATCAAAGGGTAAGCCCAAATTAGAAACTATATCTTTTTACGATGGTAGATACTAAAGCGATTACTTAATGATGTACCAGTAATCGCTCCAGAGGTTGTCTATTGCTTTGTCACTATATTGTATGACTTATTTAAAAAAGTAACTAATTAGTTTGTCCATTTTTTTAAAAAAATAGGTAAATTATGAACTATCTATCTTAAATTCTGGGTCTAAATACAGAATTTGATTGATTATGTTTGAGGAACTCAAGTAATTGTTCTGCCATATAGCTTGAACTATATTTAAATCCGCCATTTATCCATTCGATCATTAGACCTAATATTGCATATGCTTGATAACTTGCATGTAATTCTCGGTTAATTTTTGGATCAGGTAGAGAATCGTTTAAATCATGCAATGCCAGTTCTATTAAGACATGACAAAACTTATGTTGAAAACCAGCTAATGTGTTTGTTTGAACGATAAGGGAATAGAATTTAGAGTATTTAATTACGTGATCAAATATTTTTATAACAGAAGTGTTAAGTTTATTTACCTCTAACACTTCCTTGTTTTTATATGGTTCACGGAAGGATTCAATCAAGTCTGTCATAACCTCGTCGATGATTTCATTTAATATGTCTTCAGTATATTGATAATGTTTATAGAAGGTCCCTCTATTTAAATCTGCCAATCGTACAATATTTGAAATAGAAATCTCCCTGATATCCTTCTCATGCATTAATGATATCATGGCATCCCTCATGGCCATCTTTGATTTAACAATTCTTCTATCCATATAGTCATTTTTAATAGACATTTAAATCCCCCACTGTTCAATAAATATACTTACTATACAATAGTTGGTCATTGTGTGCATTAATAGACATTTGGCAGAACATTTGCTGATTGAAAGGGTATTTATCCTATAAGTATACTATAAGTAGTTATAGTTTAATATTGAAAATGAATACTAAAACATGTGGAGGATTACTAATGAGACTTCAAAATAAAATAGCGGTTGTCACCGGCGCAGCTTCAGGAATGGGAAAAGCCATAGCTATACTTTATGCAAAACAAGGAGCAAAAGTAGTCGTTTCAGACATCAATATTGAAGCAGCAAATCTAACCGTTGAGGAAATTAAGTCAAATGGTGGGGAAGCTATAGCAATAATGGCAAATGTTGCAAAAGAAGCTGATATACAAAATTTAATTGATACAACTGTAAATACATATGGAACATTGGACATCTTAGTCAATAATGCAGGGATTATGGATAACTTTGAACCTGCTGGTGATATTGAAGATGAAAAATGGGAAAGAGTTTTTGCTATCAATACAACAAGTGTAATGCGTGCAACACGCAAAGCTTTACCAATCTTCCTTGAGAAACAGTATGGTGTAATTATTAACGTTGCTTCGGCTGGTGGACTTCAAGGAGCTAGAGCAGGTGCTGCTTATACAGCTTCTAAGCATGCTGTGGTAGGATTCACTAAGAATACTGGATTCATGTATGCAACAAAAGGAATTCGTTGCAACGCCATCGCACCAGGAGGGGTCGAAACAAACATAAGTGCCTCCATGACAAATATTAACCACTTTGGCATGGGACGCATTCAACCAGGGTTGGGAATAAACCCACGAGTGGGAAAACCAGATGACATTGCCAACATTGCTCTATTTCTAGCCTCCGATGAATCTAGTTTTGTTAATGGAACAGTTATTACAGGGGATGCAGGTTGGACTGCCTATTAATAAAGAATGTGTATAAACCGTTAGGAGCGATCTTGGCGGTTTTTTATTTTTACTGATCATGTTTGCTTGACAATCGAATGAAAACATAATAATTTATCTAATAGTATTAGATAAATTCAAAAGGGAGATTCAAATGGACTACAAGGCGCTCGCGAATGAGCTGTTTCAAAATATGATACAAACACGAAAAATGTCGATTCATAAAAAAGTCGACGAGCTATCCCACGGGGAAAGAAAAATATTAGGTTACTTGACTTTTAAAAAAAATGAAGCGATATCAGGGGAACTTAGTGAGCATCTTCATCTCAGCACGCCACGTGTCGCAGCAGCCCTTAACACTTTGTCTAAAAAAGGTTTTATTAAACGAAATAGAGATGAACGTGACAAACGCATGGTGATCGTTACCATAACGGAGTCAGGTAGAAGCTTTGCATTAGAAGAACATGAAAAGGCAATGGTGATGATTGAGCAGACTCTTAAGAAGCTTGGTGAACATGATGCACAAGAATTTGTACGAATTATGAAACGGATTAAAGAGATAAAAAATGAGAGTGATTGATACCGGGCAGGTTTACCATTATTTTTATAAAGTATCTAACACTATTAGTTAATTGTCAATGTATCCATTAGGAGGATTCAATACATGCTGAAAATTTTTAAATATCTTCAGAAAAAGGATTGGTTATTCATTCTGTGTAGTTTGATTTTCATTGTGACACAGGTTTGGCTTGATTTGAAGCTACCAGACTATATGCATGAAATCACGATGCTTGTTCAGACAAAAGGTAGCAAGATGAGTGATGTCCTCATTCAAGGCGGTTATATGCTTTTGTGTGCGATTGGCAGTATGGCTGCCGCGATGATCACTGTTTATTTTGCAGCGAAAGTCGCAGCTGGTTTCTCTGTTCGCCTACGTGGAATGGTATTTGAGAAAACGATGTCCTTCTCTATGGAAGAAATTAATGGTTTCTCAACCGCTAGTTTGATTACTCGATCTACGAATGATATCACTCAAATTCAATTGTTGATTGCAATGGGGTTACAGGCGATTGTAAAAGCACCGATTTTGGCTGCTTGGGCAATTTTAAAGATTATGGGAAAAAGCTGGCAATTCACGACTGCGACTGGTGTGGCTGTCTTATTTCTCATTGTGATGCTTTGTATCATTATATTTGTCGCTTTACCGAAATTCAAAAGAATTCAATCCTTGACGGATAACCTGAATCGTGTGACTAGAGAAAATTTGAGCGGTATCCGTGTCGTTCATGCTTATAACGCTGAAGGCTATCAAGAAGAAAAATTTGATAAAGCGAACAGTGAGCTTACAAAAACGAATCTTTTTACTAACCGCACAATGGCCATCATGATGCCAACAATGGGGCTTATTATGTCAGGTATAAGTTTAGCCATTTATTGGATGGGAGCCTTCCTCATTCAAAACGCAGCCGGACCAGATAAATTATCTTTATTCTCTGATATGGTTGTTTTCTCATCATATGCTATGCAGGTAATTATGGCCTTCATGATG
Source organism: Bacillus sp. CGMCC 1.16607 (assembly GCF_042683745.1). Taxonomy (NCBI): domain Bacteria; kingdom Bacillati; phylum Bacillota; class Bacilli; order Caryophanales; family Bacillaceae; genus Bacillus; species Bacillus sp. CGMCC 1.16607. The sequence goes on from NZ_JBHUJX010000012.1 coordinate 79,670, forward strand.
CTATCAATTGTGTTCATTATGGTTCCACGTGCCTCCGTTTCAGTAAAGCGGATCAATGAGGTATTGAATACTGAAGCGAAAATCTTAAATGGTGATCAAACCGAAGGGGAGGCTGGAATATCTGGTGAGGTTGAGTTTCAAAATGTAAGCTTTAAATATCCGGATGCAGCCGATTATATCCTTCATAACATTAGTTTTACCGCCCATAGAGGGGAAACAGTTGCCTTTATCGGATCAACTGGTAGTGGCAAAAGTACGTTGATTAACCTGATTCCTCGATTCTATGACGCGACCGAGGGAGAAGTGTTAATCAACGGAATCAATGTAAAAAGGTACACGCAAGAGTCCTTGCATAATAAGCTAGGTTATATATCGCAAAAAGCGGTGTTATTCAGCGGTACTGTTTCATCGAATGTAGCCTATGGGGAGGAAAGAAACCAAACATTGGATGAAACTTCCCTCAAAAAGGCAATCGAAATCGCACAGGGGACCGAATTTGTTGAAAAGATGGAAGATCAGTATGAAGCCAATATTGCACAAGGCGGTACAAATCTTTCTGGTGGACAAAAACAAAGACTTTCGATTGCTCGTGCCATCTATAGAAAGCCAGAGATTTATCTTTTCGACGATTCCTTCTCAGCGTTAGATTATAAAACGGATCGAGTGCTGCGTTCGTTGCTAAAAAAGGAAATCAAGGATGCAACGACTTTAATTGTTGCTCAGCGTATTGGAACGATAAAGGATGCAGATCGTATTGTTGTCCTAGACGATGGAAAGATCGTTGGTATGGGTACTCATCTTGAGTTAATGGAGAATTGCAGCGTTTATCAAGAAATTGCCTATTCACAGTTGTCAAAGGAGGAGCTTGAAATTGGCTAAAATGGATCATGTGAATCGCAAACCTAATAAACCAGCATCTCCAGGAGGAATGAGGGGGCCTGGAGGTCATCCTGGTGGAATGATGGGAGCACCCGACGCAAAGGCAAAAAATTTAAAGAAAACCTTCAAGCAACTTATCGTTTATTGTAAAGTCTATTTACCGATGATAATCGTTGCCCTCGTACTTGCAATGGCAGGTGCTGTGTTTAATATATTCGGACCAGAGCTACTTAGTCAGATAACCGATTTGATAACGGAAGGATTGATGACGACTATTGATCTAGATGCGGTAGTAGATATCGCCTTACTTCTAGCCTTCCTTTACGGTTTAGGATTTGTGTTCAATTATATTCAAGGCTTCATAATGGCTACCGTCACGCAAAAGGTATCAAAGAATTTACGAACGGATATTTCTAAAAAAATTAACAGAATGCCATTAAAATATTTTGATTCAACAAGCTCAGGGGATGTTCTAAGTCGTGTGACAAATGATGTCGATATGATTGGACAGACGTTGAACCAGAGTGTGAGTACGCTTGTTTCCGCCATTACGATGTTCGTCGGTTCGCTTGTGATGATGTTTTATACGAACTGGATCATGGCGATATCAGCCATTCTTTCAACGATTGTAGGTTTTGCTTTTATGACCTTCATCATCTCAAAATCACAAAAATATTTTATCGAGCAACAAAAAGAGCTTGGGAAGCTTAATGGCCACATTGAAGAAATTTATTCGGGCCACCATGTGGTGAAGGTTTATAATGGAGAGAGAGCTGCGAAAGAAACTTTCCATGAGATTAACACAAGACTTTATAATAGTGCCTGGAAATCTCAATTCATGTCAGGCTTAATGATGCCATTAATGATGTTTGTTGGTAATTTTGGCTATGTGGTCGTAAGTATCGTTGGTGCGGTTCTTGCCGTGAATGATCATATTTCATTTGGGGTAATCGTGGCCTTTATGATTTATATACGCCTTTTCACACAACCTCTATCACAGCTTGCCCAGACGGCTACGAGTCTTCAATCAACCGCTGCAGCGAGTGAACGAGTATTTGAATTTCTTGATGAAGAAGAATTGGCAGATGAAAAGGATAAGACGACAAGACTGGAAAGTGCTAAAGGGGATGTGGAGTTTAAGAATGTTCGCTTTGGCTATGATGAAAATAAAATGATTATTAACAACTTTTCTGCTACTGCAAATGCTGGACAAAAAGTGGCAATCGTTGGACCTACAGGCGCAGGAAAGACTACTTTGATTAACCTACTGATGCGCTTTTATGAATTAAATAGTGGAGAAATTTTAATCGATGGTGTTCCAACTCATAAATTAACACGAGAAAATATCCATGAACTATTCTGTATGGTTCTTCAAGACACTTGGCTATTTGAAGGAACAATTCGTGAAAATATTGTTTATAACCGGAAAGGAGTAACCGACAATGAAGTGGAGGCAGCTTGCAAAGCAGTAGGACTTCACCATTTTATTAAAACTTTGCCAATGGGATATGATACGGTCCTAGACGATAAAGCCAATCTATCAGCTGGTCAGAAGCAGCTGATCACCATCGCACGTGCCATGGTGTCCAAAGCACCGCTGCTTATATTAGATGAAGCAACTAGTTCGGTGGATACCCGAACGGAAGTACTTATTCAAGAAGCCATGGATAAACTAACAATTGGTAAAACGTCCTTTGTCATTGCCCATAGACTTTCTACAATCAAAAATGCAGACCTCATCCTTGTAATGAAGGATGGAGACATTATTGAAAGTGGATCACATGAGGAACTACTGATGAAAAATGGATTCTATGCAGAGCTTTATAATAGTCAGTTTGAGGATGCTTCGTGAATATAAAGGATGAATGTCCAAGCTGCATTTCAAGGTGTTTACATTTACACCTTGGAATGCAGTTTTTTATACCTTCTTGCTATTAAAATAAAAATAATATCAAGTATTACTATTTTCTAATCTGAAAAGTATAATCATGATTAGGAGTTGAGAGAAATGAATAAAAAAGACATCGCTAATATCAGAAAGCAATTTAAGTTAGATAATAATCTATTAACCATTCGAGAAATTTTCAATGTATATGTTCAAAAAGAATCAGGTGAGATTTATCATCACATCAGTCTTCCTTTTCAAATGTTAGAAAAGGAAGCGCAGGAATTATTTTTGGCAAACTTCAAAAAGGTTTTGACTGGTGATGTGGATACAAAGCTGTTCGAGCTGAAGTTTCAGCATGAGGTAGAAGGTAGCACACAAACCACGCTCTTCCAAGGTTTGCATTCAGGTTCACAAGACTGGCAAGAATATATGCTACAAATTGTTGGGAAGATGTTTGCTCATGCAGTTTATGAATTTGATACTGTAGTGACGTTTATACGTGGAGAATATCGAAAGCCGACTCGGAAACGAGATGCAGAATCCGATATAGGCGGGGATGATGAGGTCTATTCCAGCCAGTTTATCCTCTGCAGTCTTAATAAAACCGATCAACCGAAAAAAGCCTTGCTATTTGACTATATTGAGAAAGAATTTAAATCGAATAATGCGACAGATCCCATTATCAATTTAGCCGCACCATTGTCAGGTTTTCTATTCCCTGCATTTAATGACAATGCTGCAGATGTAAATCATATTTTATATTATGCTGGGAAAGTGAACCAACCAGATGAGACTTTTATCGATGCAGTTCTAAATTGTGAGGACATTATAACGGCTGGGGAAGACAAGGATTGCTTCGAAATCATCTTAAATAAAGTGATTGGTGACCAAGTGGAGACTAAGATCATTTCCAATGTTTATGAGGAAATCGATAAAATCGTGCAGGAAAGTGTAGAAAACGAAGACAGTGAAGCACCTAGGTTGGATTATCGGGACATCGGACGCATTTTAGAGGTTAGCGGGGTTGAGAATGTAGATATTGCTAAAGTAGAGCATGCTTTCAAAGATGTTATAGATGATGAAAAACATGAATTCAAAGCAAATAATTTAATTCCGAAATCAATCAAAATCAATACAAGCGTAGCCAATCTATCTATCAACCCGAAAGATTTGAAAAATGTTAAATATATCATGTATCAAGGAAAACGATGCCTACTTCTGGAGATTGACGAAGATGTAGTTATTGAAGGATTCCGTTTAGAATCAGAGACATTCTAATGGTTTTGAAAGTAATTTAAAAGATTCGATGCGATTAAGCATTCGGATCTTTTTTATGTGTTACGATATCGTTCCAAAACATAAACTTTTATTAAAATCATTCACGAAGGTGATAAGAGATGAACTTTGAAATGCAAAAAGCCATTTTATTAGCTGAAAATATTCAAGCTTTTATTCGATTTGTTTATAAAAACTATGAAATGAAAAATGACTTTTTTGATCGCGATAAATTGTATCAAATCAAACTTTTAATAGAAGAATATAAGTTTCGATTATTAGCAGATGAACTTTTGAGAATCAATCAATTTCAATGGGATGGAAGGTATTCATATTATTTAGTAGATAACTTAAAACAAGGGCTCGATATTATTGATGAATATGTGAAAAATAACATAAATGATTTATTTCTCCTTTCAGCAAGACTTTACACCTTAAAGAACATTAGTTTATCTTTTAGTAGAAAGGATAGACAATTACGATAAATTTATAGGTTTATACTGGGGGATTCACAAATGGACCAAAACATTATTATTAGAAAAGCAATCGAAAGTGATGCTGAGCAGCTTATTCAACACATGAGAATTGTGTTGAAAGAAAATTCACATTTTCTTGGAACAAGCTTGGAAGATTATCATCCCACACTTGAAGAAGAAATGACTTGGATCAATACACACAATCAAAACGGATTAGTATTGGTTGCTGAGGTTAACATCACAATTATTGGGTTCTTATATTTTCGATTGTCTACTAGCAAAAAATTTAGTCATAAAGGGATATTTGGGATGACTATTCAAGAATTGTACACAAATAAAGGAATCGGTAGTGCCTTAATCAAACAAATGTTAGAATGGGCAGAAAAAAATAAGAGAGTAGAAAAGATTACTCTTGAGGTTTTTTCAAATAATGAAAGGGCTATTCATTTATATAAAAAGCATGGTTTCATTGAAGAGGGAAGACTTGTAAAGAATGCAAAATTGGGACCAAATGAATATGTGGATGATATTTTGATGAGTAGGTTTGTATAAAAGATAATCGAGAGATTGTTAATATATTTATGTCTAAAGGCAACAATTTGCCTTTAGACATTGGTCTCATTCAATATCTCCAACGATAGTGTGCAGCAATTGGAGTATCAAAAGATGTTAGCTTAACTTCAGCAGCAAAGGGTGGGTTATTGTTAATTAAATACGGAGTCCCATCTTTAGCCCTTTTATCGGATACAATTCCTACATGATGATATCCATCTAGAAAAACAACAATATCCCCAGGCTGCCAATTCTTTAAATTTTCCACATCACCTGGGATGAGTTCAGTTGTTAGGGCTTCCGTAAATCTTTGAAGATATACATTTTGGTTTGGGACTCGGCGAAAGTCAATATTTGGGTCAGGTTTTCCATTGACCCTAGGATATAATGCAGTATTTTCCTTAATATCTATATCTATGAAATCCTTAAAATTAATGTTCGCTCCAAGAAATCCCCGCCATATCACATCCGTACAAACTCCTTCATCTTCTGGCGGATAGCCCCCTTGATAATAATTACTTTCATACTTGGTTCTTCGCTTTACCTCTTTTCGAGCTGATTGGACAATATCGAGTGAATCAGGTCTACCATTCTGATTGCGGTCAATTTTGGAGTAAGTGTGTGGAACAACTACTTTCATAACAAAAGGATTCTCAATATGTAATCCAATCGTATCAAAGATTATTCCGTCTCGGAAGAATATAAGTAGTGTGACTATGCCGATTATAGTGGATATAATAAAAATCTTCATTTTCCGCATAAATTTACCTCAACTATTATAAGTACTATGTTTTTGTATAGATATAGACGTTTTTATTCTTATGATAGTTTCATTATGGGGAAAATTTCAAAAGTACAAAGGGACGAATCTTGAACTTCATTTTGAATTAAAAAATTCGTCCCTACTTAATCCTAAAGTGAACCTGATACAATTTGCCCTTTATTAAATACTGCTACTCGTTTTCCCCTTCTTGCGACTGCTTCTGCAGAGCATGAGGCTTGAACTAGATTTAGATCAGCATCATCTCCAATGTTGGGCCACATTTGAATGCCTTCTTTATTTAACGGGGTTTTTCCACCGGTGATAAATCCTAGAGATTGTGATAAAGCATATTCCGTTACATACCCATAAAGCTCTGCTAGGCGACCGACTTTTTCTAAATTATCTCCAGTGCCAAAAGGGGACCAATGATCTGTGATGCTGTCATTTCCGAGACCAATCTGAACACCTTTTTCACGAAGTAATGGGAGTGGCATAATCATTTTACCGATAGGCACTGTTGAAGTAACACTGATTTCAAGTTCGGCAAAACGTTCAGCAAGTTCTGAAACTTTACCAGTAGGAACCCCAGCAAATCCAAATGCATGACTGACAGTTACTTTGCCTTGTAATCCTGCCTCTTCGGTTAAATCCGCTAGTTTTTTCATTGTAAACATTCCTAGATGATCGCGTTCGTGAAGGTGAATATCCACTCCTGAATTAGTTTCAACAGCAATATCGATCATCGTATGTAGTGACTTTTCAATATTATTGTCAACTGTGTATGGATCAACACCACCAACTAGTGTAGCTCCTTGCTTCATGGCATTTCTTATAAGCTTTTCTACGCCGGATCTAAGCAATCCGTGCTGTGGAAAGGCAACCACCTCATAGGATAACTTATTAGAATAACCTTCCAATGCTTGTAAAGTTGCCTCTAAATTTTTCAATCCAACTACGGGGTCGATATTGCAATGTGTACGAACATGAGTTGAACCGAATTGGCTCAGCAAGTCTAACATTTTCTCAGCACGATCTTTTGCTGTTGGTAATAACTTCGGTAATAATTCTTCCTCTTCTTTAAATCGATCAAAGATACTTGATGCAGGTTGCACTGCTTTCCATGGACCACTAAAGTAGGTTTTATCGATATGAATATGCATTTCTTTGAATGTTGGTAGCATAAGTAGGTTTTTCGCATCCCTTTTTTCAAGATCCGTTTCAAGAGGAGTGGATGCTGATATCATTTCAGTAATTTTTCCATTTTCGATTTTTATATGGAAGATATCCGTATTGGTAGCAACCACCACCTCATTTTCGTATTGATAACCTGTTTCTAAGCGTACATTTGTTAGCCAGTATGTTGATTGATTCATATGTTTCTTCCTTTCATAAAAAAATTAAAGGTTACCAGATACGATTTTTCCTTTATATAACACCGCAGGACGAACAGATCTTCTTGCAATGGCTTCTGCTGAGCAGCTTGATTTTACAAAGACCATGCTGGCATCATCACCGACTTGTGGCCAAACTCGCTGTCCATTTTTATCTAAAGGTGTTTTCCCACCCGTAATAAATCCAAGTGTTTCTGCTAGCTTATATTCTGTTGATCGGGCAGTAAGTTCGGCTAAACGACCAGCTCGTTCTAAAATATCGCCATTACCAAACGGTGACCATGAATCAAAAATATTGTCACAAGCTACCGCAACATTAACACCTATTTCATGGAGGAAGGTGACTGGGGGAATGGTTCTACCAATCGGTACACTCGTTATAATCGAAATTCCGAGCTCTGAAAGCGTTTGTGCAACATCATCTGCTTCTTTTCCCGCCATATCTCCTAATGCAAAAGCGTGGCTGACGGTGACTCGTCCTTGCCAGCCTGCTTCTTCTGTCAGTTTGGCAAGCCTTTTAATGGTGGAAAGTCCCAAAGCTCCTGGATCATGCAAATGCAAATCCACATCCACGTTTCCTTCAATCGCAATTTCCATCATTTGTTGTAATGATTTTTCCATGTTTCCATCAACATTTGCCGGGTCGACACCACCAACTAAAGTTGCTCCTTGACGAACAGCTTCCCTTACTAAATCTTGACAGTTCGAATGAAGCAAACCATGCTGTGGAAAGGCAACAATTTCATGGGATAACATCCCTTCATAATCTAACAGTGCTTCTTGAACAGCATAAAGATTGTTTAGTCCTACTTCAGGATAAATGTCCACATGGGTGCGGATATGGGTGGAACCAGATTGAAGCAAAATTTCAATTAATGCTTTTGCTCTTTCTTTTGTTGTTGTTGGTAGTGTGGGAAGAACTCTTTTTTCCATTTCAAATCGTTCAAAAATATTGGCAGCAGGTGTTACTGCACGCCATTTGTCACCATGAAGAGTTTTGTCTAAATGAACATGCATCTCTTTAAATGAAGGCAAAGCTAACAAATTTCTTGCGTCTTTTTTTTCAAGTTTGTCTTCTAATGCTGTTTCAGCTGAAATAATTTTGGCAATCCTACTATTTTCAATTAACAAGTGGCAATTTTCTGTTTGTGTTCCAGTGATTAGCTCATTCTCAAATTGATAGCTTTTTTCTAAACGGACATTTGTTAACCAGTAAGAGGAATTCACGATATTCACTACTTTCTTAAAAATTTTCAACGTTTGTCATTTAAAAAAATAAAATTGATAGAATACTAGCAATCTTATGATAATCATATATAAGTTAAATTGCACATTCAAGCATATTTTATTATGGAATAAGTCGTAACTTTGCAAATTAACTTAAAAAAACTTATTATAAGCAAAGAGGTGAGATAATGTTACAAGATAAACGTTTGGAAACAATCATTCAATTTTTACATAAACATGAGCGGATCGATGTTGAAACTATTTGTGAGATGAATCAAGTCTCAAGAGACACAGCAAGAAGAGATTTAATTAAATTAGAAGAATTGAGGAAGGTCATTCGAATACGAGGTGGCGCTAAACGGCCGAATTTAAATAATGAGATTTATAATTATAATGAGAGAATGGACATGGCATTCGATGCAAAAAATAAAATTGGTAAACTAGCAGCTTCGTGCATTCACGATGGGGATCATCTAATTTTGGATGCTTCAACAACAGTCCAATCGTTATCCAAACATATAATAAGCGAGAACCTAACTGTAGTTACGAATTCGATCAATGTAGCTAGTGAATTAACGGTAAGAGAAAAAATAAAAATTAATCTACTAGGTGGAACATTAAACCCAAAACATCTGGCTATTTATGGTTCACGAGCAATTAAAAATATCCAAGATTACAAGGTAAATAAATGTTTTATCGGGACGTGTGGCATCTCATCAGAAGGGCTTTCTACTTCGATTGAAGAAGAGGGTATTCTTGTTCATGAAATGATTAAACGTTCCGACAAAGTCTTCGTACTTGTCGACTCCACTAAGTTTAATAAAACCTTTTTTCAAAATGTATGTGATCTTGATGCTATTGATGTAGTGATTACAGAAAAAGAAATACCAGAAAATATGAAGAATTTATTAGATGAACATAATATTGAAGTGCTAATTGTTCGGTGATTTGGACGTAATGAACATTTTTATATTTATGACATGTATATTTGTGGTGTTTAAATTTATAAATACCTCATTTAGTCAACTTGTAAATTATCGATAATTTACATATAATAAACTATTGAGTCGATTAATGGTAATGTACAAATTTCATATTAACTGCTTCCTTTTTCGATTTTGAATATTTTAGGTGTTATTGACAGTTATTAATAAAATAACTGAGCTTTACATGGAGGTTAGTAAATGGGTAACGAGCATTCGAACGGAAATAATCCGAAATTATTCAGAAGAGTGCCTAAGAACAATGAGCCGTGCAATTTAAGCCATGGGCAAGTTAGATTTTTACAAATAAAACAGCTTTTATTAGGGATTTTTATTGGATTTATCATACGTGAGCTATTGCTAAGGTGGTAATTGTCAAATTATTGTTAGAATGAGAAGAGTTTATCAAATGTATCAAATAACTAGAACAAATTTGGAAGTTAAACTTTGTTAAAATTGGTATTTATAAATAAGTAGTTGAGTTGTTGACTTTTACACTATATTAATATATTATGAATTCGAGATAAACACTTCGAAGATTTTCTAACTAAAGGAGATTAATATAATGAATATATTAGTAGTTAAAGCAAATAACCGACCAGCTTCTGATGCTGTATCAAGTAAAATGTATCAAACTTTCATGGAGAATATTGAAGGTGTAAATGTAAGCACATACGATGTATTTGCAGAGGATATGCCTTATTTTGGACAAGATTTATTTAATGCTTTCGGGAAACTACAATCAGGTCAAGAAATGACAGATTTAGAAAAACGTATATTAGCGGCTAAACAAAAAGCGATGGATGCTTTATCAGCTGCGGACGTTGTTGTTTTTGCTTTCCCATTATGGAATTTAACGATCCCTGCCAAATTACAAACGTTTATCGATTATGTTTACCAAGCTGGATTTACATTCAAATATAATGAAAATGGCCAATTAGTAAGCTTAATGACAGATAAGAAAGCAGTTATTTTAAGTGCACGTGGAGGAATTTACTCTACTCCAGAAACAGCTCCAATGGAAATGGCTGCTACTTATATGAAAAATGTTGTCGGCGGAGTATTTGGAATGGAAATTGTTGACGAAGTTATTATCGAAGGTCATAATGCAATGCCAGCTCAAGCTGAAACAATTATTGCAGAAGGATTAACAAAAGTGAAGGAAGTAGCGAAAAAATTATCAGCTGTCCTTGTTTAATTTATTATTAAAAAGGGTCATTCAACTTTAGTTGAATGACCCTTTTTAAATTCTATAACTTGATAAGAAGGATAAGAAATCTTCCTGCTTTGAATGCTTATATTTCATAATGGCATATGTATACGCTTCTGGTAAAGTAAAGGAGTGACAAGGCACTTCTAGCAGACTGCCCTCTAATAACTCTCTCCTCACAGTTGAAATAGGTAAAAAAGAGACACCTAATCCTTCACTAATAAATCTTTTTGAAATATGCACTTGTGATACTTTCATCATTCTTGCATTTGGATAGAAATTCTTTATTTTTCGACTAAGTCCATCCCAATAATCAGGGTGGTTATGTGTAAGAATGAAGTTAGTTCTTAAAAAATCTTCCTCATCAAGTGGTGGTGCACTCTCTGAATCCCTACCATCATGGGGAACGACAAGAATAACTTTATCATTATAAAGCATTTCAGAATTAAGATCTGCATGTGTACTGCTCAAACAAGATAACCCCATATCTACTTCATCATTTAAAACGGCATTTTCTATTTCCACAGATTCCAAAATTTTAATCGAAATTTCGACTTGTGGATTTCTTTGTAAGTACGTTTTAAGTATAAAGGGGAATATTGTATCGGCGATAAGTGGTGATACAGCTAAAGACAGCTTCGTTGTAAAGCCTTGACTAAATGATTGCAAGTCTTCAATCCCTCTTTGATAAAAATCAATTAATTTTGTTGCGTGCTCCAAATACCGAATCCCTTCCTCAGTCAGTTTTACTCTTTTCCCCTCTCGAAAAAATAATTTCACTCCTAGTTCCTTTTCCAATAATTTAATATGTACCGAAACAGAAGGCTGAGAAATGTATAAGAGTTCTGCTGTTTGTCTGAAGTTTCCACATTTTGCCGCGATAAGAAAGGTATTGATCCAACTTAATTCCATTATTAAATTCCTCTCTTTAATAATTTTAATTAAATCGATTAAAAATAATTAATATTTATAATTATATTCATCATATACAATATATGTAACAACGAAAAGGGGGATTTTTGATGTTGAATCAAGGGTTAAAGGGAATTGTTGCCGCAGAGACATTAATTAGCCATGTGGATGGGGAAAAAGGGAAACTCATTTATCGAGGTTACGATGTATTAAACATTACAAAGTTTTATACTTTTGAAGAAACAGCCTTTCTTTTATGGTATGGAAGATGGCCAAGTCAAGATGAATTAGCTCAGTTGAAAAATGAAATGCAGGTTCAAAGAGCTCTACCATGTCATATTGAACAAATAATTAAGGATCTTCCAAAGGAAATGGATTTGATGAGTGTAATTAGAACTTGTATTTCTTCAGAGGGCAATTCCTCTTACGACTGGAAGCCTACGATTAACCAAGCAATTAGATTGACATCGATGTTTCCAACCATCATCGCCTACAGAAAAAGACTACTTGAAGGAAAACCGTTTGTTTATCCTCGAACAGATTTGAGTCATATTGAAAATTATTTAAATATGTTAAATGGTGAATTGCCAATCAAAGCTCATGTCCAGGCACTAGAAACGTATATGATTTTGACGATGGAGCATGGAATGAATGCTTCTACTTTTTCAGCTCGAGTAACAGCTTCTACTGAATCAGATATAGTATCAGCCATCACTTCTGCAATTGGGACGATGAAAGGACCACTTCATGGTGGAGCACCTTCTGAAGTGCTTGAATTATTAGATGAGATTGCTGTAGTAGGGGATGTGGAGAAAGTGATTCGGGCAAAATTGTCACGGGGAGAAAGATTAATGGGGTTCGGACACAGAATTTATAAAACACGTGATCCACGAGCGATAGCATTAAAAGCAAATTTATTAGACTTTGTCGGCAATGATCAATGGCTGGATCTAGCGTTGGAAGTAGAAGAGAAAGGAATTAAACTTTTAGCAGAGTATAAACCGGGAAGAGAGCTTTATACGAATGTAGAATTTTATGCAGCAGCCATTATGAAAGCGATTCATATGGAACCAGAACTTTTTACACCAACTTTTTCAGCTAGTAGAGTGGTAGGTTGGAGTGCACATGTACTCGAACAGGCAGAGAATAATGTGATATTCAGACCACAGTCCAAGTATATTGGCCCATTTTTTTCGTAAAAAAGGGTTGAAAATGGAGATTCATGCGTCAATTATGTAAACTTAAAATAATAAAAAATTTTTCAAACCCGTATCTTTTCCTAATCTTATTTCCGTTATGAAGGTAGAGAGGTAAAAGGAGTGAACAGAATGTATAATCACAAAATGCAGATGGCTAAAGGGAATGCTTTTTCAGAAAAAAAACTGGTGGAGGAGCTGTATCCTGGACTGAAACGATATTGCCGTTTTCTATCAAAGAATAAATGGGATGGGGAGGACCTTGCACAAGAAGCAATCCTGAAGGCAACTCAAGTTTACGAACCATCTGTGATTTGTTCTGCACTTTTGAACAAAATTGCTTATCATCAGTGGATTGATATGATCCGAAAACGTGAGCAAGAAGTGGTTGGTATTGGTTTTGAAGTCCCTGAAGATCATTCAAAAAAGAAATCGAATCATGTTTTGGATACAGTAATGCATTTAATCGATCAGTTGACACCTAAACAAGCGGTCATCTTTCTCCTAAAAGAAGCATTTCGTTATCAAGCCAAGGAAATTGCAAAACTTCTAAATACGACAGAAATGGCAGTAAAATCATCTCTTCATCGTGCAAAAGCCCGTATAAATAATAAAGAAACGATTCATACGGTGGATACTTTTTGGGGTGAGAAGGAAAAAGATCTACTGATTGAGCTACTTTATCAGTCTCTTCAGGAAGAAGACCCATCAGTGTTGATCGATCGAATAGGTGACATACCTTCATTAGTAGAAGTTCCGATGCCGAATACAAGAAAACATTCTGCTTCACCTCTCAACTCTTACTGTATGGCAGCGTAAAGAAAAGGGAGGAATTTTTATGGGTACCATTCCATATGTCATTGAACAATCAAATCGAGGCGAACGTTCATACGATATTTATTCAAGGTTGTTAAAAGACCGTATTATTATGATTGGTGATGAGATAAATGACCAATTAGCAAACAGTGTCATTGCCCAATTATTGTTTCTTGAAGCGGACAATCCAGATAAAGATATTTCGATCTATATAAATAGCCCTGGTGGATCGACATCTGCTGGCTTTGCAATATTTGACACAATGGAGCTCATCAAGCCAGATGTAAGCACTATTTGTATCGGAATGGCAGCTTCATTCGGAGCGATGCTGCTTCTTGCTGGAACAAAGGGAAAAAGGTTTGCCCTTCCCAATAGTGAAATAATGATTCACCAGCCACTCGGTGGGGCAAGGGGGCAAGCAACGGAAATAGAAATTTCAGCGCGACGAATTTTAAAACTTCGTGAACATGTGAACGGAATTATTTCAGAACGAACAGGGCAACCAATTGAAAAAATCGCCAAGGACACCGATCGAGATTATTTTATGAGTGCAGCGGAGGCACTTGAGTACGGTATTATCGACAAAATCATAAGTAGAAATAAAGATATATAGGTTACTCGTCCCAATCAGAAAGGGACATTGAAGTAAGCTAATTATAAAATATCAGAAACCAATTAAAGGGCTGCTGTCTTTAATGGTTTCTGATATTTTTTTGATTAGAAATATTAGAAGGTGATTCAGTACTTAATAATATGGGTTTTAGTTTTATTGTCTGTTTGAGGGAAATATGAGACGTTCTTGAAACAGTTAATTTATGTAGAATGAGGCTACAGTATGTAGCTTCATTCTAATTTAAAAATGCCATTAATGCGTTTTACTACCTTCCTCCTTAATCGTTACACGTTGAGGTTGTTTTGGATAGTCGTCCTTATTGGAATCATTTGGACCAGTTAAGGTATTTCTTTGGTCCAACACATTGCCGGTAAATTCAATGGGATTTTTATTCGACATAAGTTCACCTCCTTGTTTTAGGATGGTTGAAATAGTAAAAGTAAATTCGGGTTATTTCATGACAAAATTTTTGAAACATATTCTCACTTTTTTTTGCATACGTTTCTTACTTTATCTGAAAAATAAAATGATACTTCTTCATGACATACTTAATTGACAGCGAGAAAAAGGAGAGAATGTTTTGAAAATTGTTTTGTTTTTGGTCGCACTTGTCATTATATTTTTGTTGGGCTATATCGTAAGTAATAATAAAAAAGAAATTAGAATTAAACCGATCCTAACCATGCTTGTTTTACAATTAGTTTTGGCTTTCATACTTCTTAATACAGAATTCGGGCTCGTCATTATAAAAGGAATATCAAGTCTATTTGGCCATCTTTTGAAATATGCAGCAGAAGGTATTGACTTTGTATTTGGCGGAATTGCCAATGAAGGAACATTCCCATTCTTTTTAAACGTGTTAATGCCAATTGTATTTATTTCTGTGTTAATTGGTATTGCCCAGTACATAAAGGTTCTACCAATTATTATTCGTTATTTAGGTCTAATCTTAAGCAAAGTCAATGGTCTTGGAAAATTAGAGTCATACAATGCTGTGGCATCAGCAGTTTTTGGACAATCTGAAGTGTTTATTTCAGTTAAAAAACAGCTAGCCCACATTCCTGAGCATCGACTTTATACATTGTGTACATCCGCCATGTCAACAGTATCAGCTTCGATATTAGGAGCCTATATGACGATGATCGAGCCGAAATATGTAATCACGGCTCTCGTATTGAATTTATTTGGGGGATTTATGATTGCAAATATCATTAATCCATATAAGGTTTCTCCAGAAGAAGATCTTATTGTAATTCAGGAAGACGAGAAACAATCCTTTTTTGAAATGCTTGGCGAATACATTTTAGACGGATTTAAGGTCGCAATTATCGTTGGGGCTATGTTAATCGGATTCGTTGCTTTAATTAGTATGATCAATCATGTATTTGCAGCTCTTTTTGGAATTAGTTTTCAAGTTGCACTAGGTTATGTTTTTGCACCATTCGCCTTTATCGTTGGAATTCCAGCTGCTGAAGCGGTACAGTCTGGAACAATTATGGCCACCAAGTTGCTGTCAAATGAATTTGTCGCAATGATGGATTTAGGTAAAGTTTCAGATTCTTTATCAAGCAGAACTATAGGGATTGTTTCGGTTTTCCTTGTTTCTTTTGCCAATTTTTCATCCATCGGTATAATTTCTGGGGCTGTGAAAGGTTTAAATGAGAAAAAGGGAAATCAGGTTGCGAAGTTTGGGATAAAATTATTATACGGTGCAACACTAGTAAGCTTACTTGCATCTGCAATTGCCGGGGTCATGATATAGTTTTTTGACTTTATGAATACTAAGAAGTTATAAAGAGTTTATCGATCATTGATCATAAACTCTTTTTTATTGCCCTAGTTCCAATTAATAAGACATATTTTTAATAATGTTCACTACCGATTTCGTGGAAAAAGATCAAAAGTTAGAGTTATCTTAATAATTTTCTGATAATATTAAAAGTAATATTCAATCATATTCCTAAGAGGAAGTAGGAGATGAAATTTCCTGCTTTTACATTTGGAATGCACAGTATTTATTAGAAAATCATCATAATTAAAAGGAGTGATGTATATCATGTATGAGCTAAAAACAAAAGAAACGGATAACAGTGTAATTGAGTTTATTGAATTAGTTGATAACCCTAAAAAACGGGAAGATGCATACAGATTGTTAGACATTTTTACAGAAACGACAGGCTATCAAGCTAAGATGTGGGGACCAAGTATTATTGGATTTGGATCCTACCATTATATATACGAATCAGGCCACGAAGGTAATGCACCACTTGTTGGTTTTTCTCCTCGAAAAGCTAAAATTAGTTTATATTTCGCGACAGGTGACACGAAGAGAGAGGAATTACTAAAGAATTTCGGTAAACATACGTCTGGAAAGGCTTGCGTTTATATTAATAAAGTCGAAGATATTGATATAGAAGTTTTAAAAGAATTAATTAATCAATCTGTAAGTTTTTTGAGAGAAACATATCCTAGTTAATCTTAATTAAACTAACTTATACAAGTTTTATTCGTGATTTGTGTATTTTGGCTTTTTACACTTTGAGATATTAATGTTATATAGTTTCAAGGGGGAATAGTTGTGAAAGTTACTAGAAAAACAAAATTAATCAATCATAAAGAAATTCAATATACACATATAGAAAATGGAAGCTCGGTTATTTGCTTTATGTTTTCTGGTTCAGGCTATACGTATGATAAGCCTTTATTTTATTATTCAACAATGACAATGCTTCAGAACAAGTTTGATATTGTCCATATACACTACTCATACGGGCACGATCTATTTAAGCTTTTTTCAATAACTGATATTACAAAAATGGTTTATGATGATGTCATTCACATTATTAATGAAGTAATTGAAAACAACAAACACGATGATGTAATTTTTTTAGGAAAGTCACTTGGCACCATTCCACTCATCAACGGACTTATGAAAGAAAATACATTTTCAAACTCCAAAATGATTTTGTTCACACCTCTACTAAAATTCGATACCATTTTTGAATCATTATTGAGTAGCCATCATAATGCCCTTGTTGTAATAGGAGACCGGGATCCTCATTATATCCCTGAAAAAATAGAAGCACTATTAGAAATATCAAACATAAAAGTGGTTAATGTTCCAGATGCAGATCATTCTTTAGATATTGAACCTCATCATACTTTACTTTCCTTAAAAGCTTTAGAGGGTGTTATGAGAGAATTGGAAATGTTTGTGATTGGTTAATTCATAAAGAATTTAGGGAGGTTTCTGCATTTGATATATGTAATTAGGCACGGTCAAACCGATTTGAATAAAGAGGGAAGATTGCAAGGTAGAATGGGGCTGCCATTAAACGAAAAGGGTATTGCTCAAGCGGAATATTTAAGAGATCAGCTTAAAACAGTAAAATTTGATTACGTATTTTCCTCACCACAAGAAAGAGCTATTCAAACAGCTGAGATAGCGACAGGGATAAAAGCAGTAATTGATGAAAAACTTGATGTTTTTGATTTAGGAGAGGCTGACGGTTTAAAAAAAGACGAAGTAAAAATAGCTGGAGTTGTGCCTGATTCAAATGTGTATAAAGGAGTGGAAGATATACATAATTATATTCTTAGAGTGTATTCTTTTATGAACGATCTTGAAGTAGAATACAGTGAAAAAGAAGTAAATATTCTATTATCGGGACATCGTTGTACAACGGGGAGTATAGGTGCTTATTTTAATGGTATATCAGTAGATAGAAATATACTAAAATTTTCGTCAAATAATGGGAAATATAGTGAATATCAATTTAATAAGATTCCAGAAAATAATCATATAGATGTATTATAGCTTGAAACACATAAGGTTCATGGTTACGGAGAAATCACTTTTTTCTGAAAAGTGGTCACCATATAGTGCCGTGGTTACCGTGAAACTCCTTACAAAAAAACTGGTTATACAAATAAATCACATGTATTATATAAAAAACAACAGGCATCCACCATTTCTGAAGGACGCCTGTTTTTATACTATACCATTTTTTCAAATTGAATTCGTTTGTTTAGCGCGATCATCACGGGTACACCAACGATCATTACTACAAATTCACTTATGGCAGTCGTTAACCATGTAAAATAAAAAGGCAATCCAAACGCCAAATGGAGTTCTAAAGCGATAAGGAACATGGTAATTGTAAAAACAATCGTATTCACGACCATTCGGAGCCAAATATTTGAAATAAGCTTGCAGCAAGCAATAGTTATCAATAATGAAATGATTGTTTGACCAACACCAAAGATTAAGTCGTAAGCTTTCATTGGTGAAAAGAATAAATTGGTCAAAAATACACCGAGAACAATTCCGTAAATGTACTTTTTATTAAAGACAATCATGTGGTTGAACATTTCGGAAACTCGAAATTGGATTTGGGTAAACCCAAATGGTTGAATGAGCATGGAAACAGCGATATACAATGCTGCGACAATTCCATTCCCAACAAGCGTTTTTACTTTCATTAATAATCTCTCCCTAGTTTTTTTTCGTGGGATGGTTGCGAACCACGTGAAGAAAGTGTTATTTTATCAGTATTTTTGTGTGTTTGTAAATACCTAAGTGTAAAATCATAAAGCAGTAAGAATTGGTGGTAATGTGTAATGTGTTATACTACAATCAAGCGTTATTGTGATAGTGTCCGTTATTCCTACAGGAAAGAGAGCTTAAAGAATTTCGTGAAGGCTGGCATAATCGTCGATAAGGAATATACAGAAATCACGGTAAAGCGTACATGAGTAAGCTTTTTTATTTTGTTTTATCTTAAATAAAGGAAATTCCTATAATTTAAATGAACTCATAATTTGATAGTTTTATTTTAGGAGTGTGTTTGAATTGATTAGAGAATTTAAATTAGAAGAGTTAATCATTGCTTAAAGGTTTCAGTAAATCAAAATCAAATTGATGCAATTGTTTGTTTTGCATTTAATCTTGGAGTACATTTTCTACAAAAGTCCTTCTCCTAAATTACTTAAATAAAAAAACATTTTTTAATCTTGCAACAGAAATTGATCGTTGGAATAAAACTAAAGTTAGGGTGAATTAGTAGTATTTACAGGTCTTTTCAATCGATCAGAGCTGAAAAAGTATTATTTCCTATTCCATTAAAGAGAGATAAATAACTGAATATCTTTTCCTACGAGTTTTACTTTGCAAAATTACAAAAGATATGTAGAATAAAATAAAACTGACCATCCATTTTATTAAGAAAGTATTAATTTTAGATATTGGGGAAGATTATTTTTTTACCATAAATCCCCTTTGGAGGAGACAAAAAATGATATTAGATAATAAAGCAATTCATAATTATTTATTTCAACTAGAACAAGAAGACAAATTTTCTGGAGTAGTATTAATAGCAAGAAATTTTAGAATAGTATTTTCTATGGCTTATGGGTATTCTCATTGGGGAAATAAAGTACTAAACACTACTAATACTATCTTTAATCTTGGTTCAATGGGAAAAATGTTTACTGGGGTAGCTATAGTTAAACTTGCAGAGGAAGGAGAACTTAAGTTTGATGACAGAGTTGAAAAATTTTTACCCAACCTATTGTTAAATGAAGGAAAAATAACTATTCATCAATTATTAACTCATACCTCCGGATGTGATACTTTTTTTAACGAAAAGTATAAAAAATACAGTAATAGAATTAGAACAATTGATGGCTTTTTAAACTTAGTGAACGATTCGCAATCTTTATTTACACCTGGTGAAAAGTTTCATTACAGCAATACAGGTTATTTAATTCTTGGAGCAATTATTGAGAAAATTACAGGACAATCATTTTATGAATACATAAAGAAAAATATTTTTATGAAAGCTAATATGGAAAATACAGATTATTATGAAATGGATCAGGATGTACCGAATTTGGCAAATGGCTATACTGAGTTGAATCAAAATATGACCTATGAACAAGGTTTAAAACGAAATAATATTTTCATGCAAGGACTTAAAGGATCACCGGCTGGTGGCTGCTACTCAACATTAAATGATCTTTCAAAATTCATATATTCTCTAGAAAATCAAGTCCTACTGAACAGGGAACATACTATATTAACTACAGCAGGAAAGGTTATTATAGGAACTAATAAAGCTAACAATTCAATAAGATACGGTTATGGTTTCTTTAATAGAAATATAAATGGAATTATTCATTTTGGACACGGGGGAGACTATCCTGGAGTACATACTGATTTACGATTCTATCCAAACGAAAAATTGTTAACAATAGTTTTATCTAATAATGATATTATCACTGGTAAACCTAGAGTAGAAAAATATTTAGAGGAAGTTATTTTTAATTGAATTTTATTTTAGGTGGTGCATAGAAGTATTCATAAAATTGTTTGTTAAACGCTAATTAGATAATTTTACGATAAGATAAATTGATCTCAAGGACATAGAAATTAATAAAATAAAACTTATAGAAACCGCCTCTTAATTGAAGATGAACTCAAAATTAAACTCATAGATTGGTCAATGAGGAAATTAGAATGGAATTTTTCAGGAAGCGTGATTTAAATCACAAAACAAGAATTGTTTTCACTTTATAATAAAGTAAAAACAATAGTAGGTGAAATTCTTGAACTATACTTTTAAATCACTTTATAACGAAATTGGCGGACAAGAGACAATCAATAAACTAGTAGATGCTTTTTATCCGCGTGTATATGCAGATAAAGATTTAAGACCTCTGTTTGAAGGGGATATAGAGGAAATCAAAAGGAAACAGCGTATGTTTTTACCTCAATTTTTAGGTGGCCCTGCATTATATAGCCAGGAATTCGGACCACCTGCAATGAGAGAACGACATCTTCCTTTTGAAGTGACTCCGAAAAGAGCACAATGCTGGCTCAGATGTATGAAGGAAGCTTTGCAAGAGATCGGTTTATATGATCAACCTGCAGGAATGGCATTTTATGATCGATTAACGCAAGTAGCTGGAATTATGGTGAATAGTCCAGATCAAGAATAAATAAAAAAATCCTCCAAAATATCGGAGGATTTTTTTATTATTCATCAGATTTGATTTGAGAAAAATATTCATCAATAAGTTGATCAAGCTTTTGTAGTTTTGTACTACCGAAAATTTCTTGCCCTGCTCGCAATGATAAAATGGTACTTTCAATTAAATAAACTCGAGGATTTTTTGAATCCACTAGCTCATCTACAATAAAATCGAGTAACTCAACGTACTTACTCTGTTCATTATTTTGGTTTAAAGCTTTCTTTAAGTCATGTACAATTTGAAGTACTTTTTTATGAAAAGCATGATGACAATTCTCTTTATCGGGTAACCACTTTATTAAAAGTTCGGGATTTATTAATTGTTCACCCGAATCAGCTAATCCAGCAACCATTTTTTCCAAACGTCTTACAGTATAACGAATAACATGACCAATATTCATATTTTGTCCATGTGCCATATGAAAAAACTTCAAATTCTCCCGAAGTATTCCCATGAACATTATTGCACAATCTAACAAATAGGGTTTCTTATCTTCCCCGAAGATATCAATGAACCGTTGATACAACCATCGAATATTTTTCATTTTTCCAAGTTCAATAAATTGTTTAAGCTCTGCATCATTGGAAGCTATAACCTCTTCGAAAAGGGAGATTAATTTATTTTCACGATTGGACCTCATTTGTAACTCAATTTGCTTAATAAATATTTCAATATCGGATCGATCGTGACCAATTAATAATTCATTTCGTTTTTTTTCCAAAGTACCATAGGTGGATTTAAAAATAGCAATTAATAATTCATTCTTTGAAGAAAAATAATTGTAAAATGTACCTTTAGAAATTCCACTAAAGTCTAATATATCCTGAATGGAAGTGGCTTGAAATCCTTTGTCGATAAATAATTGATGAGCCATTTTGACAACATGTTTCTTTCTGTCATTCATAAAATCACCTTTGATTCATATTGTACTACCTGTATAAAATAATAGTAACTTATAATGAATATCATTTCAAACCCTAAAATAGTTAAGATTTTTTTATTGCAAATTTTGTACTAGGAGTATATTATATTGAAGTATGAAATATGGGTATAAAAAAATGAACAATAAGTTTAGAGGGGGAAAACAATGGATCACTCAAAAAAAGAGACAAATCGTCCACCGTATGGGATACTCTCTGTCCTAATGATCGGAGCATTTATAACTTTTTTGAATAATACGTTATTAAATATCGCGCTACCTTCGATAATGGAGGACTTAAAGGTTGAAGCATCCACCGTACAGTGGTTGGCAACTGGATTTATGTTAGTAAATGGAATTTTGATTCCAACGACAGCTTTTCTAATTCAAAAATTCTCGGTAAGACACTTATTTATAGCGGCGATGGGATTGTTTACAGTTGGAACGATTCTTGCTGGTTTTGCCCATGCATTTCCACTTTTATTAGCAGGTCGAATGACACAAGCAGCTGGTTCAGCTATTCTAATGCCTTTGCTAATGAATGTAATGTTAATCAGCTTTCCTGTAGAAAAAAGGGGAGCAGCAATGGGAATCTTCGGTCTTGTTCTGATGGGTGCACCAGCGATTGGTCCGACATTATCTGGTTGGATTGTGGAACATTATGATTGGAGAATGCTTTTCCACTTTGTTACACCAATAGCAGCTGCTGTACTTCTAACTGGTTTCTTCTTACTTAAAGATAAGAAAGAAAAAGTCGATATTCGTTTAGATTTTTTATCCGTGTTATTATCAAGTGTCGGTTTTGGTGGTTTATTATACGGATTTAGTTCTGCTGGGAAAAAGGGCTGGGATAGCCCCGAAGTATATGTAACTATAATTGTAGGGGTTCTATCCTTAGCTACATTTATAATTAGACAATTGAAGCAAGAAAAACCAATGCTTAACTTTACCATTTTTAAATTCCCAATGTATGCCTTATCTGCAACTATTTCAATGGTTGTGACGATGGCGATGTTCTCGGGAATGTTACTGATGCCGATTTATGTTCAAACGATCCGAGGAATTTCGCCTATGGATGCTGGGTTAATGATGCTACCTGGGGCTATTTTAATGGCTATTATGTCTCCAATTACAGGGAAATTATTTGATAAAATTGGTGGACGAATATTAGCGGTTATTGGATTAACGATTACTGTCATCACAAGCTATTTATTCAGTAAGCTTTCACTGGATACAACATATACCCAATTAATTATCTTGTACACGGTACGTATGTTCGGGATGTCAATGGTTATGATGCCTGTTTCAACAAATGGATTAAATCAGTTACCACCAAGATTTTATCCACACGGAACAGCAATGAACAATACACTACAGCAAGTATCTGGTGCAATTGGTACCGCATTATTGGTAACGATTATGTCTAATCGTACAGAATCTACTGCAAAAGAATTGGCAGCTGATGCAATGAAAGCTGCGGCAGGGCAACCAGCACCAACTCCTGAAGTTGTTGCTACAATGAAACAACAAATTATGATGAAAGCAATGCTAGACGGAATCAATTTTGCATTCTTTGTCTCTGTCTTTATTGCCGCACTTGCATTATTCCTTGCTTTATTTATTAAACGAGCAAAACAGGCAGAAGATAAGCCTTCTGGAAATGCTGTTCAAAATAAATTGGCTGAAAATTAAACTCGAAAAAGGGAAGCGATCATCTGTAAGTGATTGTTTTTCTTTGATAAAAAAGCCTTCAGATTTAATAACTAATCTGAAGGCTTTTTATTATTATTTATAGCTCATTGGAATTCTTAATTGTCCAACTAAAGTACCATCTCTGTTGTAAGCAAGGAACGTTCCTTCGTTGTATAAGGAAAAGTTTTCAATTTCATTTTTCTCTTTTTGCAAGGCATAATAATTTTGTCCACGGTGGATGAGCTCATAATCAATATCACCATCTGTTGACTGAAGACGGAGGACAACTCGATCAACTTCGCCACAATTTTCATTAATGTACGTATTCATGTAAAAGTCTGAGCTAGTCACTTCAAGTTTTGGAGAAGTAAACACATAGCCAGATTGCGAACAAACAGGATAGGACACACCGCATGTTACATCATAAAGAATGGATTGATAGGCAATGCTAATATCCGTATTTTTTTCTGCTTGATAATATTTTCCGCCAGTTTCGCTTGCCATTTTTAGTAATAGTGACTCGTTTAATTGTTTGGTGTCACCAAGTCCGATAGTAAAAATTTTGATACCTTTACTCTTGGCTAAATTCATCATGTCTGTCGCTTTTCGTTCACTTGATTTACCATCAGTTAATAGTATGGCTACTTTTTGACTTGAAGTGGAGTTGGTGAATTTTGTAAATGCTTGCTCCAGCCCTTCACCGATATTCGTCCCGCCTGACTGAAAGACGTTATCAAATGAGTAAGACACTGAGTTTACTGAGCCAGGATTCCCGAGCATATAACCTCTTTCATTAAAATGAGAACCAATGTTAAAGTTTGCATTTATCGTATTAATCAACTCTTTTGATTTGGAAACACGTAACCGCTCCGGATCATTTCGTTTCATACTTCCTGAAGAATCGATAATGAAAGCAACTTCCAGTTCTCCTCTTTGGCAAGTAGCTGGTGAAAGCCTTGGATCGTAAATTACGTTAGTATAAAAAGTCTTATTTAAAACAGATGATATCTCTGAATTATAACGTGAATCTGATTGAATAATTTCTGCTGAAATCTCATCGTTTACTTGATAAGAGGTTGAAAGGGGAGACACACTTGTTGATGCTACACCATTATAAAAATAGGCTTCTTGAGTGCCTAAAATAGCTCCCTTTGCCGAGCGGAAACGTACTTTTCCATTATAATCCCAAATGGTTTGCCCTCCTGGACGTACGATTTTCGCTGTTACTGTAGTTTGTCCATTTGGAGATAAATTTTTATTACCTACTTCTAATCGAAGCTCTGCTTGCGGCTCATAGGTTAACTCAATGGTAACTGGTTTTTGGTAACAAGACATATTTAAATTGCTTTGATAGTTTAATTGGAAAGAAATCGTATCCTGTACAACAGTATTTGATGCTGGAGCCGTTACTTTTATAGTTAACTCAGGACCGTCCGTCTGAGTGATCGCACTATATGCATAAGAAACTTCAGCTGCTTTTTGGTAAATAATTTCTGAACCGATGGGGCTAGGTTGTTCCAAAACAATTACTTTGAAAGTCTTGGTGCTGGAAGCTTCGTTTTTAATGATTGTTGCTGTTAGGTTAACCATCGCATTACCTAAACCAAATTTCGGGCGGGTTACTGTCCCATTTGCTGCAATTGCAATATTGTCAGAGTACCAGCTAATTACTGTACTGTTAGCACCTGTTGTGGGCAAAGTAATATTTTGCGTCACACCAGCTTCTGAATCACCAGCAGCATAAATGATAGATAGTTGATCCTTTGCGGAAGATACTGCCTCCGCATCGTTTTGCACTTGTTTTAAGACCACTACTAGAAATGACTTTGTATCTGTAACTCCATTTTTTCTAATTGTTGCTGTCAAAGTAACCAATGAATTACCCGCTGAGTATATCGGGCGGGTGACAATTCCGTTAGCAGCAACTGCTATATTGTCAGAATACCAACTGATTACTGTCCCATTTGCGCCTGATGTTGGTAATGTGACATTTTGAGTTACTCCTGCTGCTGAATCACCTGTTGCGTAAATAACATTCAATTGTGATTTCGCAAGTGCTACAGCCTCTGAATCGTTTTGTACTTGACTTAAGACTACTAAGATAAATGTTTTAGTGTCATATATTCCATTTTTACTGATTGTTGCTGTTAAAGTAACGATCGCATTACCTTCTGTGAATGTTGGTCGAGTTACTATTCCGTTTGATGCAATTGATTTGTTATTCGAATACCATGTGATTACTGTTCCGTTTGCACCAAAGGTGGGTAATGTGACGTTTTGTGTTACACCTGTAGCTGATTCTCCAATTGCGTAGATGACATTCAATTGCGATTTAGCAAAAGCCACAGCGTCATTTCCATTTTCGTAATTTTCTACACTGATTCTAGCTCCTCTTTTTGAAGATGCAGTAAATACAAGCGATTGATCATATGGAATCGGATTCCCATAACAGTCTTGGAGATTCAATGTCATAAATGTGGAGTCGACTCCATTGGCAATTAATTTAGGCTTTTCGATATCAAGATCCTTTAGTCGGGAATCAATTGGTTTTGCCCCAACTGGTGGTTTTGTTTGCGGCAAAGTCTCATTAGGAGGAAATGTTGCCGAATCTTCGCCTAAGAAATTAATCGGTAAAGGATATTTTTGATTATCTTGGCCTGCAGAAGTGTTCAATAAACCAACCATCTTACATGTCCCACGTTTTGACAGCTGATTTAAAAAGACAACGGCTTCAGCTCGACTTAAAGAACGATCCACGCCATAATCCTGATAATCTTTCTTACCTGTCATCCCATTGGATAAATTTTTGATATACATGTATTGAACAGCATGGGGCATCGTTAAATCAAGACCATTAAAAGCAGCGACAATTCGGGCCACATCTCCTCTTTTAATCGGTTCATCACGAAGTTTACTATTTATGAAACCGGGAAGAGGGATATTTTTCCCTTTTAAATAACGATAATTGGCAGATGCTCCTCCAGTTACATTCTTCTTATTTACATCACAATCATAACGAATCAACATTGTGATAAATTCTGCTTCTGTTAAAATTCGGCTTGGAGCAAAAGTACCGTCAGAATTTCCTTTCACAATTCCTTTTTTGAAAGCCCATTCAATGGAAGAGTAAGCCCAATGGTCAATGTTTACATCTTTATACCTACTCGCCGCACTACTAGGAGAGGGGAGCGAGGTTAACATTAACATCAAAATAAGTAGAAGGGAAACCGACCTTCTTTTTTGAAAAACAGTCATATCAGTACGTCCTTTCATTAATTAAAAAAGTAACATATCATCTCGGTAGTTTTGTTTCAAATCTTCTTCTAAGAAGTTAAGGAAACGAGTAATAAGTGTGGATGCTTCCGCCCTAGTCATATTTTTATTTGGATTAAAACGATTATTTCCGTCACCTGTCACTAAGCCAATTTCTGTTGCTACATACACACTGTCTTTAGCCCAATTAGGTAAGGAGGAGTTATCAGCGTATTTCGTTTGATATCCGGGAGCTGGTGCACGTCCTTCTAAGCCTAAAGCTCGGACAAGAATAGTCACCGCTTGAGCACGAGTAAGCGAGCTCTTTGGTAAAAATTTATTTTCTGTTGCGCCTTTCACAATTCCTTTTTGGTAGGCACTTTCAATGTATAAGTAATCGGGATCTTTCACATCTAGATCTGAAAAAATTGCCTTTTTAGCTGTTTTCTGATTTTTTGGTTGTTCGAGCACTCGAATATCTGCTGCCTTTAACACTCCAACAGTAAAATCATAGCGATTCATTGGTGTACCTGGAGAAAAAAATTGACTCGCTTCATTAAATACTCCAAGGGAATACAAACGTTCTATATCGTCTTTTGCCCAATGTTTCGTTAAATCACGAAATTTAGGAACAATAAGACGGTCAATTGTTGGAACCTTTTCCTGTGAAAGGGTAAGGTTACCTTTCTTCGATGTGCCATATGGGATATCGTACGTATATTCCGCAATCATATTTTGTTGACTAATAAGTGCATGTCCACCTGTAAAACTTGATAGGTTAGGATCATTGGGTTCATATTTAAGAAATTTATTTTTGCTGTCTGATACTTTGCTAGTTACTAGTGCTTTTCCAAGTTTAGAAGTAATTTCGAAATCAATAATCTGTGTTTCGGTAGCACCCCAGAAGTTTTCATACCCCAGATTACGGCCACTGAATTGTACCGTAATCAACTCGTTCGTATTAGTTTTATAGATTTTTCGACCGACAAGATTACCAGAATAATAGTCAGAAGCAGGGCGGTTATCAGCAACTGCTCCTTGTGAAAATTGGTAATCATCTAATGAATATGAAGCTTTTCCTATCGTAATCTTTTCAGAATAGCTTTTAATAATCGTTTGTGAAGTGGTTTGCCCTTTGTCTAATCGTTTGTCTAATGTCGATTCGTAGACAACACTACGTGTAAGTTTATTTGCTACATTATCTTTATCTGCTAAAGTGAATTTATATGTTTTCGTTAACTTATCATTTTGTTCACGTTCTGTCACGGTTGCTTTTCCACTAAATAAAATAGGTTTATCCGTTAAAAAGAAATATTCTTCATAGGTGTATTCATTTAGAACACCGCCATTATAATCTGGCGGAATTGCCTGAGCAGTAGGAAGAATCGTGAAATATGAAATAATTAAAAAAACGATGATGACAGAAAAGTATTTTGAAAGTCTAGAAGTTAATTTAGTCATATGCAATCCTTTCTTGTTACTATTTATTTTCGATTTATTAATTTACAAACAGAATCCGTCCTTTTACTTTGGATTCATGTAGCATAAAAATGCGATCGCCTTCTTTTAATTCCTGTGCGGAAATAATTTTTCCATCACGAATGATTGTCGTTTGATCGATATTCATACTTGAAATATTTCCAGCTTCTTCCCAAGCACCTTGCTGCCATTGGCTTACATTACGAACTTTAATGATACTTGGTATACCTTTAACCACTTTTGAAAAACCTTCAATTCTCCCTACAGAAACTATTTGTGCGAGTGGAGTTTTTGAATCAATGAAATGAATTCCGACAATTTCATTGTTTTTCACATAAAAGTAACCATATTTCCCCACATATTCTTTCATTTCGACTCTAGGAACGACTGTTAATACACTTGGTCCTGAGTCCCTTACTGTAACGGTGTCGTTACTAAATGAAAGTCTTATTTGTGATGTGTTTTGCCAATAATTGTTCACTAACACTTTCGTATTATTCACGTAAAGCTGATAGTCGTTAGTGGAACTAATTTGACCGAAAAGAATCGAATGGTTTGCTAAATTAGGACTTTGGAATCCGTCATTTGTAATATGTATAACATTGGCAAATTGACTTTTTTCTGTACCATCTGTGATCACAAAGGCAGTGCCAGCAGCAAGCAAACTATTAGAATCTACTATTCTGCCATTTCTAATGAGGATAGTTCCGTTATGATACTTCATTTGCCCGGAATTTTTTAATCCTAAAAGTTTATCAGATGGCTTCACTAAAGTCATAGGTTCATAAAACGTTCGTTCATTGCTTTTTTTGATGATGATTTTATCAATGACTTCTTTACCTAATTTATTAATGGTGACGAAATACACTTCATTGTTTTTGTAATTTCGTAGTCGATCACGCTTAATTGGTTGGTCACCGACATATATAGGTGTTTTAGTAGAGTAAGTATAACTATTGTGTACAGTTGAAGTATTTGCTTTCCATTTCCAATCTTGAAACACTTTTTCATTTTTTATGATCAATTTATTTTGTACGGAATCAATTTGATAAATCGTCCCTTTGTATAGATGTTCCACCCTAATTCCTTGGGTATTAACCTCGACAGTACTTATATAGTTGGAATCATACTCATTAAAGGTAAATTTCACGCGGTCTCCTTCGTATAACACACTTAAATCTACTAAGGTAGTACCCTTGAAAATTTCTGTTTCTTCATTAATATAGTAGGTTTGAGATTGCCCATTTTCAAGCCTGATGGAAAGATATGTACCGTTTGGATCAATATGATTTAACGTCCCTGTAACTACACGCTCCCCTTCTTCGATTTCTCCAGGGTTTTCACCTGATTGACCACGTAAAGCAATCGCTTTTTTTCCATTTACATCCACTTCAATTTTCATCCCATATTTGAACGCATCGATGATGGTAGGGATGGTATCGACAGTTAATTTCGGATTTTCATCCATATCAAAAGTCATTGTTTTCCCTTGATCGTTTTTAATGGTAATACTTTTTAACCGTTTCTCTGTTACTTTATCGTCGATTTGCACCTCTTTGTAAGTTGCTTCAATGAAGGTGCCTTTTATGACCGAATTAGCTTCTGCTGGATTTGTCATCAATACACCTAAAAGTAGAAATAAAATGATAATTATTAAAAAAAAGCTGTTTTTTAACACATATAACCCCTCCTATATAAACTTGATTCCAAGGATCATCAAAATTGGTTTATAGGTTTTATATCGTACAATAGTAGATAAAAGTTAAGTATTTATTGAATTTCTGCGGTGTTTTCATATCTCCCTTCAATGTGATAATGAATCTTGATCGTATCGGATACACTAATTGTATACTATTTTAAAGGTGGAAGGGGAAAAGGGATGTCAGATTTTTGCCCAGTACTTTGGCCAGAGGAGCCAACCCCAGATCATTTAAAAACATGCGGTGACTGTGGACTTGATCAGCATGGATCTCGGATGGTGTGGGGAGAAGGAAATCCAAATGCACCGATTATGGTTATTCTTGATAATCCTGGAGCCCGAGAAGACCGTGAAGGAAACTCAATTCTTTGTGGGACACGGCAAGCTTTACAACAAGCCGCAAGTTATGCTGGTTTCACAAGGGATGATCTCTACGTCACCTATATTTTAAAACGAAGGCCAGTTAGAGCATACGATAAGGAAAGAGTGCGCCAAATCTGTATGGGCCATTTAGACCAACAACTTGCGGACAAGCAGCCATCTTTTATCCTATGTTTAGGGAATGTTGCGGTTCAATCTTTTTTTCAAAACACTGAAGCAGAGGTAAAAACATTACGTGGCAAGGTTCACCATATAAAAGGTTATCGAACTGCCGTCGCTTATCATCCTTTAGCTGTAAGACGTCGTCCCAACTTATGGACTACTTTTCAGGAAGATTGGAAATTTGTCGCGAATCAGTACCAACTTAAATAATACAATTTTAAATTCATCCATGTAGCAGGAGGAAATCAATGCTTTCAAATCAAGCAAAATCCATTTTAAAAGATAAGATTCAATTGATCCACAATGAAAAAGCAATCTATTTAGTTGGTCCAATCAAATTACCGGTTAATTTATACGGTGAAACAAAGGTGTTTCAATGGTATTGTTGGTTACGTTGTGATGAAGTAACTGACAATATAGAACGGATTATTGAAAAATTGTCCTCCGTAAATTTAGCAGAAATGCAGCAATCAAGTGTATTGGTTTACGGAGATTTCGCGCATGAGGAGAATGCTTTTATAAGAATGCATAGCATTTGCCACACAGGCGATATTTTTGGTAGCAAACGCTGTGATTGTGGCTATCAATTGAAGCAATCGATGAAAATGATTACCGAGTATGGGGTAGGAGCGCTGTTTTATTTAGCAAATCATGAAGGAAGGGGAATAGGCTTATTTAGTAAAGCAATGGCTTATGTTTTACAGGAGGAAGGTTTAGATACTGTGGAAGCAAATCTTGCATTAGGATTTGTCGATGACTCACGAAATTACGAAGATGCGATTGGTGTGTTGAAAAAACTTCGCTCGAAGCCAGTAACTTTAATTACTAATAATCCAAAGAAATTAAAAGCTCTACAGGACGCAGGTTTAAATGTTTCAAGCCGCGAACCGCTATGGGGAGATAAATCGGTGTACAATGAAAAGTATCTCCAAACGAAAATTAAACGATCTGGTCATTTTGAAGGGGAACAGTCGGATGAAAGGTAGGTAGGGTAGATGTATACCCTATATTTGAAGCTGAGTAATGGAAAATTGGCAGGTGGGAAGAAATGAACAAACAAGTTGATGTTTGTATTGTAGGTGGAGGACCTGGGGGAGCACTATTGGCTTTCTTATTAGCCAAACAGAATATATCAACAATCCTTTTGGAAAGACATGAAGGAATTGATAAGGAATTTCGAGGCGAACACTTAAATGAAGTGGGAGAACAAATATTTAAAAAATATAATTTGTACGAAAAAATAAAAGACCTCGGATTACTTCTAATGAAGAGAATTGAATATTGGGAACAGGGGGAAATAATTAAAATTGTCACTCCTGAAGCAGGGAATGAGCATGTTGGAATCCATGTTCCACAGAATCATTTGCTAAGCGTTATTTATAATGAGTCAGCTAAACTGGAATCCTATCAATCGATGCTTGGAACAAAAGTAATTGAATTGATTCAGGATGAAAAAGGTAAGTATATAGGTGTTAAAGCCCTTAAGAATGATGAAGTGATCACGATCTATAGTTCTGTAATAATTGGAGCGGATGGACGATTTTCTACTGTAAGGAAATTAGCTAATATTTCAACTACAATTATTCAACATGGATATGATTTACTCTGGGCAAAAATTCGTAGTCCGGAAAACTGGGAGCCAACAATACGGTTTGCGTTGGTTGAAGGAAATCAATTAGCATTATTTACTCAAACAGGTGGTTATATTCAAATAGGGTGGAATATTGAAGAAGATTCCTATTCAAGTCTAAAGAAAGAGCCATATGAACCATTTATTAAACAACTTATATCAGCATTTCCAGAGTTATCCGACACCATTCGTCAACATATTCTTTCTTGTAAAGATTTTGTACTGTTAAAAGTTCAAAGTTGTCGATGTGAAACTTGGGTGAAAGATGGATTAATCATTATGGGTGACGCTGCGCATACGATGAGTCCAACTGGTGCGATTGGAGTAAATAGCGCTCTAAAAGATGCAGATGTTCTTGTTGAAATTTTAAAAAATGCTATTCAAAATAATGATTTTAGTATGAAACAACTAAAAACTTTCGAATACATACGGCGAGAACCGATTGAAAAATTGCAGCAAGAACAGCTAAAACGTGAAGCTTCGTTCTATGAGAATTTTAAATGATAATTATTAAAAAGATAGAGACACATTCTACAGAATGAACCTCTATCTTTTTTTTTAATATTTCTCAATCTGTTCAGCCAGATAAATACTTAATTTTCTTCTATCTTTACGTAGCTTCATGCGATCTTGAGCAGAGTCGAATAAGTATTTTTCTTCTTCTGTTTCGGGATACACGGATGGAACTTTTTTCGTTTTACCATGTTCATCTAAAGAAACAAAGGTGATGAAGCTTGTGGCTGCTACTTTTGTTTCTCCAGTAATAAGATGTTCTGCTATTACCTTAACAAATACTTCCATAGAACTACTACCTGTATATGTAACGAAGGATTCCAAATGGACGGCATCAGTTGGACGTATCGGATGCAAGAAATCAACTGAATCCATGGATGCAGTGACACATTCAGAACGGCAATGTTTTGCTGCCGAAATGGAAGCAACCACATCGATGGATGCCATCAATTTTCCACCAAACAATGTTTGATGGTTATTTGTATCTGGAGGCAACACTCTGTTTGTTTGAAACACTCTTGATTCTGAACATGGTTTACTCATTGTCATAATTTAATCCTCTTTTCTTTGTTTAGGTCGATAATATTATATTATACACAATTCAATTGTATCGAAAAAAACTTAAAGCAAATGGTAAATACGCCTTTAGAGGAATAATCTATGATTTATTTGTATTTTTTTTAGAAAAATCTTACTGATTGAAAAAAATGGTCGCTAACTTCTTATCTTTTTTTGTGACTTTTTAATAAAAAAAATCCTTTCGCATAGAATCGGAATTCTATCAGTAACTATTTTTTGTTTTAATCAGCCTCTGTATACAATTCTAAAAATATTGTTACATAATTCATACAATTTTTAGATCTGATTCTTTGTCATACCAAGATATTTACCAGTCATAAGTCATATTTCAATCTATATTTTGGCATATTTTATCTGAATTTTAAATATATTTTTGTACTGGTATTCAACCATATCTTTACTTTCAATTCTTGGGAGTATATGATATAAGAATAATAGAATGAAAGGAGGAAAGTGGTAATTTTGTTTTTTTTTGGTGTCATCTGTCTGAATATTAGAAATAGTAAGTTATAGGGGGTTTTAATTTGAAGACAAAAAGAAATCTATTCATGTCTATCTTTTTTACGTTGATATTAGTTTTAGCAGGATGTACGACAACTGAAAAAACTGACTCAGATAAAAAGGAAGATCCAAAAGAAGAGGTAAAGGATGAAAAGAAAGTCCTTCGTACAAATAATCATTCAGAGCCGGGTGCTCTACATCCAGGTCTGGCCGAAGGAACTCATGATTCATGGGTTATCGACCATGTATTTGAAGGTCTAACAGTTAAAGCGCCAGATGGCACGATCGCAAAAGGGATGGCCGATTCATGGGAAACTAGTGAAGACGGACTGACATGGACATTCCATTTAAAAGATGGAATGAAATGGTCTAACGGTGATCCGGTAACTGCAGGAGATTTTGAATATGCTTGGAAATTTGCCCTTGATCCGAACTCAGCTTCCTCTTACGCGTATCAGTTATATTACTTAGAAGGTGGCCAAGAATTCAACAATGTTGGTGCCGATGTTTTAGAAAAATATAATGAAGAGGTAGCACAAGCAGAGAAAGATGGTAAAGAGCCGCCTGCGAAGCCTGTGATTTCTGAAGACCAGCTTAAACCAGCAAGAGATAAAGTAGGCGTAAAAGCATTAGATGACCAAACATTAGAGATTAAACTAGCGCAAGCCACTCCATACTTCTTAGACTTAACTTCATTTTACACTTACTACCCAATTAACAAAACAGTAGCTGCAAATAACCCAGATTGGTACAAAGAAGCATCAACATTTGTTTCTAACGGACCATTCTTTTTAAAGGAATGGAAACATAAAGAAAGTATCACTTTAGCTAAAAATGAAAGCTATTATGATGCTTCAAAAGTGAACTTAGATGAAGTGTTCTTGTATGTCATCGAAGATAACAATACTGCTTGGCAAATGTATCAAACAGGTGATATTGATTTATTAGATCAACTTCCATCAGAAGTTACTGGAAAGCTGATTGCAGAAAATGCTCCAGATTTCCATAATGCAGCAGAACTTTCTACTTACTACTATAATTTAAATTCCGATAAGAAACCGTTTAATAATCCAAAAGTGCGTAAAGCATTAAGTATGGCAATCGATCGTCAAACAATTGTTGAGCATGTGGCGCAAGGTGGTCAAATGCCAGCATACGGTGTCGTTCCTCCAGGAATGCCAGATGTTTCTGGTGACTTCAGAGAAAATGCTGGTGCATTATTTGAAGAAAACGTTGATGAAGCTAAAAAGCTACTTGAAGAAGGATTAGCTGAAGAAGGATTAAAGGAATTCCCTAAAGTGACTCTATTATATAATACAAACGAGATTCATAAAGTAATTGCTGAGGCTGTACAAGAAATGTGGCGCAAAAATTTAGGCCTAGAAAATCTCGTATTAGAAAACGTTGAATTCCAAGTGAAACTTGATCGTGAAAAAGCTGGCGAGTATATGATCAGCCGTGCTGGTTGGATTGGTGACTATGTTGACCCAATGACTTATTTAGATCTTTGGTTAACAGATGGACCATATAACGATGCAAACTACTCTAATAAAGAATACGATGCTTTAGTTAATAAAGCGAAACAAACGATGGATGTAACAGAACGTATGGATGCTATGCATAAAGCAGAGCAAATTCTAATGGACGAAATGCCGATTATCCCAGTCTATTATTATACTAGACCACATGTTTATAAAGATAATGTCACTGGTGTCTATACTTTAATTAACCGACAACCACAATTTAAATATGCGGATATCAAGTAATATTTAAACCTAATGAGGTCGAGGTGTGCGGGTCTTTTGCATACCCCGGCCCTTTGTTAGAAAGAAGGGGTTAATATGCTCAAATTTATCGTACAGCGTATTCTTTGGGCCTTAGTCACCATATGGGCAATTATAACGATTACGTTCATTATTATGCACAGCATACCAGGGGATCCATTTGCAAGAGAAGGTACGATGCCTGAGGCAGTCTATCAAAATCTTAGATCCTTTTATAATTTAGATGAGCCACTGTACGTTCAATATGGACTTTATCTCAAACAAATCGCCCAATTTGATTTTGGACCATCTCTAAAATCTTCCACACTGACAGTAAATGATTATCTTGTAAAAGGTTTTCCCGTTTCCATGCAGCTTGGGATTCAGGCTCTACTAGTTGCCATCTGCTTTGGCCTTATCTTAGGAGTAATTGCTGCTTTAAACCGAAATAAATGGCCAGATTACTTTGCAATGGTTCTAGCGATTATTGGAATTTCAGTTCCAAGTTTTATTCTAGCCACCTTTTTAATTAACTTCTTAGCTGTAGAATGGAGACTATTCCCGGTTGCTACATGGCAATCCTGGAAGCATACTGTTCTTCCAACACTTAGTTTAGCGATGTTACCGATGGCCTATATTGCTAGATTAATGCGTTCTAGCATGTTAGAGGTATTAAACCAAGATTATCTGATCACTGCTAAGTCAAAAGGATTAAGTAGAGGATTTATTTTAATTAAATATTCATTAAAAAATGCCATCCTACCTGTTGTTACTGTTCTAGGTATTATAACAGCTAATTTAGTTACCGGTAGCTTTATTGTCGAAATGATATTTGGTGTTCCTGGAATCGGTGAGTTATTTGTAAAAGGAATTTTTAACCGAGATTATCCGGTCATATTAGGATCCACTATTTTATACAGTGTCGTCTTAATTATTCTTATACTGATCGTGGACATCGCTTATACATGGATTGATCCAAGAATTAAAGTAACGGGGGAAAGTAAATAATGGAAAAACAACTCAAATTGACAGAAGATCTGTTTACCCCTGTAACGGACAACTTCAAAGATTCGGAAAAAATTGCCAAACCAAGTATTTCTTATTGGAAAGAT
This sequence comes from Bacillus sp. CGMCC 1.16607, assembly GCF_042683745.1. Taxonomy (NCBI): domain Bacteria; kingdom Bacillati; phylum Bacillota; class Bacilli; order Caryophanales; family Bacillaceae; genus Bacillus; species Bacillus sp. CGMCC 1.16607. Next base: position 116,565 of record NZ_JBHUJX010000012.1, read on the forward strand.
ACATGGAGGCGTTTAAAAGAAAATAAATTAGCCATGTTTGGGCTTATGATTATTATGTTATTAGTAATCATGGCGATCATTGGACCACATATTAGCGGATATACCTATTACGAACAAGACTTTACTAGGAAAAATTTACGGCCAAATGCAGATCATTGGTTTGGGACAGACACTTCCGGTCGGGACCTATTTACCCGTGCTTGGTATGGAGCAAGAATTTCCTTATTTATCGGTTTAATGGCTGCTCTTATTGATTTTGTCGTAGGGATTATTTATGGCGGTGTGTCAGCTATCCGTGGTGGAAAAACAGATAATTTCATGATGAGATTAGCTGAAGTATTATTTTCAATTCCGTATTTATTAATGGTTATTTTAATGATGATTGTGCTCGAAAGAGGTTTATGGCCGATTATTATTGCCATGACAATTACAGGTTGGATTCCGATGGCAAGACTTGTTCGTGGTCAAGTTTTACAACTTAAAGAGCTTGATTACGTTCATGCCGCAAGCGCAATGGGTGCACCAACCGGATGGAAATTAAGAAAACATATGATCCCGAACACGATGGGACCAATACTCGTCAATGTAACATTAACCGTTCCTACTGCCATCTTTGCGGAAGCCACTTTAAGTTTTCTCGGATTAGGAATTCCTGCACCACAGGCTAGTTGGGGAACAATGGCAAGTGATTCTTTAAGTAGTATTTTAGTAGGGAATTTCTATCAATTAGCAATACCAGCATTATTAATCTCAATCACGATGTTCGCTTTTAATGTATTCGGAGATGGATTAAGAGATGCTTTAGATCCAAAATTAAGAAATTAATAGAAAGATGGAGGTGATGATGATGGAGAAACTTTTACAAGTGGAAAACTTACATGTGTCCTTCAATACGTATGCAGGTGAGGTAAAAGCTGTACGAGGGGTTACTTTTACTGTGAATAAAGGGGAAGCCGTAGCGATCGTCGGGGAGTCTGGCTGTGGAAAAAGTGTTACAGCTAAATCGATAATGAAATTGCTTGCAACACCTCCTGCGAAATATAAAGAAGGGAGAATATTATTCCACAATAAGGATTTATTAACCTGTTCTGAAAATGAAATGAGATCTATCCGCGGAAATCAAATCAGTATGATTTTCCAAGATCCAATGTCTTCCCTTAATCCAACAAGTAAAATTGGGGATCAATTAATCGAGGGTTTGGTTAAACATAAACGGTTATCAAGATCGGCAGCCCTTGGACATGCAATTCAACTACTTGAGAAAGTAGGAATTCCCAATGCGAAAAATCGTTTGAAGCATTATCCACATGAATTTTCAGGTGGGATGAGGCAAAGGGTCATGATTGCCATGGCATTAGCTTGCGACCCACAGTTAATTATTGCCGACGAACCAACGACTGCCCTAGATGTAACGATACAGGCCCAAATATTAAGTTTGATGAAAAATCTTCAAAAAGAAACGAATACCTCCATTATTTTAATCACCCATGATTTAGGTGTGGTAGCAGAAGTGTGTGACAAAGTGATTGTTATGTATGCTGGAGAAGTAGTGGAGTCGGGCACAGTAGAAGAAATTTTCAGTAATCCAACACATCCATATACAAAGGGATTGATGAAATCAGTACCTCGACTAGATATGGACCGTGGAAATAGATTGTATTCGATAGTTGGAAGTCCTCCTGATTTGTTAGATCCACCGAAGGGTTGTTCTTTTTATCCAAGGTGTGAATATGCGATGAAGGTTTGCAAGGATTATCAGCCGAGCTTAGAAAATATACGGGGAACACAAGAATCAGCATGCTGGCTGCACCATCCACTTGCTCAAGCTGCTGCAGCAAAGGTGAAAGGAGGGTAATGAATGTCCGTTATACAAGCGAATAAACCATTATTAGAAATTAAAAATTTGAAAAAGTATTATAAAGTTTCGGGTAAAGAATTAAAAGCCGTAAATGATGTTAGTTTAACGATTTACCCAGGTGAAACCATTGGTTTAGTAGGGGAAAGTGGATGTGGAAAGTCGACTGCAGGAAAAACGATTATTCGTATGCATGAGGCGACAGGTGGAGAGGTACTATTTAATGGAGAGAATATTTTCAAATTAAAAGGAAAAGCTCTCAATAAATTAAAAAAAGACATGCAAATTATTTTCCAGGATCCTTACTCCTCCTTAAATCCGAGAATGACAGTTGAGGATCTTATTGGTGAACCCCTTGATTTACATAAGGTGGTAAAAGGGGCCGAAAGAAGAGCTAGAATTATCGAACTGTTAGAATTAGTTGGCTTAAAGGCCGAGCATATTAGTCGATTCCCACATGAATTTAGCGGTGGACAAAGGCAAAGAATCGGTATTGCAAGGGCATTGGCATTAAACCCTAAGTTCATAGTATGTGACGAACCAATTTCAGCACTTGATGTATCTATACAAGCACAAGTTGTAAATTTATTAAAAGACTTGCAAGATAAAATGAACTTAACCTATCTCTTTATTGCCCATGATTTGTCGATGGTTAAATACATTTCTGATCGGATTTTAGTCATGTATTTAGGAAATATGGTTGAGTTAACAGATAGTGACTCGCTTTACCGTGAACCATTACATCCTTACACACAAGCTTTACTCTCAGCCGTTCCAATACCTGACCCGATGATTAAAAGAGAAAGAATTGTATTAGAGGGAGAAGTTCCAAGTCCAATCGATCCGCCAAGCGGCTGTGTATTTCGGACAAGGTGTAAAAGTAAAATGGACATCTGCGAATCGAGTATACCAGAATGGAAAGAAGTAAAAGAAGGACATTTCACAGCCTGTCATCTATATAATTAATTCAGTGCAATAAAACGCTATCCGAAAAGATGGCGTTTTTTGTATATTTTAATAGTTTCGAATTGACCCATTTTTCCAAATTGTCCATAATAGTAATTGGAAAAGCGTAAGCGCCTTGTTCAGCCCCTTGAACTGGACAATTTTCGAAGTTCATTGATATTACAACTGTTAACATATTAAAGGAGAGAAATTTGTGAAGAAGAAATTATGGTATGGGGTTATTGGTTTTATTTTATTATTAGGCTTAGTAGTCGGAATGGTAAATAAGAAGGAATTAAAAGCAGAGGAAACACCGCTATTTACAAAGGAAAATTTAAAGGATACGAACATCGTGGAAAGTTGGAAAACTTTTAAAAAGGAAAATAAAATATCCTCTGCTGCTAAATTAGAAGATTTTAATTTGGTGTTAGATCATACTGGAAATATTGAATCAATAAAATTAAAACTTATCGAAAAAAAAGAAAATAAATTTACTGTTTTAAATCACCAATATTGTGTAAATTGTCCAAAAGCGCAAAATGTTGGGGTAACCATTTGGTTAGAAACGCACGAGGAATGGCCACAGTATGACAATCAGATGAATGCAGATGAGTTTTTTTCCAACTTAGCAACTGTTCATAAAAAGATGCAATTATGGAAAGACAAGAATAATATCTTATTCTTAGTACGCTCCAGGGAGTGGGATGACGAAATTTCTTTACCAGGGCAATATTATTCACTTGAAAATAAAGCATTGAATAAAATGGATGCCCCACATGATCAACTGACCTACAAAGGCTTCAACTTGCAAATACAAGAAAACGAAAGCATCCGTTTTGAATCAGATGAAAATACTATAAATATCATATTAGCTGATATAGAAAGATAAATAAATTTATAAAAATGGGAGCGAGCCATGTTATACGGTTACGCCCATTTTTGTCTAAATATAAGATAGGCTATGGGGATTTATTTTTTAGAATATTCGATTATTTCTCGGGAAAGCGCAGAATTAGACAATTTTGGTGCGTATGTGTCAATCCGTGTAAAAAATTAATAGATGTATGAAAATAGTGTCGGTATACGCTGTGAGATTGGTCGATTATCAGAATTCGGTGAAAAGTTGATCCTTTAATTTTGAAGAAATAAGTGATTTTTTAAGCTTAAGGACACCGGTTCCCTTATTATGTTGAAAGTCAATTATTTCCTAAACATTTTTAGTAATTAACCTACTTTAGTGACCGCGTGTATTAAAAAATCGATGTATATATTAAAATAATTTATCCTTGTCCGTTTAGAATGCTCTAAGTCAATATCTTTCATAATAATCATGAAAAAAGAAGCACAAAAAAGTGCTTCTTTCTAGTATCAATCTCTCATTTAAAATAAGCATCTCTTAATTAGATAAATTCTGCTTACGTTCCTGCTCAGCGATCATATCGTTATCTTCGGCATTATCTCTTGTTACTTTCTGTGTTAAAATGGCCCCAACTGCCACAAGGATCATTACCGCAATATAATAGCCTTTCTCGTTAAGTTCGAGACTATCTTCGTTGTATAGCCCTAGACAAAACATAACAACACCTGCGAATAAAGTAAAATAAGATAAGACGGTGAATGCCGGAGTATTTCTACGTCTATATTTTTGCATTCTAATAACCTCCATTAAATAATTACTTTAAGTATATTCAATATTCAATGTAAATTTCCTTCTTTGTAGTCGAAAAAAATATCACCCCCACATTAAAGTGGGGGCACTACAATATTTATATTTTTACCGGCATTACTTGTTCTTCCGAGTCTCCAATTTGCTTTTTCAAAAAATAGACAAGTGTCACTAAAACAAAAACGATCATAAAAATACTTAATACGAGCATTTCAGTCCGTAAATCTACAAAATTACCACTCGAAATGATATCTTTAAAACCTCTTATACTATAGGTCATTGGTAGCCAAGGGTTTAGGGCTTGTGCCCATTTTGGCAAAAGTTCCAGTGGGAAAGTGCCTGCACTAGAGGTGAGTTGTAAAATCATCACAACTAAAGCAACAAAACGTCCAGGCAAATCTAACCAAGTGACGATACCTTGGATCACAAACATAAAGGTCAAGGCAACAAGTAAAGTGAAAAGATAAAACAATCCGAGATTTTGTACTTTAAATCCTAGAATAAACACGAGAATGGTGCATACGAGTATTGCTTGTGCGACACTCATTAAACCAAATGTAAGGATTTTACTTACAAATAATCGGAAGCCTGTGGCACCTTCAACAGTTGAATTTCGTGCAGAAAAAACGGTTGTAAATACAAGGGAACCAGCAAACAGCGCAATGGAAATGAAGTAAGGGGCGATTCCCTTTGCATACAATTTAATTTTACGATCATCATTTGCTTTAATTTTGACTGGCTGTGCCATTAATTTAATCATCTGATCATCTGCTTTAAAGTTATCAGTTTTCCTAGCTGCATCTTTCAACTTACTTGCCAATTCACCAGATCCATCTGTTAATTTAACAGTGCCTGTATACAAAGATTCCGTTCCTTTTTCAAGTTGTCTCGTACCATTAGCTATTTTCTCCATTCCATCTGAAAAAGAGCCTAAACCATTCTGTAATTGAACAATTCCTATTGTTACTTGATCTGAACCACTTGCTAGTTGGCTACTACTAGGGACTAATTGAGAAAAATGAGAGTTGTATTGTACCAATCCATCATTTAATTGATGGAGTCCAACTTGTAACTGATCAACTCCCTGGAGCAACTCTTGTTGTCCACTATTCACTTTCTGGCTACCTACTATTAGTTTCTGATATCCCTGTTTCAATGACTGACTACCTGTAAGAAGTTGTTTCTGCCCTGAAAGTAATTCCTTCGAGCCTGTTGACACAGCTTGACTAGCACTCAATAATTTTTGTAAATCTGGGTTTGCAGCTAATTCTGGGTTTGCATTCATAAATTGCTGAAGTCCAAGTGCGACTTTGGAACTTCCATTCGCTAAATTTTCACTTGCCGAGACAGACCGAGTGAGACCACTATCAAGCTGATTGATTCCATCACCTGAACTTTGAACACCGGCAGTTAATTGACTGATACCTGCAAAATATGATTGTAATCCTGATTTTAATACATCTGTCCCCTGGATTGCTTTTGTTGAACCTTGTTGGAGCTCCGTTCCGGCTGTCGATAGTTTTTCGACACCATTAGCCAGCTCCTTAGCACCTGAACTTACCTTAGTTGACCCTTCTTGTAATCTAGATGCACCGTCATGAAGTGCAACTACACTACTATTTAATTTGTTTGCTCCATTGGACAGGGTAGTTAAATTGGTATGAACTTTTGCAACGCCATCGCTTACTTGTATTGATCCTGTATTAATCTCAGTTGCGCCTTTACTCGCATTGTCTAACCCAGTAGCTAATGCTTTAAATTGTGTAAAAATACTACGTGTATAGGCTTCTGTCAGATTTTGCGAAAGCTTTGTCCGAATTTCCTTTGTCGCGGATTCACTAATTTGTCCGCCAATAAAGTTATAATAACTGTTGGATTCGTAAATGATTTCTGCTTGCTTTGATGATTGTTCTGATAGGGAAGTCGCAGCAGCAGAGAAATCTTCTGGAATAGTAACGCTAGCATAGTAACGATTTTTTTCCATTCCAGCTTTTTCTTCTTCTTGATCAACAAATCTCCAATCAAAATTCTTCGTCTTTTTTAATTCTTTTATAAAATCTTTACCGATTGTCATAGACTTACCTTGATATATAGCTCCCTGGTCTAAATTGACAACTGCTACAGGTAGATTTTCTAAATTATTGTAGGGATCCCATGAACCTTTAATTAAAAAACCACTATAAAGAATCGGAATAAATGCAATCGCAATAAAGGAAATAATAAGCATAGGCTTTTTTAAAAAGTAGGCAACATCATGATTAAATACTTGAAAAGCTTTCATCATAAACCTCCAATCATCTTTATACAAGTCTTATGATGACCTAAAAACAGGAATAAAATTGGTTCTAAAAAAAGAAATTAAAAAGCAGAACAAAATAATGGAAAAGGAATACGATATATGGTAAAGTATAATTAACAAATCGTTAATTATAAATAATTTTACATAAATGAGGTGCGATAAAATGGGGAAATACAAATCAGAGCAGAAAGCCATTGATCAGTACGATTCTAGTCAGTACCGTACTCCTGACGGCTATACAAGCGATATTGTTATTTTTACCATTATTTCTAAACAAAATGAAATGTATAAACCACCGTCAAAAACATTGAAATTAATGCTTATAAAACGAACTGAAAAAGATGCGGGGGACGAACCTAATATTGAAGGGGGAAAATGGGCTTTACCTGGAGGTTTTATACATCCATCCGAAACAGCTTTTGAAGCTGCAAAGAGAGAACTGGAAGAAGAGACTGGAGTAACAGGGATCCGTGTTAAACATTTCGGTGTGTACGACAAACCTGAGAGGGATCCAAGAGGATGGATTATCTCTAATGCTCATTACGCGATCGTAACGGAAGAATATCTTTCTAAGAGAAAAGCAGCAGATGATGCATCTGAAGTTGAACTCTTTGAATTGTCTGAAGTATTTGGATTAAACTTAGCATTTGATCACCGGCAAATTATCGAAGATGCACTTTGGTTTATACGAAAAGATATGGCATTAACAACCTTAGCGAAGAATTTTTTACCTGGTGAATTCGTTCTTTCTGAATTACAAGGTGTGTTATTAACAGTATTGGATGACCCTTCGATTAAATTAGATGCTGCATTTTTTAGAAAAGCACCAACCTTACCATTTATTGAAAAAGTAACAGATAGTAGCGGTAATCCTAAAAAGTCAAACAAATATTCGAAAACTCCAGCACAATTGTATTGTTTCAACGATTATCAGCCTTTTGTTTCCGTCTACCAAGGGAAATCATAATTAACAATTAAGAGATTATTAATTTTTAATAATAGGAGATGGTAAAAATGACAAAAAGAGCATTGATAAACATTGATTACACCGTTGATTTCGTTGCTGATAAAGGGGCATTAACCTGTGGAAAGCCTGGTCAAGAAATTGAATATGAAATCGTTCAAATTACAGAAGAATTTATTAAAAATGGGGACTTTACTGTATTTGCTATCGATTTTCACTTGGAGGGTGATGAATATCATCCTGAAACCAAACTATTTCCACCTCACAATATTAAAGGCTCAGGTGGCAGAAAATTATACGGCAACCTAGAAGAAGTATACAATCGTAATAAGGATAAGGAAAATGTTTATTATATAGATAAAACAAGATATAGTGCTTTTGCTGGAACTGATTTAGAAATAAAATTGCGTGAAAGAGCGATTAATGAGGTGCATTTAGTTGGTGTTTGCACCGATATTTGTGTCCTGCACACTGCTATTGATGCGTTTAATAAAGGTTTTCAAATTATCATCCATGAGAAAGCAGTCGCCAGCTTTAACCAAAAGGGACATGAATGGGCACTTGGTCATTTTACAGGTTGTTTAAATGCCATCATTAAATAATTCTCCTGAAAAATTGATTGGAGGAAAATACAGTGAAGAAATATTACCCAGATGATAGCTTAGCTTTGCATACAGATGCTTATCAAGTAAATATGGTTGAAACGTATTGGCACGACGATATTCAGGATCGGAAGGCTGTTTTCGAATTATTCTTTAGAAAACTACCTTTTGGGAATGGGTATGGTGTTTTTGCAGGTCTTGAGCGAATCGTCCAATACGTTCAGAACTTTCGTTTTACAGAATCAGATATCGAATATTTACGCGATGAATTTGGTTACGAGGAAGAATTTTTGCAATATTTAAAGGGGATTACCTTTACGGGGAAAATTCGTTCGATGAAAGAAGGCGAATTGGTGTTTGGAAATGAAACGATCTTACAGGTTGAGTCAACTCTAGCTGAAGCACAATTACTAGAAACCGCTCTTTTAAACATCGTGAATTATCAGACGCTCGTTGCAACGAAAGCTTCACGAATCAAGCAAATTATCGGTTCAGACCAAGCAATGGAATTTGGGACACGTAGGGCACATGAAATGGATGCAGCTATCTGGGGAACTCGAGCAGCTTTTATTGCCGGATTTAATTCAACAAGTAATTTAAGAGCGGGTAAATTATTTGGAATTCCTGCTTCTGGGACCCATGCACATTCCATGATTCAAGCTTACATGGATGATTACACCGGGATGACAAAGTACGCACAAAGTTGTGCGAATCGAAAGAATAAAGTATTCATTCCTCTCGTTGATACTTATGACACATTACGTTCTGGCGTACCAGCAGCGATCCGTGTGGCTAAAGAATTCGAGGGGAAAGTGCAATTTGATGGTATTCGACTTGATAGTGGAGATATGGCTTATCTTTCTAAGGAAGCACGGAAAATGCTTGATGATGCAGGTTTTAAAGATGCTAAAATTGTCGCTTCCAATGATTTAGATGAATACACCATCATGCACCTAAAAGCACAAGGGGCAAGAATTGATATATGGGGAGTCGGTACAAAATTAATAACAGCCTTCGAGCAACCAGCATTAGGGGCAGTCTATAAAATTGTTTCAATTGAAAATGAAAATGGTGAGATGGTTGATACGATAAAAATATCAGCCAATCCAGAAAAAGTGACCACACCAGGAATGAAAAAACTTTATCGAATCATTAATAAAATAAGCCAACGATCAGAGGGCGATTATATTGCCCTTGATAAAGAAACTCCTAATGAAGAGGATCATTTAAAAATGTTTCATCCTGTCCATACGTCAATTAGTAAATTTGTTTCGAATTTTGAAGCAAAAGATCTTCATGAGGATATTTTTGTAAATGGAGAATTGGTTTATGCATTGCCTGACCTAATAGAAATTCAAAAATATTCATTAGAAAATTTAAATGTTCTTTGGGATGAATATAAGCGCTCCATGAACCCTGAAGAATATCCAGTGGATTTAAGCCAAGAATGCTGGGACAATAAAATGTCTGTCATCCAAAAAGTAAAAGAGAAAGTGGCTGCTAATAAGAAATAATGTGGGGGGTGTCAAAAAAATGGGGAAAATTGGAATATACGGATCTTCATTTGATCCAATTACAAATGTACACTTGTGGACAGCATCTACTGTTGCCCACCGAAAGCGACTGGATAAAGTTATTTTTCTACCATCATCTAAAAAGAGAAGAGACAAAACACCTAATATAACCGATGAGCACCGTTTGGAGATGATTCGATTAGCGATAATGGATAATCCGAAATTTGAATTAGATCCATATGAACTCACTGTTTTACCAGGTATGCACTATACCTACTATACAATGGAGTACTTTAAGACGAAATTTCCCCATGATGAAATTTATTTCATCATGGGTGCAGATCTATTAGTAGATATATCCGCAGGGCAATGGAGAATGTCTGATGAATTAATCAATAGAAACCAATTCATCATAATGGCTCGAAATGGAATCGATATGCTCGGGACAATTGCCAAATCACCTTTGCTAAGAAATCATGATGACGGTAGATTTCATTTACTGGATAAAGGGTTAGCAATGGATATTAGTTCATCCTATATAAGAGAAGAGTTTTCACGAGGCGGCGAACCGAGATATCTATTGCCGGAATCATGTTATCAATATATTGTAGACAATGGATTATATAAAGAAAGGCATGATTGAAATATGAGTAGTTTTCAAACAAAGGTTATTGCCGAGCTAAAGACAAAGCCTACTATCGATCCAAAAGAAGAGATTCGAATAAGTGTAAATATGATGAAGGATTACTTAAAAAAATATCCGTTTTTGGAATCGATGGTATTAGGGATTTCTGGTGGTCAAGATTCGACCTTAACTGGTAAGCTGGCACAAATCGCAGTGAATGAGCTGAATGGGGAATTAGGTACAGAAAAGTATAAATTTATAGCCGTTAGATTGCCATATGGCATTCAAGGTGATGAAGATGATTGTCAAGATGCAATTCGTTTTATTTCACCTGATGAGGTAGTTGTTGTAAATATTAAAGACTCAGTAGATGCAAGTGTTGCAGCTGTTGAAAAAGGAATGGGAAAAAAATTAACTGACTTTTTAAAAGGAAATGTGAAAGCAAGGCATCGGATGGAAACTCAATATAGTATTGCGGGTGCTTATAAGGGTATCGTTTTAGGTACTGATCATGCAGCTGAAGCCATCACTGGTTTCTATACGAAGTTTGGAGATGGCGCTGCTGATATGGTTCCTATCTTTAGGCTAAATAAAAGGCAGGGGAAGCAACTATTAAAAGAACTCGGTTGTCCAGAGCACTTATATTTGAAAGTTCCAACAGCCGATTTAGAAGATGATCGACCGCAACTGCCGGATGAAGTAGCATTAGGCGTAACATATGATGAAATCGACGACTATTTAGAAGGTAAAGAAGTAAATGAAAATAGTAAAACAAAAATAGAAACATGGTTCAAAAAATCAGAGCACAAAAGACAAGCACCGATTTCGGTTTTTGATAATTGGTGGAAATAAGAAAAGCGGAAGCGCCCGTTTAGCGCACGACAGGACTGGTCCGTTCCTTAATCTAGCTGCGGCTCCTAGCCCCTCGAGGTCATAAGCCACTCCTGACAAGAAGGTAAAAGGCAACCTTCTTGTCAGGACCGTCTTATGCTTGTCGGGGCTGGTCAGTCGCCACGCTTTTTGATGCATGAGATAAAGGAAACACGAAAAGCGATAGCGCGATTCGATGTTGACTTATCGTAAGGAGGAGAGGGACAGTACACTAGTCGCTGGAGCTAGACAAATTTCAAAGTCTAAATAGATTATGCTTTATAATTTTATAAAATATACAAACGTTGTTCTCTTCGGGACAGCGTTATTTCATTAAGTTAACATCGCCAAAATTACCTGAAGAAAATTGTGATATAAAACTACTATTCTATTGATATCAAACTGCTAGCAAATTGCTATAAACATGATAATACCTAATTATATCATGTTACATTAGATGCTTTCCTTTATTTCAGCTATTTCTAAACATTGTTGGCGAATTTTTTCTAAATGAGCCTTTCCCCAATTACTCATGAAGGTCAAATATGGTGTTAACTCATGACCATATTCGGTTAAGGCATATTCTACCCTTAATACTTTTTCGTCATATTCTGTTCGAATAATAATTCCATCATTTTCAAGCTCCCTTAATACTTGTGAAAGCATTTTTTTCGTGATTTCTGGAATCAATTTTTTCAATTCGCCGTATCGATAATTATTATGGCTTAAATGCCATAAAATCCGCGATTTCCATTTTCCTCCGACGACATCGATTGTGACCTCGACAGGACAATAATATTTTTTCTTCATTGAATGTCACTCCACTCTTCAATATATGCCATTATTTTACTATCAATAAATCAAACTGGATACAAAAAAGTGCCTACTTGTTCGGAAAAGTTCCTGTTGGTTAAGATGAGTTAGGAAAGGGGAATTAAAAATATGAATCTAATAAATAAGTTTAATCGTTCAGTTAGGTTGATCTTACTTTGGAACATCCTATTTTGTTTCGGATTAAGCGTATATACAGTTTTATATAATTTATATTTAATGGAATTTATAAATTTAAAAACGATAGGTACAATTACTGGAACAAGCTATATTTCATTTGCCATATTTTCTGTTGTTGGTGGTATCCTATCTGATCGCTTTGGACCACGGAAGGTTTTACAAATAGGGTTACTTATATTAATTATTGGTTTTATTGGTGGTTTAACAACAAAATCGATCTTTTTCCTATGTGCTTGGGCAGTGTTGATTGGTGTTGGCCAGGCATTTACAAATACCATGTTTGTTCCACTGTTAACTGAGTACTCAAAGGAAGAAGAACGTGTGAAGTTATTTAGTGTCGCTTTTGGAACTGGAAACCTGTTCATGTTTTTTGGAACACTTAGTTCTGGTGTGGTGGCTGAAAAGCTTTCTGGATTATATTCCATCTCAACAATAACTAGTTTACAAATGGTTATTTTCGCTGCTGCTACGATCATTTTTATTAGTGGTATTCCACTTTTATTAGTAAAAAATAGTGCAATTCTAAAACAAAAAAGTACAAAAGGTCAATCTTTTTCTTGGAAAGAAAATAAAAATGTATTTTCATATACAGGAGTAAAATTATTAGAAGGAATAGGCACTGGATTCACGATTCCTTTCATTAATTTGTTTTTAGCATCAAGATTTAATCTGAATTCATTAGAAATAAGTTTGTTTATGTCTGCTGCTGTCTTTATGACTGTAATTATGATTTTTGTTAATCCATATATCACAAGGAAATTTGGTGAAATGAAGATACTCTTTTCTTTACAAGCAATTCTTATCCCATGTTTAATTATTCTTGGATTTTCCACCAATATTTGGATATGCGGAGTTTGTTTCCTTTGTTTCCGTGCTTTGTTATTTGCAAGAATGCCGATTCAGTCAAAAATATTAATGCAGAAAACACCCGAATCGATACGCGGTTTAACGAACAGTGCTGGGTTTATGGCTTCAACAGCGGGAATCGGTATCGCGGGACCGATTAGCATGGCAATTGTATCAAAATTGGGAAGCTTTTTTGGGTATGGGTGGCTATTTACTGTTTCAAGTATATGTTTTGGTTTATCTGTCTATCTATTTTATTATGTTTTTGAAAGACAACATGAAGCTACATCTGTTGCTATAAGGAAAATCGCAAACTAGTCTAAGAAGAGTACATGGTCAATACACCATGTACTTTTTAAATACTAAATAAAGCATAACATTTTCGGACTTAGAAAATTGTCTAGCGCGAAAGTCGTTCTTTAACTTTTTGGGTTTCGAACATTTGATCTCGAGGAGCAAGACGCTTCTGAGTTTCGAAGCATTTGCTTGTCGGGGCTGATCAAGGCGCCAAGCGCTTTTCTTATTTTATAGGTCTCTAGACGGAGAAATAGTTAGAAAATTTCCGACTTGAAATGGAGAAGAATTCAGCACCAAGCTAGGGGTAGGTGTTACCTCTGCGGATTATAATGGAAAAAAAGAACAGGAGGAATTATTATTTTCAAAATTATTTAAATAGTATAAATTAAAATATATAGTCTGTTATAAAAGACTACTGAAGGAGAATACGATGAGAGAATATTCATTTCGGACATTTTTAACGATTTGGCTTGGCCAATTAGGATCTGTTGTAGGTTCTGGTTTAACCTCATTTGGACTTGGGGTTTGGATTTTAAAAGAAACGGGATCAGTTACCCAATTTTCATTAATTATTATGTGTGCCAGTGTTCCAGCGATCATAGCTGCTCCTTTTGCTGGGGTCATAGTTGATAAATGGAAACGGAAATGGGTTATGATCATTAGCGACACCGTAGCAGGTTTAAGTACACTTACGATTTTTCTATTAATCTATTTTAATGCTTTTGAGGTCTGGCATTTATACATAGCAGCGTCTGTTACTTCACTCTTTAGTTCGTTTCAAATGCCAGCCTATCAAGCAACCATTCCACTTCTTGTACGTAAGGAGCAGCTAGGTCGTGCAAATGGTATGCTGCAAATGGCTGATGCTCTTTCGGTCGTATTCGCACCTGTAGTGGCAGGATTTTTAATCATTTCTATTGGAATAAAAGGTATCCTTTTGATTGATTTCATCACATTTTTACTAGCTCTTTCCACGTTATTATTTGTGAAATTCCCTGAACTAAGTAATGAAGAAAAGGATTCAAAGAAAATTTCCTTTTTTCAAGATGCTTTATTTGGGTGGAAATACATTTGGGAACGACCAGGTTTAAGAGGTTTCCTGACTTACTTTGCAATTGCAAACCTTTTGTTAGGCTATTTCAATGTCCTTTTCTCGCCATTATTATTATCATTCACAAATGAGAAGATCCTCGGAGTTGCACTTTCTATAACCGGTGTTGGTATGCTACTTGGTGGAATCATGATGAGCACTTGGGGTGGACTAAAGAAAAGAGTATTATCCGTTCTAGGCTCTGGAGCATTAGGAGGAATCTTCCTCATGATGGCAGGCTTTAAAGAATCTGTTATTCTTGTTACAGCATCCGTTTTCCTACTATTTCTCCTATTGCCAGTAGGAAACGCAGCAAGCCAAGCAATCTGGCAAAGTAAAGTTCCATTAAACATCCAAGGTCGAGTTTTCGCCTTACGTAGAATGATCGCCATTTCACTATCACCGATTGCGTATATTAGTGCAGGACCTATTGTTGAAAAAGTCCTTGACCCAGCTGTACAAAATAGCACCCTCACACCGATGTTTACTCGCTTGATAGGCTCTGGTGACGGCCGTGGAATTGGATTATTATTCATTTTAATTGGACTTTCTTGGACCATCTCATCTGTGCTGATCTATCTCAACCCTCGCGTAAGAGGGCTAGAAAATGAACTACCAGATGCCATTAGCAATGACGAGAAAAGTGAAGGAAAAGAAGTGCTGGCATCGTCACATTAACAGCCTGAAAACAACTTGTATAACTTAGGGAGCATATTCTATTATGCTCTCTTAATTCAGTTTCTTCATTATTATATAATTTTACAAGGTTGTATTAGTTTAGTAGCAAATTTATGGAAAAGGCTATGGATAAATGGCAATGTTGAAATTGGACATGTTATCAAATAAAATTGGTTATACTGTTCAAATTGGATATGATACAATACATATTTTCTAAAGGAGACAAATAAATGAAAAAAATTATTCCGCATTTTTCTATCGACAACTGTAAAGACGCTTTAGCGTATTATCAGGGTTTGTTTGGTGGAAAAATAAAAAATTTGCAAACAGGAGCAGGCATCGAAATGTTTGAAGGGTAAGAAGACAAAATTATTCATGCCGAATTACATATAAACGATGATTGTGTATTATATTTTTACGAATTTTCTGATCCACAGTACAAAATAGGAAAGAATTTTAGTCTAGTTCTTGATATGGAAAGTGAAGAGGAAATCAATCGTATTTACGACGAGCTTGCTAAAGACGGAAATGTAAAAATGCCAATGCAAGATACATTCTGGGGAGCCAAACACGGCGTGATTGTAGATAAAAATGGCATTCAATGGGATCTGAATTTTACAAAAGAATAACTTCAAAAAAAGGTTGCTTTCATAAAGTTAGTTGCTTTTTAGCAAACTTTAACTTTAACATTCTGAGTTGATTGTAGCGGAAGTCACGTGCGATGTAAAAAAGTAAAATAATTTAAAACAAGCATCCGAGTGAAATGATATTCGATGCTTTTTTAAATGTTGTTTTGTGTGTTTGTGCATGTCAAGGGTTGGTCCACTTTCATATTTTAATAAGAAGATAAAAATATAAGAAGGTGAAAGGATGGCAAAATCCCTATACGGTTTTAAAAAGGATGAGAATGGAGTTCTATGGATTTGGAACTATGTAACAAACGCAAAAATTAAAATAGGCTATAAAATTGATACATTATTACATTATGAAAAGTCAGCTTATCAGGAAATTAGTATTGTCGAGTCTAGAGGCTATGGAAGAATACTTGCATTAGATGGAACACCTCAAATATCAACACAAGAAGGCTTTATATACAATGAAATGATTAGCCATATTCCCATCATTACCCATCCAAATCCAAAAAAAGTAGCAATGATTGGCGGTGGGGATTGTGGAAATGCGCGTGAAACGATGAAGTACGAGGGAATTGAGCAAATTGATGTTATCGAAATAGACGAGCGTGTCACAGATATTTGTAGAAAATGGCTAACCCCTGCTTCATATTATGAAAATGATTCTAGATTCCACTTGATTCATCAGGACGGACATGAATGGATTCAAGAGAATAAAGGCAAGTATGATGTACTTATGATTGATCGCCCCGACCCAGTAGGCCCGGGAAAAAAATTATTTAATCCTGATTTTTATCAATATGTTTATGATAGTTTAACAGATGACGGAGTAGTTGTCTTTCAATCAGGTTCTCCGTATTATAATGTTTCCACACTAAAAGGAACAGTCAAAAACTTAAATGGCTTATTTCCCATTGTCCGAACTTATTTAGTTACGATTCCTTTATTTCCATGTGGTGTTTGGAGCTTTACCCTCGCTTCAAAAAAATGGGACCCACTACAGGCAGACCTCAGCAAGTTGCTACAAGATACACAATATATTACACCAGAAGTTTTTTTAGCTGCTTTTGCTTTACCCAAATACGTAAAAAGGATAATTAATGAGGAGTAGAGTAACTAGTTTAGTAAGATGGCTCAACAAATTCTTTCTGAAAATCAGTAATGATTTGACTGTAGATTTCACTAATCTCTTTACAATACTTTTTTCGTAATGTACGCGATATTTCAATTTGAAAGGAATGAAAATTTTGCTGATACCCTAGATAGGAGTGTCCATCTCCCCATCTATGTAATTCGATCGATGGGTTCCCTACAAATTTATTATCCAAAATGATCTTTATCTGAGGGAATTTTTCTTTGCAAATTTTATTTAAATGTAAAAGAAGCCATTCTTTTATATCAGGAGAGCAGGATTTCCCCTTAAGTGTGCCGATTTCAATGGCATATGGACCATAATGTTCGTCTTTCATTCCATGGAAGGATAAATGCAGATATGGCTTGATAATTGTATTATTTTGATTAAGAATTCCTAACGAAGTAACGATATCATTTATAGCGTTTCGATATTCCTTTATACCTTCATCATTCTCCCCATTAGGCAAACGATTCAAATCCACGATATTCCTTGATACGGTACCAATAATACCCGCACATCCTGTTTTTTCTATTATTCTTTCAACTATTGAATCCGTAAAAAGATCGGCCGCTGGAGGCATTGCATGCAAGGCGTCCACGTGGCAACAGATGAATCCTTTGCCTTTATTATATTTCAAGTATTTGTGCTGAATATATCTTAATGGCATTTATCATACACCCCTAATTGTATTGAACTGAATCCTCCAATATTAAATGCAAAGCCATTTATTTTGGTTTCTATTGGATATCCTAACTCATTTAAGCTTGGCTTAAAAAAATATATAACCTTTATCGAATAAGAAAAGAAACTAATTGGGCTTTGCGTAATATATTAATAAAGATACCGGCTTTTTCACACAAATATGTATGGGAATGATATTTAATTACATTGGAGGTTTTTACATATGGAATTGATGGGAAAGCGATTCTGTATGATATCAGATAAGGAGCAGCTCTTACAAACCCTTCATCTGAATAATGTTCCATCAGTTGAACTGGTTGACCCCAACAACTCCAATTATCCGATTATTGGCAGAAAATTTGGCCATCATCAAGGAAAGGACATTGTCATCATACAAACAAAAGAGCAGGCTATGGATGAAGGATCCGATTTCTATACAAAGCTCCATGTCTTCGAGAGTGAATATTATTTAGAAATACAAGAACTTTCCGTGAAAAATGTCAAAATGGCTGTGAGTGAGCAGGTCATATTTAATGAAGTACCTATTCGAACGCCAATTTTCGGCTGGAGTTGGCAAGAAATAGACAGTACCCACTTGCAAGAAGATTGGTTAAATACAGCTGTTCGATCCCTTTATGTAACAGGGCTTCATTCAGGAGTTGTGAAAATCGGACTATTACCAAACGATTTGATTTTGATCATCGATATTAATCCTACCGACACATTGTATTTAGAAAAAATAAATCCAGTAAAACTCCCATTCACAATCGGTGCTGATATTGAATTTATGTTATGCTGCGATAATGAATTGTTGCCAGCCTCCACTTTCTTTCCTGTTGAAGGATCGATTGGCTGCGACGAAAGACAAATTGAACAGGATAGTGGTGAATATGCATTAGCGGAAATCAGACCTGAGCAAGGGGAGTCACCACAAGAGCTTTTTCATAATATAAATAAGTTATTAACCGATGCAGCTCACATGGTTCCTTATAAAAATGTTGAATTTAGAGCTGGAAGTATGCCTTTTTCAGGATACCAATGTGGTGGACATATTCATTTTGGTGTTCCACTTTCATTATCAGTATTACAGGCAATTGATCAATATTTAGCCTTACCTGTAGCTATGATTGAGGATTCAAGGACTGCAAAAAGACGAAGAAAAACAAAGCATGGTGGAATTGGCCGTTATCGTATTAAATCATATGGATTTGAGTATTTATCTTTAAGCTCTTGGATCATTGAACCGAAAATAACCTTGTCCGTCCTATGTCTTGCAGAGCTCGTAGTTGCTCATCATCATGAATTAGAATGTGATTTTCTCTTTCATCCTCTTATACAGAAAGCCTATTATCAAGGGAATCAAATTGTCCTAAAACAAATATGGCCTGAGATTAAAGCAAGACTTATCAAAACATCTAGCTATACACGAAATAAAAATGAATTGGATGATCTATTTGAGGTCATCGAGAAGGGTGAACCCATCCAAGAAAATATCGATATTCGATATAATTGGGAAAAGAACATTACAAAACAAAAATTTGATCGAGGTTTCACCATTCAAATACCGAAAAAGATAAGACTAAAATTTCAATTAAAAGAAGGTCAAAAGACGCTTATTCGTGCGGGCAATCGTTATTCTCAAGCAACGATCCAAGCTTATCCATTTACCTTTCGAAACCCGAATACTGTACAGCTTTCACAATCACTTCGAGACAAACTTTCTCTCCCACATAATTGGAATCCGAAATTAATATTTATGAATGGCCATCTTTCATTAGGTCCGATTATTGGCATTCTTGCTAAACGACCATTTGATCGACAAACAACTTATTTTCAGCATCTATCGCGTCTTGCAGATGTGAAGCAAATGCTTGTGTATGTATTTGAACCGAAAGATATCGATTGGGAGCAACAGCTTATTAAAGGAGTGACAATAAAAGGGGAGGGTATGTTTCCTTTTCCAGCTGTCATTTATGATCGAGCTTTTATTAATGATATTAAGAAAAATGATTTAGATGACGCTCGATTTAAGCTTGAAACTGTTTATAAAATTCCATTTGTCAATCCGACAAGATTATTCCAATTAACAGGGGATAAATGGGAATCACACATTCTCCTTGAACGTGAAAACGAAGAATTTCTTCCTGAATCAAGACTTTTAAAGCAACCATCTGATATGACAGAATTGTTAGATCAATATGGGGAAGTATACTTGAAACCACTCGGAGGAGCCTTAAGCAAGGGGGTTATTCGGGTGATAAGACGTCCAACAGGGATCTTTTTGATGAAAGATAAACTAATTCAGCAAATGAACGAGATAGATCAGTTATTTCATTTCGTATCTTCGCTCATCAAAAATACCCCATATCTCGTCCAAGAAGGAATTAGAAGAAAGAAGTTCAAGAATAAGAATTTAGAAATCCGTGTCTATATGCAAAAAAATGGTCAGCAAAAATGGTTACGTACGGGAATGGTCGCACGGCTAACCAATGAGGATGTACTAACAGAAGAAACAGAAAGTAATTTGCGTTTAAGTAAAGTGTTGAATTACTTGTACCAGGATCCCTCAGAAAAGCGACTCATTTTAAATCAAATTGCCAAAATTTCTAGAAATATTGTTTCAACAGTAGAAAAAGAGGTTGGGCCATTTGGTGAAATAGCGGTGGATGTGTGTATTGACCAATATAATTCCGTAAAACTTCTTGAAATTAATTCCAAGCCAGATAATTTGTTTTCACAAATTAGAGCATATCAATTACGAAATACAGCCGGAGTACGTTTGTTAAATTACGCTGCATCTCTAATCGGTTATGAAAGTGAAGAAAATTAAAATGTGCTTTTGTAGGAGGTGATTTCAAATGAAAAACTTAATGTTAAACGAGATAATCACTCAGATTGGTGGCGATTTTCACCACGGTTCAGGTAATCCAACCATCAAACATGTCCTCGATTACTCAAAAAAAGAAATCGAGGACCACACATTAGTCTTTCATATGGACGGCGAACGGATTAGGGGGAAGCACTGGAAAGAAAATCATTCCATTGTCATCGTTACCGATCAACCAAACCTATGTACAGATCTAGGGAAGAATATCATTCTCATTCAAACAACGGAATTAGAAAAAGCTTATTGGAAATTTATCGAATACTATCGAAGTCTTTTTTCAATTCCCGTTATTGGTGTTTCGGGGACTTGTGGGAAAACAACAACGAAAGAAATGATTCGGCAAATTTTAAATGAAGATTTTAAAGTGAAGGCTACATGGATGAGCATGAATTCAATGTCTGTCAATTTACGTTATTTAACAGGAATCGACGAAAAAACAGAAGTGGCTGTTTTTGAAATGCCTGTTGCCTATCCAGGATATTTACGAATCGCATGCAGATGTTTTCAGCCACAAATTCGGATTCTATTAAATATTGGTGTACATCATTTGGCTGATTGTGAAACACCAGAGGTTTATATGAAAGCAAAAGGTGAGATTGTCGAAGGAATGGATCCTGTAAATGGGAATTTGATTTTAAACGCTGACGATGAAAATATTAGAAAAATCATTGATCCTAGTCCTTATCAGAACATCATATATTTTGGCAAAAATAAGACTGCTCAATTCCGTGCTAAAAATATTCAATATGCAAAAGATGGAATGACATTCACCTTAATTTATGGTGAAAAAGACTATGAAGCTTTTATACCTGGCTATGGGGAACACAATATTTACAATGCTCTTGCTGCAATTGCAGCGGTAACCCTTGTAGGCATTGATATTCAAACTGCCATCAAACGATTAGCAACATTTGAACAGGTGAAGGAACATTTAGAAATGAAAGACGGTACCAACGGATGTACAGTTATTGACGATTCATGGAACTCTTCACCGCTTTCCATGGCAACAGGTCTTCAAGTGCTTAAGGATGTTTCAAGAGGGAAGAAATCGATTGCTCTTTTAGGATATATGCCCCAGCTAGGTGAAGGGCCATATGCAGAAGAGCAATATGCAGAGATGGGAAAAAAAGCATTCGAAACAAAGATAGATTTATTAATAATCGTTGGTGAAAAGGCGAAAGAAATTGGAATTGCTGCTTTAAGGTTAGGAATGAACGCAAACAAGGTTCATTTTTGTGAAACGGGTGATGAAGTATTTGATATATTGCAGCCTCACCTCAATGAAGATTCATTGATTTTTCTAAAAGTCACCCACCGAGTGATGAAAAGACCAAGCTTTCAGGAGCTGAAAAGAAAATTAATTCCTGAGGATGTTTAGTCATAACGAGGAGAATTAGCATGAAGAAAACGACACAACTAAGAAACATCATCTATAGTAATCAATTGGAATTCATTATGGAAGCCCATCATGCTTTATCAGCTAAAATCGTTGAAGAAGCTGGGTTTAAGGGGATATGGGCAAGCGGTTTATCGATTTCAGCTGCATTGGGTGTCCGTGACAATAATGAAGCTTCTTGGACACAAATTTTAGAAGTGTTAGAGTTTATGAGTGATGCCACCTTCATACCTATTCTTCTTGACGGTGATACGGGTTATGGGAATTTTAATAATGCTAGAAGACTAGTAAAGAAGCTGGAACAACGTCAAATTGCTGGTGTTTGTATTGAAGATAAAGTGTTCCCGAAAACCAATTCATTTATCAATGGTGAAGCCCAGCCATTAGCTGACATCGATGAATTTTGCGGAAAAATTAAAGCGATGAAAGACAGTCAAACGGATGATGATTTTGTTTTGGTTTCACGAGTAGAAGCATTTATTGCAGGTTGGGGACTGGAAGAGGCACTGAAACGAGCAGAAGCTTATCGAATTGCAGGAACGGATGCCATTCTCATTCACAGTAAACGATCAGACGTAAAAGAAATCGAAGCATTCATGAAAGAATGGGGCAACAGACTTCCAGTTGTCATCGTGCCTACTAAATACTATTCCGTTCCAACGAACCATCTCAGAGATTTAGGGATTAGTTTGTCAATCTGGGCTAATCACAATTTACGTGCTTCCATTAAGGCAATGCAATTTACTTCAAGACAAATTCACAAAGATGAAAGTTTGTTGCATGTCGAAAAAACAGTAGTTCCATTAGAAGAAGTGTTTCGTTTGCAGGCTGCCCAGGAACTAGCGGCAGCGGAAGAAATTTATTTGGGTACCTCTAAACCAACGATGAATTCTATTATTCTAATTAAACAAAGTGGAAAGACTTCATTATTTTTTGAACAAATGAACCAACTGAAAGCATTTGGAATCAAAGAAATTGATCATGTTGAATTAGGAAATTCAAGTTCGTCAATAGAAGGTGAGCTAGCCTATTTTAGAAATATAATAAACAAAATTGGTGAAAACACCCTTATTAGCTATAGCGATATCATGTATAAGCCACATCTCCTTCAAGAGTTAGCCGCTGAGACAAACGAGATTACGATTGTCGTTGATCCAGATATGGAAAGACAAAGTGAGGAGAAACATTATGTTATAGCTAACAGGTCGTATTCTAAAATGCTATATTCCAAAAATGTAGACTTGGTGAGATTAACAAACGATCCGAATGAACTGGGCTTGAACGGAGAATTTATAGGTCTTTGGAAAATTTCCGGAAAAGGGGTTAATTTAATTAGCGATGTATTAAATCAATTGGCTATGAGAAAAGATTTTGGGAAGCTTACTTTGGTTGATCTATTTAACCAAATCTTAATTACCCATAAAATTGCAGTGAAATATATAAGGGATTCATGGCTTGATATGGATACGTATAAGAAAATTCAGGAAAGTGGGTGATGGTTCATGATCGACACATCCCTTTTTGGTGCTGAACTAAAAAGTTTAGGATTTGAATTTTATAGCGGAGTCCCATGTTCGTATTTAAAGGATTTAATTAACTATGCAATCAATGAATGCGAATACGTCATGGCAGCAAATGAGGGTGAAGCGGTCGCAATATCAGCCGGAGCTGTACTTGGTGGAAAAAAGGCGGTTGTTCTCATGCAGAATTCTGGATTGACCAATGCCACATCCCCATTATCTTCCCTTATTCATACTTTTCAAATACCTATTCTTGGTTTTGTTAGCCATCGTGGGGAACCTGGCATACCTGATGAGCCTCAGCATGAGTTAATGGGGCAAGTCACTTCAGAATTGCTTAGTCTTATGAGAATTAGATGGGAATATCTTTCTACTGATTTCAAAATCGTAAAAGATCAATTGGTTCGAGCAAATAGGGCAATTGAAAACAATGAAACTTTCTTTTTTATTGTAAAAAAAGAGACTCTTAGTCCAGTAGATTTAATAGAACAAATAAAGAAAACTTCCGACAATAAGCACATTCAAATGAAAATAAAAGAAGATCAATTCCCTTCTAGAATGGATACGCTTCGAATCATTAATTCATGTAAAAATCAACATACTATTCAATTGGCAACAACAGGAAAAACTGGCCGTGAACTGTATGAATTAGAAGATGCACCTCATAACTTATATATGGTCGGGTCGATGGGGTGTGTAAGCTCTCTCGGATTAGGGTTGGCTTTAACTAAATCAAACAAATTAATTGTTGCGATCGACGGTGATGGAGCCCTGTTAATGCGATTAGGAAGTCTGGCTACAAACGGATACTATTCTCCTCCTAATTTACTTCATATTCTCCTTGATAATCACACCCATGATTCCACTGGAGGACAAAATACTGTTTCCCAAAATGTTCAATTCGTTGATGCAGCCGCTGCTTGCGGTTACAAACATTCACTTTATGCCCATAATCTTGAAGAATTGGAACAATTCATTTGCCAATGGCACCAATCTCCAGCTTTAACCTTCATATATATAAAAGTTGCAAAGGGCTCTAAAAAAGAACTTGGACGGCCTAAAATGAAACCTTTTGAAGTCAAAGATAGATTGCAGGTGTTTATCAATGATTAACACAGCAGTCATTTTAGCCGCTGGGCTTGGGAGTAGAATTCGAAGTCGGGTAGGAGAGAGGCCAAAAGGTTTTTTAAAATTAGACGAGGTTTCCATCATTGAAATGTCTATCAAAAAGTTAATAGAAATCGGGATTACAAGAATAGTAATAGGAACTGGTTATGCAAAAGAGGATTATGAAAATCTAGCCATGCACTATCCACAAATACATTGTATATACAACTCCAACTACGCAACAACGGGCAGCTTGTACACGCTTTATACGTTAAAGGACATTATTACAAGTGACTTTTTACTGTTGGAGTCCGATCTTATTTATGAAAAAAAGGCTTTAAAAGTGGTTGTAGAACATAATTGTCCAAATGTGATTCTAGCTAGCAAGCTAACAAATAGTGGAGATGAAGTGTACATCGAGGTGGACAATCAAAACTATCTTGTTCAAATGTCAAAAAAACGTGAAAAATTACAGGATATCTATGCTGAGCTTGTTGGAATAACAAAACTATCCCTATCTAGCTATCAAAAATTATGTAGTTGTATAGAAGATCAAAACTGGGATTATGAGACCGGTTTAGTGCAGATTTCTAGTGAAATAAACTTATATGTTCATAAAGTCAATGACCTCGTTTGGTGTGAAGTGGATGATGAATCCCATTGGAAGCGAGCGGTTCAATTTGTTTATCCCATTATTAAGGCCAGAGAAGTAATACCACTTCCTGTAAAGCGTAATATCCTTTTAAATCCGGGACCAGCAACGACGACCGATACCGTAAAATATGCTCAAGTAGTCCCGGATATTTGTCCACGAGAAAAAGAGTTTGGTCAATTGATGAAATCTATTTCAGCTGAATTAACCGAATTTGTTGCAAATAATGATGAATATGTGAGCGTCTTATTTGGTGGATCAGGAACTGCGGCAGTCGAATCAATTTTAAGTTCGGTTGTCGCTCATGGCGCGATCATTATCATTAATAATGGTGCATACGGAGAACGGATGTGCCAAATAGCTGAAATTTACGGAATAAATTATTTAAGATACGAAAGTCCACATGATGAAGCCATTAATTTACAAAATCTAGAAACCTTTATTCAAAAAGCCCATCAACCCATTTCACACCTGGCTGTCGTTCATTGTGAGACGACATCTGGTTTACTTAATGATATTTCTGCTATTGGCGAGCTATGTAAGAACAACAACCTTGCGATGATTGTTGATGCGATGAGCTCCTATGCTGCGATCCCAATTGATATGAATAGCATGAATATCTCCTACCTCGTGGCAAGTTCGAACAAAAATTTACAAGGAATGGCTGGTGTATCATTTGTCATTGCTGATAAGACCGAAATAGAAAAAACAAAAACGATCAAACCACGTAATTTATATCTTCATTTATTTGAGCAATACCGTTACTTCATAGAAACTAATCAAATGAGATTTACTCCACCTGTTCAAACTTTATATGCTCTTAAACAAGCGATTCTTGAAACGAAGTGGGAAGGGATACAGAATCGCTACGTAAGATATTCTCAATCATGGGAAACTTTAATTCACGGAATCAATCGTCTTGGTTTGGCACATCTCATTCATCCAAAGGATCATTCTAAAATCATCACAACGATCATTGAACCCAGCCATCCAAACTACCAATTTAATAAAATGCATGATTTTTTCTATAAGAATGGTTTTACCATTTATCCTGGGAAGTTGGAAAAGAAAAACACGTTTAGAGTAGCAAATATTGGAGATTTAACTCATTTGGATATGGAAAGATTCATATCGCTTCTCGAACAATACCTTGATAGCTTGTAATCTTTGATAGGAGATTGCTTATAGATGGAGCGTGAGGTGGACGATAAGATGAGACATAAATTAGCTGTAGCGGTATTGGTAGTCAATCAGGAAAATAAAATCCTTCTTATAAAGAATTTTGTAAGAGGCTGGGAATTTCCAGGAGGGTTTGTAAATTTCGGAGAATCGATAAACTCGGCGGCGAAAAGAGAAGTATTTGAAGAATCAGGTATCCATATCGAAGTGTTAAAGCTATTAGGATTAGAACAAATCGTTGCCAACTCTACATGTGTCATCATTTTAAAGGGAAAATCTATTAGTGGAAAATTAACCACTTCTAATGAAAGTCAAGAAGTTGGTTATTTCACATTTGATGAAGCAAATAAAATTATGACCCACGAGTGGTTTAGACAAAGACTTATACGTTGTATGGATGATAAAGAAATTCCATATTATATTGATCACTGATTCAAATGGGTTAAAGGGGAAAAGATGCGTTCTTTTCCCCTTTTTTATAAATATATCAAGTTAATAATAAGGGAGAAATCCAGGGCCAGGACCAAGACCAGAAATAGGATGGCAACATGGATCAAACATAGGCATGCAGCAAGGGTTAATAAATGGGACATGACAAGGATTCATCATTGGAAAGCAACAGTTTTGATGGAAACCAAAGCTAGGAAAAGTTGGACATCCCCCAAACATCTGTGGATTAACAATCGGTTGTGTCATTACAGGGGATGGAACAATCGGCTGAGTTGCTACGACTGGCGATGTGACAGCTGGATAAGTGGGCATTACATGTGGACTTACATAGGGCACTTTTTCCATATATATCTCTCCTCTTCATTTTAAACTACAACATAGTGTATGTGTCCCTAATTCTTTTCGAGTAGACGTTTACCTACATAAAGTAAAAGTTTATTAAAATAATCGAATTTTCAAATTCAATTATTTTACAAGCCATTTGCCCAAGCATTATATCCGCTAATGTATATAATACACTGAAAAATAATGAGGAGGGATTACATGCATACAGATATGCAGATTCCGATATTAGAAAATGATGAAAGAAGAATTTTTGGTGGGCATTTTGGCTTTGGAAGACCATTTGGCCATTTTGGAGGCTTTGGTTTCGGAAGACCATTTGGGTTTGGTAGATTTGGCTTTGGAAGACCATTCTTCGGTGGACCTTTTTTCGGAGGAGTATTAGGTGGGTTACTTGGTAGCGCTTTAATAGGACCGTGGGGATATGGTTACGGATATGGATATCCTTTTTATGGTTACGGTTATCCATATATGTACGGATATCCTTTTTATTAATATGAAACAGAGTATTTAATCGGTCGCCAAATTTTTGGGTGACCGATTTATCATGATGCTTATATTTCAAATACTGTAACGTACATCTATTACCATTTTTTTTATTGAAGAACCATACACTATATTAACGGCTTTTTAATAATCTTACCAGATAAAAGGGTGTGAAATCCATCATGATAAACGAAACTTTGGAACATCGTGTAAGATCACAATTAATAGATCGATATAATCAGTTAATTCATGAAGGGGAATCGACAATTGATACTTTCCCATTAGAAGTAAATATACAAAGTCGGGATAATTTAATTGCCTACTTATCAATAAAGAAAAAAAATACACAGGGATTTAGACAAGATTTATTGGATAGTGGCTTTTCCTCACTTGAACATTCTAAGTCACATATTTTATACAGTATGAAAAAAATTCTTACACATTTAGGAGTTAAGAAATTAAAACCAACACCTTTGACTGCAATCACACCTCAAGAATCAAGAAGCCTTATAAATAAACGTTCAGAAAATTTATTTGGCAAAAAAAATGAGCAGCTTCAATCAACTATTATGGTTACATTAGATTCAGAAAACGCAACACAAGAAGAGGCAGTAAAAGATCTTTTGATAAACGGCATGAATATCGCCCGTATTAATTGTGCGCATGATCATAAAGAAATATGGAAAAAAATGATCATTACATTACGTCAAGCAGAAAAAAGTTTACAAGAACAAGGAAACTATTCCAATCAGCGCTGCAAAGTTTTTATGGACATGGCGGGACCTAAAATACGAGTTGGTAAGCTTCTTCATGAATATCAACCACTTAAAATATTTGTTGATTCGTATAGAAAAACTGTTCATAAGACTAATATATATCTAGATTCTCAAGCAGAGCAGACGATAAAATATAAAAATAAGCTTGAACAATCGTATGTTTTGGCCGTGAAAGATCAATCCATTTTAGAACAGTTAAGGGTTGCGGATGAATTAATTTTTACAGATTCAAAAAAACGAGAGAGAAAAATGAAGGTTGTTGAAGTAATCAGTCCCACATGTGTAAAAGTGGAACTAAATAAAACAGCTTATGTTGATGAGGGTACGATTTTATTATATGGAAATTTAAAAATAGAAGTTCACTCGTTTATTCCCGAACCAGTAGAAATTTTCGTGATAAAAGGGGATATACTGCGTTTATATCTTGATCCAGAAAAACTAGGTCACCCCGCATCACTAAATGAGCCAGCAGGTGTTCCCGTTTCTATTGCCAAAGCATTCAAAAATGTGCGAATATCGGATCGGATATTCATAGACGATGGTAAAATCGCAGGAAGAGTAAAAGAAGTGAATAAGGAATTTATTGACATAGAAATATTGTCTCCCATAGTAGAGAAGGCAAAAGTAAGAGAAGACAAAGGGTTGAATTTGCCTGATTCGCTATTAAGCTTAAATCTACCTGCCATAACGAATCAGGACCTATTAGATTTACCTTTTATATTGAATAACGCTGATATTTTAGGTTTATCATTTGTTCATTCACCACTAGACCTCGTGAAATTGAGATATGAGTTAGGAAGATATTCTTCCCATAATATTGCTGTAATTGCAAAAATCGAAACAAAGGATTCCATCCACCATTTGGCTAGAATTATCCTTGAAGGGCTAAAATTCAAAGCATTTGGAATCATGATTGCTCGAGGAGATTTAACAGTTGAGGTTGGTCCTGAAAACTTAGCCTTTGTTCAAAATGAAATCCTTGCAATTTGTTCTGCTGCCCATGTACCTGTTATTTTGGCGACAGGGGTGTTAGAAAGACTAACCAAAAAAGGGGTCCCAACAAGATCAGAGCTTACAGACGCAGCATATGGAAAAATAGCTGACTGTGTCATGTTAAATAAAGGAAAGTTTATAAACGATTCTCTAAAAATGTTATCGATTCTGCTAAAAAAGGAAGAAAATCATTCTGATATCAAACATCTACCTCCACAAACATATGTGGAACAGTATAGAATTTTCTCACAATAATGTAGTTAGGCTAATAATTGACATTCAATAAACAAAACCGCGCTCCATTGCATAAGTATAAACATAATGATTATGGGGTTGGAGTGAAGAGAGAAATGGAAAAAGAACAAACATTGGAATCAAAGTCTCGAGACACTCTAGACGAAAAGGAATTAGAGATATTCCGATTAAAAAAACAAATCGCTATAAACCTATGGTTCCAAAGTATTGCCCAATTTGCTGAAGCAATCGCATTGTCCAAACTATTTTTCTTAGAGGATGGTAATATCGACCAACAAAACTTAGTTACTGCAGTATGGTTTCAAGCATTTGGACAATTATTTGAAGCAATTGGCGTAACAAACCAACTATACGCAGATGATCAGGAAGCACTATTTGCACAACGTATTTCGATAAATGGTGACTGGATGCAATCAATGGGTGCCGGTTTTGAAGCATTAACCGGTGAAAAAATATTCCGTGAAGAATTAAATAATGCGGCAAATGAATTAATACCGTGATTGAGTGCAGGTAAGTTTGGGTGATGAGCAAGTAAATTGAAGTAATGCGCAAGTAAAGGAAGTGAATGAAGATGAGGGGACCTTCCCGAGTGGTGATCTTCCGTCATGCTGAAAAACCAGCATATGTTCATGAAGATGGTTTAACCGAAAGGGGAAAAGAACGGGCAGAATTACTTGCAAATTTATTAATTAATAATTATCCGTCAATGCAAGCCATTTATGCTGCTGGTTCAGGACCAGGCGATTTAAGTGAGAGAAAAATTCAGACAGTTATCCCACTAATCATAAAGGTACTTTTATATGTGAATCAAGGAATTGCTCTTAACACGGTTTACATGAAATATGAAGTAAAAGAAGTAGTGAAAGAGATTATGAATAATCCTGCTTTTCAAAGTCACACCATTTTAATTTGCTGGAGCCACTCTCATATTCCCATGCTTGCAGAAGCCTTCGGTGCTAAAAATGTACCTTCAAAGTGGCCAACAAATCGTTATGATTTGATTTGGGATATAGATATGTATAACCATCGATTAAATCAAATACCGCAATTATTACTTCCAGGTGACTCATCGTCCATCATTCCGAGCTTAAAGTGAAACTCCCCCGAATAAACTATTTCGGAGGAGTTTTTTTCATCTGTTTTATGGGAATACATAAGAAAGATCATCTAATTACTCGATGATTACTATCATTTGCCGAGGTGAATTTAATGGAGCAGTTCCCGATCATTCATACAAATTTTTGGGATGCAATAATTGCGGTTCCAATTGTCATCATTATAACTCAATTAATTAAACTGTTTCTTCCTATTTCTAGAAGTTTTATACCGACGATAGCCAACTTAATCGGGTTAATCATATCGATTATCTTTGCTCATCCACATAATTTATGGGCAGGTATCTTTATGGGGTTCTTTTACGGAAACGCCGCAGTTGGAGTATATTCTTCTTTGAAAACTTCCATCCTTGCCTATAGAAACAAAGGGATGAAATAAGTCTTCCAAAATACCTTTTCAATCAGAGCATTTTTTCGAAAATAGATTCATAAATTCTAATGGTGAAGGGAGGGGGAGATATGGAGAACTTCATTCATTTATTGCATTCCGTTCAACAGTCATATCAAAAATGTGTCCTTGCAACCATCATCCATATCGATGGGTCCGCTTACTTACGCGAAGGAAATTCGATGTTAATTATGGAAAATGGTGAATGTATCGGGATATTATCGCCAGGTTGTTTAGAAGAAGATCTTGTTTTGAGATCAAAGGAAGTCCTTTTGTCTCAAACTCCGCAAACGATTTCTTACGATTTGAGAAGTACGGATGATTTAGGCTGGGGACAAGGTATCGGCTGTAATGGCATCATGCGGATTCTCTTAGAACCGATCACGGAAAATTATAAACATGACCTCCATTCATTATTAGTTTCATTAGAAAATGGCCATTCTGTTATTCGTGTGAAAGAATTTTCAGACGACTTTATCTTAAAAAACTCTACATTTTATTTTCCTCACCAACTTGAGTATAAAGAAATGATGGAAAATATTTTTCCAGAAACAAGCCGACTGATACTCCTAGATAATGTCTATAAATCAATTCATATCTACAAACCATCCCCCGTATTAGTGGTTTTTGGTGCAGGCGAAGACGCAAAGCCATTGGTTTCAATTGCCCTCAACATTGGCTTTAAGGTATTACTTTGTGATTGGAGACCCGGATATTGCAATGAGCAACATATACCTTCCGCTAATCAATACATTATTGGTTCCCCAAAGGTTATTTTAGATTCCATCGATTTTTCAAATCAGCATTATGTAGTAATTATGAGTCATAGTTTTATAAAGGATCAGGAGTTTCTTACATCGATTTTAAAAAAAGATGTACATTATGTTGGTGTGATGGGTTCAAAAAAAAGAACTCAGCAATTATTAGGCGAGGTAAAATTTCCGTCAAATTTATTTTCACCAATTGGGCTTTCTATTGGAGCACAGGGACCTAATGAAATTGCGGTTAGTATAATGGCGGAAATTGTTCAGAAATTTAGAGAATCATGATGAGGTTTGATAGTTTCGTAGATTTTTTAATAGAGGGGGAAAAAGCATGCACATTATCGGGAAGGGGGTATCCCGGAAAGAATCGCTAGATAAAGTTACTGGTCACGCCAAATATGTAGATGATTTTGAAACGAAGGAAATGTTACATGCTAGACTAGTCGTTAGCCCTTATGCACACGCATTGATTAAAAAAATCGACCTAAGTGAAGCCCGGAATATCTTTGGTATTAGGGCAATCGTGACAGGAGAAAAGCTTCCGCTTACTGGCGAAGAGCTTCGGGATCGACCCCCAATAGCGTTTGATCGAGTCAGATTCCACGGTGAAGTGGTAGCTATTGTCGTAGCTGACACAGCTGACATCGCTCAGCTAGGGGTGGACTTGATAAATGTAGATTATGAATTACTTCCAGTAGTCAATTCTCCTTCTCAATCACTAGAAAAAAACGCTCCAATTTTACATGAACATCTTGGAGACTACAAAAAAATTCAAGGAGTGTACCCTGAACCTGGAACGAATATTGCCACTCGAACAAAAATTCGAAAAGGAGATGCTAAGAAGGGCTGGCAAGAAAGTGAGGTGAGCGTCGAAGAAACGTTTGCTTTTCGGCCGTCTGATCATTCAGCTATGGAAACAAGATGTTCATTTGCACAAATCCATCCTGATGGAATGATTGAGATCACATCCTCGTCTCAGGCGCCATTTATGATTAAGAAAATGATCGGAGAGTATTTCGACATTGAGCCTGGGACTATTAAAGTCATTACTCCATTAGTTGGTGGTGCTTATGGGGGGAAAGCTTCGATTCAAATAGAAATTTTAGCCTATCTTGCTTCTAAAGCTGTAAATGGTAGATTGGTAAAAATAAGGAATAGACGTGAAGAAGATATGCTGACCTCACCTGGACACATCGGTCTTGAGGCAAAGGTAAAGCTTGGAGCAACGAAAGATGGACAATTAAAAGTGGCGGAGCTTCTCTATTTATGGGATGGTGGAGCGTATTCTGATAAATCGATTGATTTAAGTAGAGCAGGTGCAGTCGATTGTACAGGTCCGTACAATATAGAAAATATTTGGTGTGACTCTTTATGTATGTATACGAATCATCCGTATGCTGCTCCATTTAGAGGATTCAGCCATTCCGAAGTAGCTTTTGTTTTTGATCGAACAATGGATGTCCTTGCCAAAAAACTAAACATGGACCCTATAGAGCTCCGTCTAAAGAATGCCATTCTTCCAGGTCATACTACTCCTACTCAAGTCCTCTTAAATTCTAGTAATGTTGGTAATTTACCTGAATGCATCCGTCGATTAAAAGATTTAATCCATTGGAAGGAAGGGCAAATCATTGATCTAGGCAATCATAAAATAAGAGCAAAAGGAATTAGCTGTGCTTGGAAAACATCGACAATCGATCCTGATGCAGGCTCTGGAGTTATTTTATCATTTAATGAAGATGGTAGTATCAATTTGATTTCCGGTGTCGTCGAGATTGGCACAGGAACAAAAACGGTATTAGCCCAAATGCTTGCAGAAAAAATGAAAATGGATATAAAAGACATTCATGTTCAGATGCATGTAGACACACTTAATACTCCTGAACATTGGAAAACGGTCGCTAGTAGAGGAACATTTATGGGAGGAAGAGCTTTGTTAGCTGCTGCAGATGATATCATTCGGCAGCTGAAAAATTTAGCCTCCTGTATTTTGAGAGCCCCAGTAGAAGATTTAGATGTGGGATACGGCAAAGTTTTTTTGAGGGATGAACCTTATACGAATATAGCAATCAAGGAAATTGCTTATGGTTATACGTATCCGAACGGTAACTCTGTCGGTGGTCAAATCATTGGAAGGGGACATTATACATTAAGGGGTATTACTTATTTGGATAAGGAAACAGGAGCGGGAAAACCTGGACCCGAATGGACAGTAGCAGCCTATGGGGTAGAAATAGAGCTGGATACAAGGGAGTATAGGTACAAAATAATGAGAGCTGTTTCTGTAATTGATATTGGCAGGGTCCTAAACGAAAAAACAGCTGTTGGTCAAGTAAAAGGTGCAATGAGTATGGGTTTATCTTTCGCTGGACGTGAAACATTTTGGTTTGATCCGAAAGGAAAAGTATTAAATCCACAATTAAGAACGTATCGACCTATTCGATACGGGGAACATCCGAATTATGTAGTAGATTTTGTTAAGACACCTGAAATCGATGCCCCATTTGGAGCGAGAGGGGTAGGGGAACATGGACTACTTGGAATGCCTGCAGCATTGGGAAATAGTCTTTCCACAGCACTAGCATCCGAAATAAATCAATTACCTCTAATTCCTGAATTACTTTGGAAAGTGAAAGAAGGTGGGAAATAGAGTGTTATCAATAAATACGGAGTATTATAAACCGCAAAATATTAAAGAGGCAACAGAATTGTTTTTTTCCCTAAAAGCTGAAGATAAACGCCCTATTTATTATTCAGGTGGAACTGAAATACTTACACTAGAAAGATTAAATTTAATTCAGGCAGGAGCCTTAATAGATATTAAAGGAATACCGGAATGTACTACTTTTGAAATAAGGGATAATTTGTTAATCTTAGGCTCTGCTCTTCCTTTGACTTCTATAGAGGAAAAAAATCTCTTTCCTCTCCTTACAAAAACATCTATGGGTATTGCTGATCGAACAGCAAGAAATAAAATTACTCTCGGAGGAAATATTTGCGGCATAATCTTTTATCGTGAAGCTGTTTTACCTTTTCTTCTGACCAATAGTTTTGTAAAAATTGCCGACACAAATGGAGAACAGCAGGTTCCAATCCATGATGTGTTTAATCAAACACTTCAGTTAAAAGAAGGACAGTTCTTGACTCAAGTGCTTACAGAAAAAGTTGATTTACAACTTCCTTTTATTAGTGTGAAAAAGAGGCAGCAATGGGAAACTGGATATCCTTTATTAACCATAGCTTCAATGAAAAAAGAAAATCAATTGCGCTTTGCCTTCAGCGGTTTATGCCCATTTCCGTTTCGTTCCTCACAAATGGAGGCTGAACTTAATAAAACAGAAGTACCTGTTGAAGAAAGAATTACAAAAGCAATCGAACATATTCCCCATCCAATCCTAGATGATTTGGAAGGATCAAAAGACTATCGGCTATTTGTGTTAAGAAACACATTGACGGATATTTTTTTTGAAATGGAGGGGAAATAGTGGCACAGTCACCGATAAAAAAAATAAATATTTTCCTAGAGATAAATGGAGAAAAACACCAGGTAGATATAAGACCAGCAGATACACTTTTAGATGTACTTAGAAGAGAATTGTCCCTGACAGGAGCAAAACCAGGCTGCCTAAACGGTGATTGTGGAGCTTGTTCTGTTATGGTGAATGAGACAGTATATAAATCCTGTATTATGCTAGCAGTAGAAGCCACTGATGCTAAAATCACCACGATCGAAGGATTAAAAAATGCTCCGATACAAAAGGCTTTCATCGATCATTTTGCTTTTCAGTGCGGTTATTGTACTCCGGGATTTATTATGAACTGCCAGTCCATGCTTTTGAAAAATCCAGAACCTTCTCCTGCAGTTGTTCAAGAATGGTTAGCATCGAATATTTGTAGATGCACATGTTATCAGGAAATTGAAGAAGCTGTATTATCCGTCATTGACGAGCAGGGGAAAAACTGAAGTTAGGCTGACTCTTAAATGAGTTAGCCTAACTTCTCTTTTTTAAATTTGTCCTTCATCGCCACGCTTGTGATCTGTAAAGAAGAATATGAAGATAATGATTGATAGAGCTATAAGAAAAATTTGATTGTCAGTTGGTCTAATCGTTGGTAAATCAGTAAGGGACATGATCACCATTCCTTTATCGATTTTTAAAGAAGTTAGGATCCATTTTAAAATGCTTTGAGACAATTTTTTGAAAAAAATGATAATTCTTCTTAAGTATAGGAAGTGTCGGTTCATACACTGGTGCTCCGAAAATAGGTCCACTCACATCGACTGAAAACCGACTTGGTCCAATTACTGTACTTATCACTCGAATTTCATCAATAATTAAAAGGATGGAAATGATTACATCAATTACATCAATTAGAGCATTAGTAAATTTATCACCGAATTTACTTTCTAGTCGCGTGCCACCAAATAATGGTCCGCTTAAAGAGATACTAAATTCTCCAGGTGTTACAAAAACACCGATGATTGTTATTTGACCTGTCAATAATAATACAGCAGTAGCTAAGTTTAGATCCCGTTGAAGGGAAGCGATAACACGAATCTCCTCTTGAATAGTAGCGTTTTTTATCAATGTAATCACACCCTCCTGCCCATTTTATGCAGAGAGGATCTAGATGTGAATATGAAGTTTCACCTCCTTTATCCACACCATTTTTCCAAACCAAATACAATTATAACGAATTTTAAAAATATTTATTAAATAATGGCAGAGAAAGTTGAATGGGGTTTCTTATAATGCTAATGTGTTAATAGAATTAATTTAAGGAGGTGAAATAATGTTTGATTTTGCAGAAATTAATTACTTAGCTGTACTGCTAGCAACGATTGCAACAATGATTATCGGTTTTTTATGGTATTCACCCGTTTTATTCGGAGATGTATGGATGAAGGAAATAGGTTTGAAACCGGAAAATATGTCTGGAGGAGGCCAGATGACATACGTACTGACCGCTTTAACAGCATTAGGTGGAGCATTTCTCCTAGCGATCCTTCTTACATTAATGGATGAAAGAACGATCTTGAGTGGTGTTACAATGGCATTACTCATTGCTTTAAGTATCTCCTTAAAAATAGGAATGAACTACTTATTCGAAAGTCGTTCAAAAAGACTTTACTTTATCACGATTGGATATCATTTGGTTTCTTATATAGTAGCGGGGATCATTCTCGGGATCATGTAGTAATATGAAAAGGTATGATCCGGATCTAGGGCTAATCTCAAGGTTGAAAACACTCGGTGTTTCCGAAAGATAGGCCCATTCAGACAACACGAATTGGAAATCAACTAAGTTTATCCGAATACAGTGCTCATTCGGACATCACCAGTTGAATATCTACTAAAACTGTCCGAACACCGAGCTCGCTCAGACAACAACTATATGAAATCTATCAGCTTATCTGAATCCAAGTATGATTTCATTTAGTAAAAACATTTAGATGGTTTACCTTGGAATCAATATTTACATGTAGAGTTATCAAAAGCTTAGTGCTTCTTTTATCGATCACTTCATAAAATAATAAAGATTTACAAAGGGAGAGCTACTGACATGCATCGGATAAAATTTTTCATTAAACTATTTATTAAAGAGCCTTGGTGGTTTAAAATCCTCATCGTTACAACTTTGCTAGTTTCCTTCATTTTTAGCAGTTCATTTTTTTCATATAATCCTTATTATGAAAGCTTATCCAAATTAGCTGCGGCGATTTTTTTCGGTGCATATGGTATTAAGATGAGACGAAGTACTTTAACAGCAGTGATTTTAATTACTTTGGCAGCTATTTGTATTTATCTTTCAATCATGGGAATTTTTTAGTTATAACCATATTATTTTACATTATGAAACTACAATTTTATTAAACTTCTTTTTCTACTTGACTTAAAGTCAACTTTAAATCGTAATATTTCTCTTATCAATAGGTAGGAGGAATGAGTATGTATAATCAACGAATCATCATTACAGAAATAGGTCAATTAAAATTAATTGAAGAATGTCTTCTAGAACTGAATGACAATGAAGTTAGGGTAAAAGTTTTGGTAACTGGGGTGGCATTTGCCGATATTATGATGCGAAAAGGTAAGTATCCAGGAGTACCTGATACTCCCTTTACACCAGGCCATGAAGTTGTTGGAATCGTCGAATCGATTGGTAGAAATGTTACTTCCGTTAAAGTAGGTCAAATGGTCGCTGCTTTTTGTAAATATGGTGGATACACTCGGTACATTCACTTGCATGAACAGTCAATGCTTCCCATTCCAACTGGTATAAACCCATATACAGTAGTTGCCATGTTACTAAACTACTTAACAGCATACCAATTACTATTCCGAGTCGCAAAAGTCCAAGAAGGGAATAGTTTACTCATTCATGGTGCTGCTGGGGGAGTGGGCACTGCTCTCTTACAATTAAGTCAAGAAATAAATCTAGAACTCTACGGCACAGCTTCTCTTAAAAATAAGAAAAAGGTCTTATCAATGGGAGCGAAATATATCGATTATCAATCAGAGGATTTCGTGGAAAGAATCGCTACTGAAACAAGTAATGGTGTCGATTTTGTATTTGATAGCATCGGTGGATATCATTGGAATCGATCCTATCGAACGTTGAAACCAAATGGACTATTTGTAGGATACGGATTAGCTTTTGCAAACCAAGACCATGTTAATTTTGAAGAAAAACGTTTTATGATGGAGGAATGGAATCGAATCCTAACTACGAATAAGACATCTTCTGGTCATAAAGGACATTTTTACAGTATTTCTAAAGTTCAACATGTCGTACCGCATTCCATTAAAGAGGATTTAACACAACTCATTAAATTACTATCGCAGAATAAAATAAATCCGATTATTTCACACAAAATCCCGTTATCACAAGCTATAGAAGCTCATCAATTGTTTGAAAGTGGAGTGGATGGTAAAATACTTTTACTTTGTAATTATGAAGGAGAATAATGATGTTAACGATCGGAGAGGCTGCAAAGACAACCGGAATTCCTACTCATACAATCCGTTACTATGAAAAAATAGGGCTTATTCCTACTCCACAGAGAAAAAATGGTAAAGATAGATTATTTTCAGAAAAAGAAATTCAATTTATTAAATTTCTATTAGGTTTAAAAGCAACGGGAATGAGCTTAAGCGATTTAAAAGAGATCGTTGATGCTGGATGTCTTCTAGATGCTTCACCGACCGATCATGCAGAGATAATTTATAAAAGGAAGAAGATTCTTGAAAAGCATTTAGTAAATCTGAAAGAACAGCGCAACTCTATTAATCATGTAATCACGCAAACAGAAGAAAAAATGAAAATATATAATGAACTTTTACCCACTTAAATTGAAAGAGATCTAACTAAATAAAATTAAAGACAAGTGAATAATCAACCCAAAACTAACATAAGGTGGATTCAAAATGGATAAAAGAGTTCAATTTGACTTTGAAATCGAATTTACTAATGGCGGTGGGATACAAGGTCAGGATTTTCGTCTGGATATTGATGGAAATGACATTTCTGACGAAGAGTTAGCTAAGTATATCGTA
Organism: Bacillus sp. CGMCC 1.16607; assembly: GCF_042683745.1. NCBI lineage: Bacteria > Bacillati > Bacillota > Bacilli > Caryophanales > Bacillaceae > Bacillus > Bacillus sp. CGMCC 1.16607. The sequence continues at coordinate 156,144 of NZ_JBHUJX010000012.1, forward strand.
GAGGATATGAGGTTGCTAATGGTTGGTGAAGTTAGGATACTTAACAAAAAAATAATAATGGAAAAACATAAGCGAATACTTGATGATGAGAATTCTGAGAAATAAACTCACACAAAATGTAAGTGAGAATCAAAAATTCCTTTTCGAATAAGTATTTTAGATTTATCGGTTATTTTGGTGACTTTTCTAGTTAAACTACTGATGCATTAACTGAAGGAGCTTATAAGACACCTTATTTTCAAAAACTGGATAGAAGTAACAGTTGAAACATTCATCTATCCAGTTTTATTACCCTATTTCCGCGACTTTACATAAATGGCACCTGTTGTTTGTAAAGAAATGCACCCTTCTAAATCCTCGTTTTTCAATAATCCAAGATTTAATGCAGCTTTAACCTTTTCTTCATCAGGGCGTTTAATAGTTAGAACTAAATCCACCATATTCAAGCTTTCTAAACGATCTACCGTTTTAACCTCGTCAAATTTTTCCACCCTACGGATTTGCCGTTCAAGCTTTAAATCCTCAATCAATAGTTCACCTTTTTCATTAAAGCCGACAGTCTCATCAAAATAAAGATTAAAGATTTTCTTCATTTCGCTTAAATTCGCTTCAATCTTTTTCTTTTCTTCATTTAGACGATTGTATTCCCATAGCATATTCTTCGTAATTTCTTTATACATCCAATTCCCATCCTCCATCTCCCAACAGATAATTCATCTTATGGTGGGAAAATAGAAAATATTCGTCACCTAGTTTATTAATCTCTCATGTATTTGGACAACCCTGAATAGAATGAAGCAGGAGGGTGAGAGCATGTCCAATAAGTTCATTGTTCGATTTTATTTTTCGGAAAAAGAATTCATCCAATTGCCAATGAAAGCGGCCAATTATCAAATCATATCTGACAAAATTATTTCAGCCTTTAAGGGGGATAAATGGATTTCATTCCCGTCGAAAGAAGGATTACGAAAAATCGACTGCACAACCATTTTCTTAGAAAAAATCATGTATTTTCAAATTGAAAAACCAACTAAGGTTCTGTTGGAAAAATACAGTGAAGAGGATTATATCACTTGGTAAAATAGATCAATCTAAAATCGAGTATAGATTTTCTTAAAATTCCTAAGTAACCTAGTAACTTTTTACAAAAAATTTCGTCTCTTATAGTGCCGGCATTAAAACTAATTGAGGTGCAATGAGATGAAAATCAAGAGCAAATTATCAAATATATTATCAACGTTAATCATACTATTTACCTTAACAGCTTGTGGAACAACAAATATAGATAAGGATGAAAAGAATAAGGTTGTAAATGGATCAAGCCCAACAACTGAAGACAAAAAACCAGCTGGAATTGTCGCAGGAAAGCTAACATCTAGTCTTGAGAATAATAGCCAGAATGGAAATTTCAGCTTTATTTTTTCAATTAAAAACGAAAAAGAAAAAGAAGATATCCTAAAATATAGCAGCACGCAACAATATGATTATTCTTTAAAAGACAGCACAGGTATGGTTGTGTACACATACTCCATGGATAAAATATTTGCTCAACAAATGTCAGAAACAACATTAAAGCAAGGTGAAATCATTTCGATGGAAATCGATTTAACTGAAAGCTTAAATCAACTTAATCCCGGGACGTATCAGTTGGAAGTTTGGTCAACAGCTATCGATCAACCTAACTTAAGAGAGAATACTGAAATTAACTGGGGGGGCATTGGAGAAGGTATGGAGGAAGACGGTAAACTAAAAGGCTTCCCTGTCACTTTTATTGGATTAATGGATAATAACTCCATCGAAGTTCTCAATGAAGAGGGAAATCCAGAGCATTACAGACTATCTGAAAAAGTTAAACCTGATATTGCATTATTTAAGAAGGATGATAAAATCACGATTTATTATAAAACAATTGATGGGCAGAAAGTTATTGAACAGGCGACGAAAGATTAATAGGTTATTTAAAGAACTGCAAAAAAAGCTGCAGTTCTTTCTTTTTATCTATTCTTTTATTCATTTCATTTGGAAAGCAAGCGATTATCCATTATGATGAGAGTGTGGATTTAATTAGCAACAAATCATAGGGGGATACATAATGGAAAATGCAAAATTTCGATTGGAAAAAGATTTTCTTGGTGAAAAAGAAGTTGATGTAAATGCATACTACGGTATTCAAACATTACGTGCAGTGGAAAACTTTCCGATAACAGGATATCGAATTCACACTGAATTAATAAAAGCAATGGCTATGGTGAAAAAAGCGGCTGCACTAGCAAACATGGAGTCAGGTCGACTGTACCATGAAATAGGTGAGGCAATTGTGAAAGCTTCCGATGAAATCATTGAAGGTAAACATCATGATCATTTTATTGTTGATCCGATACAAGGTGGGGCAGGTACTTCCATTAACATGAACACTAACGAAGTTATTGCCAATCGTGCTCTTGAAATCATGGGCAAAGAAAAAGGGAGCTACATTCATTTAAGCCCGAATTCTCATGTAAACATGGCGCAGTCGACAAACGATGCTTTTCCAACAGCTATACATATTTCTACATTATCATTACTAGACTCTTTACTTGTAACAATGAATAAAATGCATGATGTTTTTTCTAAAAAGGCGACTGAATTTGATTCGATTATTAAAATGGGAAGAACTCATTTACAGGACGCGGTGCCGATCCGACTTGGACAAGAATTTGAATCATATCGTCGCGTGTTAGCTCGTGATATTAAACGTATCAGCAACACTCGTGAGCATTTATATGAAGTGAACATGGGTGCGACAGCTGTTGGGACAGGCCTTAACGCAAACCCACAGTATATAAAAAATGTCGTTCTACATTTAAAGGAAATTACTGGATTCCCATTAGTAAATGCTGAACATTTAGTCGACGCGACACAAAATACAGACGCATACACTGAAGTATCTGCATCTTTAAAAGTGTGTATGATGAATATGTCTAAAATCGCTAACGATCTTCGCTTAATGGCATCTGGTCCTCGAGTTGGCTTTAATGAAATTTCCTTGCCAGCTCGCCAACCTGGATCTTCGATTATGCCAGGAAAAGTCAACCCAGTTATGCCAGAGCTTATCAATCAAGTTGCTTTCCAAGTTATTGGAAATGATCACACGATTTGTTTAGCATCTGAAGCTGGCCAGCTTGAACTTAATGTAATGGAACCAGTTCTTGTCTTTAACTTAATTCAATCGATCAGTATTATGAACAATGCATTCAATGCCTTCACTGATTTCTGTTTAGAAGGAATAGAAGCAAATGCTGAGAAGTTAAAAGCGGATGTTGAGAGAAGTGTTGGAATTATCACGGCAATTAACCCGCATCTCGGCTATGAAGCAGTGGCGCGAATTGCTCGTGAAGCGATTCTCACTGGAAAATCCGTTCGTGAGCTTTGCTTAGCTTATGATGTATTAACCGAGGAAGAGCTTGATTTAATTTTAGATCCTTATGAAATGACACACCCAGGTATTGCAGGGGAGTCTTTATTGAATAAAGAGTAATAATTAAAAACGAAAGCTCCGTTTATATGGAGCTTTCGTTTTTTCGTTAATGTCGTTCATAAAGGAAATGAACGACAAATTAAGGTGTTGTGCAATCGAAATGCCATTCATAAGGCAAATGAACGACAAAACTAGGTAAATCTGTAAACGAAATGTCGTTCATAAGGCTAATAAGCTACAAAACTAGGTAAATCCGCAAATTAAATGCCTTTCAGTGAGATAATTAATGACGATAATACTCAAAAAAACATAAGAACAGAGCAGACTATGCACTTTGATTTAAACTAGTATTCTTTTTCTTAATTCGACCTGCATAGATGGCTACAACCACACAAGTTGTGATTAATGTACCATGAAAAACCCAAACCATTTTTGCCAACGATAAGCTTTCTAGTAAAATAGGGGCAACAACAAACCCAAGTGCGAAACCTAATGATTTCAAAAGCATACCTACTCCAAAGATCCTCCCACGAATATGATTCTCCGTTTTTTGAAGAATCGTCGCATGTAATGTCGTAAAGCAAGCATCAAACACTCCAGTTAAAAGTGCAAACGGTAGGACGAGCCATAAATTATGATTAGATAGAAAAATAATGAACCCGGTTGACATCAAAATGGCCGTCAAAAAGCAGGCATAATAAAGTCTATTACTTTGTAAAAATTTTAATTTTGGAAGAATGAGCGTGGCCATCACAGAACCAATTCCCCAAACGCCCCAAATTAACCCATAGAAAAAGCTTTGTTTTGATGCATTGATACTTTCCGCAAGTAATGGAATTCCTAAATTATGTGATGCACCGGCAAATGCCCCAACTAAGAAAACGATATTTACTAAAAATAACATTGGCACCAAAAGGATATAGGAAAAAACTTCTTTTAAATCATTTCCAATATCAACTAGTTTCTGTTTTACTCCGCTTCCAATGGCCATCTTACTAACTGAGGAAGTTTGCCATTTCATTTTTATCAAGACAACAGCTGATAAAATATATGTAATAGCATCAATGACAAGGGTAATTTTATATCCAAGGAAATCAGTAATTACTCCAGCACCGATAAAACCACCAACTAAGCTTATTGAAGTTAAACGTGCAATTAATGAATTCGTTTCTAGAACTTTATCTTGACCAAAAATTTGCGGAATTTCCGCACTATAGCTTACAGCGAAAAAGCTACTAGTAAGTCCAATCAAAAAACAGACAATAATAATCATGATTGGATTTGGAAATGGGATTAAACAAAGAATGATAATCGCTCGAAAAATATCAGTATAAATCATGATTTTTCGTCGATCAAAGCGATCCGCAATGACTCCAGAAAATAAACTAGAAAGAACTCCACCGAGCGTTCGAAACGCCATAGTAGCTGCTAACCAAGCAGAACTGCCAGTTGCCACATACATCAAAACATTGATGGCTATCAAATCCATAAATGTCCCAAGGTCTGAAAAAGCTTTAACATATAGAAAAATTTTGCGATTCATAAATACTCCCTTATTCGTAGTGTTTTCTAATTTATTTTAAATAGTTTGAATTTATTTCGCAATACGAAATTCTAAATATTCAACAATTTCGGTGCAGGATTATGAAACAAAAAAGCGAATGTAATTTAAAGTAGATAATTTAATGGAGGTGTTTTTTTTGAATCATCCAATTTTAAACCAAATCGGAACAGTATTTATACCAGTTAGTAACATAGAGCTTGCAAGAGATTGGTATTGTGATATATTGGGAATTCAAGCAGAAGGAGAAATACAGTTTGGTCATATTTATGTTATCCCTATGAATGGTACGAGAATCGTTTTAGATAGTAAGATTTTTTCAGAAGAAAATATTTTAAATTTCCCGTTATTCCATTTTAATACAACAAATATTGATGATGCCTATTCATTTATAAAGCAAAAAAAGGTTCATTTATTAACTGATATTCAACATAATCACTATTTTAATTTTAAAGATCCTGACGGGAATACACTGATGATTTGTAAATGTTAATTCCAAATAAGGAGAAACAGCTATTATGATAAATAAAACACCAGAACAACTTGCTCAGTTACAATTGGATGCATACAATTCTAAGCAACTACAAGAGTTTATCGATCAGTATGACGATAATATTGTCGTATTGGAGTTTCCATCTAACAAAGTATTGATGGAAGGGAAGGAAGCATTTACTGAAAGATATCGGAAACTATTTTTAGATAATCCAGATTTAAATGCAGATTTAAAAAATCGTACCTTCATGGGGAACCATGTGATTGACCACGAATATTTAACAGGGAGAGCAGATGGGTCTACTGGGGAAGCGATTGCTATATATGAAGTGAATGATACACATATAGTAAAGGTTTGGTTTATTAAATAACCTATAACATAAAAAGTAGCGACCTGGAATTACAGGTCGCTACTATCAAAAGATTAATAATGTTTAATGCCCACTTGCTACACTACCATCGTCTTTCCCATCCTTTGTTACTTTCAAGATACCAACGGCACCTTTTGTTGCATGGTTAAATTGGTGAGTAACGATCGGATAGTTTCCTTCTTTTGTGACAGTGAATTCGACGACAGCACCACCACTAGCAGGTAACATGACAGTTTGCATGCCTTTCATGTGATTAAATGGATTTCCATCTATATATACATCATCGAAAATGGTCCCTACCACGTGGAAACTGCTTACTTCATTTGGTCCAACATTGTTGACATAAAATCGAACGCGATCTCCCACTTTAGCAATAAGAGGAGTGTCTACTAAACTAGTTGTTGTCCCATTAGTATTTAATTGACCTTCTTTAAGTGCTTTTGTTGAAAAAACGACATTTGTAGGGACTCCATTTTTAAAATCTTCAAGATCATTGTATTTATACCATTCATTTTGAACGATAACGAATTCACGGTCTATTTGGCCATCATTTGGATAACCATCTTTAGGCTTAACAATAATGACTCCGTGCATACCGTTCGCAATATGTGAAAGAACTGGCTTTGTTCCACAATGGTACATAAACACCCCAGGTTTATTGGCAGGGTAAGTAAACGAACCGCTTTCATTAGGCATAACATCAATGAAGTCTTTAGACGGTGCTGCGTGTACAGCATGGAAATCCATACTGTGTGGAATCGAAGGGTCCATATTCTTTAATTTAAAGTTAATGGTATCTCCTTCGTTAACGACAACGACAGGACCAGGCGCTTGCCCATTGAATGTCCAGGCTTTATACACATTTCCTTCACTAATCTCAATATCTGTAATCTGAGCGGTCATTTCCACATTCACTTCATTTTTACCAATACGTTCAAGCTTTAACGGAACAGGTGGTTGATTTAAATCTTTATGTGTTTCAATGAGGTTTGGAGTTGAAGCAGTCGTTTCAGCTTTTTTTTCTTGTTGTGGTTTTACAGATGTGGTATCAGTATTGCATGCTGTTAGTAATAGAATCATAGAGGCAGTAGTTAGAGAATATTTCCATAATTTTTGATGAACCTTCATGTTATTTCCTCCTAATAAAAAATTATTTTAATATGTGATTACAAGTTAATTGTATTCTCTGTCATGAATGATTAACGTGACTGCCATCACGCATTTTGAAAGCGTATTTGAACGTTATGTGAACTACTTCACATACATGTGATATATTCCACATTGTTGAATATTAGTCCCTATTTTTATAGTAATAATGTTATATCGGGAAAATTTAAATTAAGTAAATATTTTTTTGGTACATTAATATTTGACATCACAATGGAAAACCATTATAGTAAATTCCAATTAAATATTTCTTATCCAGAGAGGTGGAGGGAATTGGCCCTAAGATACCTCGGCAACAGGCACTACTTAGTGCACTGTGCCAATTCCAACAAGTGTTATTTGCTTGATAGATAAGAGGTGCGGTCGAAGAACATAAATAACCCCTTCTTGCTATTGTAAAAGCGATAAGAAGGGGTTTTTTATTTTATGATTAGATCGGAGGCGTGGTTATGAATATTTTTCGCGAAACAGAAGAGGAAACGAAGAAAGAGTTTCTTATAAATGAACTATTGGAAATGGGAATTTTCAAAAGTAGAAATTTACAGCTTTTCGAACTATCTTTAGCTGAATTGGAAGAGGAATATCAAAAATTTAGAGGAAGTTAACTAAATAGGCACTGGCAGCACTCCCCTTGCATATTGTAAAAGAAAAAAGGTGTGGTGGACAAATGCTCCATACGGTTAAGCTAGGTGAGTATTTGGCTTTAATTGCCTCTAATTATCGAATCTCATTACAAAAATTATTGGCTGCAAATCCAGGAATCAATCCAAATCATTTATTTGTCGGTCAAAAAATTCAAATACCCGGTTTGCCTGATCCAAATACGATTCCTTATCATATTCAAGTTTCTTTAGGACAAAGAAGACTAACATTATTTCATCACGGGCAAATCTTTAAAACGTATCCAATTGCCGTTGGAAAAATACTTACTAAGACTCCGTTAGGTGATTATGTAATCGTTAATCGCGAGCCGAATCCAGGCGGACCGTTCGGAGTTCTATGGTTGTCCCTTTCAAGACGAGGCTATGGTATTCATGGAACGAATAATCCATCTTCGATAGGTAAGGCTGTGTCTCATGGCTGTATTCGCATGCAAAATAAAGATGTATTAGAATTGGCTGGTTATGTTCCGAATGGTACAAGAGTCATCATCCAAGCATGATTTTTTGGGGATATTTTCTAATGTCCTGAGGGATGCTAGTGATAGGCATCTTGTTTGAAATAAGAAATATAGGGGGCTACTATGTGAAGAATGAGCCTAAATTTCCTTCTAGAGAACATCTTGATCAAGCTTTTACCATTCTTCAAGACAAAATTACGAGAATAGCAGTAGAGGAAGAAGAGGAAATGCTGCAGATGGAACAAGAACAAAATAAAACGTAAGATGGTTCTCTCCTAAGAGGACCATCTTACGTTTTTAAGGATTCAAATTCGGAACTTTTTGAAGGATCTTCTTATGTTCCTTTATTACATTTACACGTAATGACCATAAAAGAAAAATCAAACCGAAGAGGAAATATAATGAACCATTAATAACACCCATAGTTCTTGGATCGAAGACCTCGAGTAATACTCCGGTTAAAAACATTGAAAGTCCTAATAAAGTATTCGCCAGTGTCGCAGATAAACCAAAATACATTCCTTGTAATTTTAACGGAACTGTTTCCATTACGACAGTATCAATTAGCGTATTGCTAACACCACCAAAGATGGTTAAAATTCCAAATAACAAAACAACAAGAGCAAAAGATTGAGATTGACTGACGATGAACAAAATTAAACCTTCCACCATCATACAGATAAAAGCGAATAACAGGTAATGACCCTTTATCCATTTCGTTATTATTGGACTAACGATGAACCCCGTGCCAAGTACACTGTACAAAATTCCAACTCCCAAGTCAGCCGCCTGAAAAGTGTCGATCGCATACACACTAATAAGCACATTTTCAATTCCATTTGTTAAAGGTAGGACGAAATCAACGGTTACAAGCATGAATAATAATGAAGAGGAAAGGATAACTGAAAACAAAGTAGTAGCTTTTACTTTTTCACCGTTTACTTTCGTTTCTTTTGCGAAATTAGATTCTAATGTAGGGATCTTCATGATGATCAAACCTGCAATTAAAAACGATAGAATATTGATGACAAAGGCTGCCTTAGCTCCAAAAACAAATGAAACCAATCCCCCAGTTAAAGCTCCAAATATTAACACAAATCCTAAAAGAACCTGTTCCCATGAATTCACTTCCTTCATATTTTTCTGATTAATAATTGCTGGTATACTTGCTCTTCTTGTTGGTGAGTAAAGCGCTTCACCACTTGCTAATAAAAAGGAACCAACATAAACAATCCACATATCATCTGGACTATTTATCCACAAAAATGACAGAGCAATAAAAATTCGAAAGAAATCAGTCATCATTAACAGTTTTTTACGAGTCAATTTTTCTGCTATTGTACTGCTTAATGGACCAAAGAATAGGAAGGGCAGCATCCTTAAGGCTAGAGTGATTCCGACTGATAACCCAGATCCAGTCATTTGTAAAATTAAGGTCAGTAACGCGACTTGACTAAATCGGTCACCAATCCCGTTAATTATTCCTGCATAAAACAATTTTTGATACGATTTTTCAGCTTTAAATGCGTGAAACATAAAATCACCTTCATTCATTTGATTGACATCTAATTTAATAATCATCTAATTAGATAATAATCGAATTGGATGATAAAAGAAACTATTTTTTGGGAAAATTTCATGGTTTAGTCACTTAGGATTGAATTTATCTCAGACGTGAAGGCAGCAGAGAGTGTATAATAGATGAATACAATTACACTAGTCTCCTAGTTAGAGGAGGATTTTTTCATGTTACAAACAGCGCAACAAATATTAAAATCTCATTTTGGCTATGATGAATTTCGTCAAGGTCAGAAAAATACTATCGAACATGTTTTCAGTGGGCAAAATACATTATGTGTTATGCCAACAGGTGGAGGGAAATCGCTATGTTATCAAGTTCCAGCCCTCGTATTTCCAGGGACAACCATCGTCATTTCTCCACTTATCTCCTTAATGAAGGATCAAGTAGACACTTTGGAGCAACTAGGTATTGCAGCCACTTATATTAATAGTAGTTTGACGCAAAAGGACATTCAGGAACGGATGATGTTGGCTAGAAAAGGACACTATAAGCTCCTTTACATTTCACCAGAGCGTCTAGAGTCGGGACTTTTTCTAAAAGAATTAGCAGAAATTGAAATTCCGCTTATTGCAGTGGATGAGGCACACTGTATTTCTCAGTGGGGGCATGATTTCCGCCCAAGCTATATGTATATCTCAAGTATCCTAAACCATATTCAAACGAAACCAATTGTACTTGCGTTAACAGCAACCGCCACTTCACAAGTACGACAGGATATATGTAGATCATTAAGAATCGAAAATGAAGTAGTTACGAGCTTTGAACGGACCAATCTATCTTTTTCCGTGGTAAAAGGGCAAGATCGTGATCGTTTTTTACTTGATTATGTGAAAAAAAATGCAAACGAGTCGGGGATTATTTATGCAGCCACTCGAAAAACAGTCGATCAGTTATACCAAACACTGCAAAAAGCGAAGCTACCTGTCGCACGTTATCATGCTGGTCTTAGTGACAATGAACGTTTAGAACAACAAAATGCCTTTTTACAAGACGAAAAGCCGTTGATGGTCGCAACAAGCGCCTTTGGAATGGGGATTGACAAATCCAATGTACGCTATGTCATCCATTATCAAATGCCAAGAAATATGGAGAGTTATTATCAGGAAGCAGGAAGGGCTGGGCGTGATGGACTTGAAAGTACTTGTATTCTGTTATATGGAGCAAGTGATACGCAAATTCACCGCTTCCTAATTGACCAAACATTAGACCGCGAACGAATCTCAATGGAGCTAGAAAAACTGCATCAAATGGTTGGCTATTGTCATACGGAAAACTGCCTCCAATCGTGGATCGTCGAGTATTTTAATGAAGCTTCACCTGGAAATTGTGGTAAGTGTAGCAATTGCACCGATACTAGATCAGCTGTGGATGTGACAAAAGAAGCGCAAATCGTATTATCATGTATCATAAGGATGGGACAGCGTTTCGGAAAATCTACAGTAGCTAAAGTTCTGACCGGTTCAAAAAGCAAAACAATTATGCAATTTAATTTTCATACCTTAACTACATATGGGTTATTGCAAAACAAAAGTGCGAAAGAAATAACTGATTTTATTGATTATTTGATAACCGAAGAGATTATTGGAATTGAAAATGGACAATTTCCAACCATATATGTTTCCGCAATAGGAAAGAACGTATTAACAGGGAAACAAACAGTCAGTCGCAAAGAGGAGATTCAAGCTAAAACGATCTCTAAGTCTGATCCATTATTTGAGGAGCTTCGAACTTTAAGAAAACGGATTGCGGAAGAAGAAAGGGTACCGCCTTTTGTCATTTTTTCGGACACTAGCTTACAAGATATGTGCGTGAGGTTACCAAAAACGAACGCGGAATTTATGAATGTCAAAGGGGTAGGGGCTCATAAGTTGGAAAAGTATGGGCTGGAGTTCATTCAATTAATCCGGACATTTTGTGAAAAGAATCCAGATAGAGTAATTATAGAAACAACTAGTGATAGGAATGATACAAAAATAATTAAAATCGAAAAACCCAAAAGAGAGCAAAAAGAAGTCTCTAAGGCATCCCATCTTGTCACTTATGACTTATTTAATAATGGTTACACAATCTCAATGATCGCAAAAGAACGAAATATGTCTATTACAACCATCGAATCACATCTTATTAGAAGTGCAGAAGAGGGGAACTACATGGATTGGGACAAGCTTCTTCCCCATGAATACCGACTATTAATCAATGAAGCTGTAAAAAAAGCGGATACAGATAAACTCAAACCCATAAAAGAACTATTACCAGAGGAAATTAGCTATTTTATGATTAAATCCTATTTCTTCTTAAATCAATAGTAATTGAAAAAGATAAGCATCCTTAAAGTGGAGCTTGTCTTTTTCATTATTGAGGAATTATAAGTTATAAAACCTTTGAAGGATAAACTTAATCGTATTTCGTGAAAAATGTCCTTATATGGAGTCTTAAAGACAATACTTGTATTTGTAAGCAGTAAAATGTCTTTGATTAGGGTGAATAATGACAAAGCTAATCCTGAAATTTAGGCAAATGTGTTTATGAGTTAGAACAAAATGCTAATTTTTCACATCATTTACAAAGTATCTTGAATTCAAGATATTTTTCTTGTGCTATTATCATTTGAGTGGTAAAGTGATAGTAACGGAAGGGAGTGAGAACAAAAATGCAGCATAATACTCGCGGATCATTAATCTGGCTAAGACTCACTCGATTTACACATCAAAGTAACTTACTTTCAAATGAATTCTTAAAGCAGTTTGATTTAACAACTGCACAATTTGATGTGTTAATGCAAATATCATCATACGAACCATTAACACAAAGTGAACTAGCTGAGAAAGTCACAGTGACTCAAGGTGGTATTTCGCGTATGCTCGCTCGCCTTGAAAAAGACGGACTCATTGAACGCAAGCAAAAGTGGAAAACGAAAACAATTTTTTTAACAAAGAAGGGTCAGGAAAAACTTGATAATGCGTTTTTTGAACAACTTGCATTCCAATCTTCGTTTTTTGATGAATGTTTATCTAGAGAAGAACAAATAGTTTTATATTCACTTATGACTCGAGTACAAAAAAATAGTGAAAAAAAGAAACTACCGAACAAGTAATTTTCTTATTGAATCACTTGATTAATCAAATGACAAATAGGAGGGGTAATTTATGTATACAATTCCAGGACATCATCATATTTCAATGATTACAAAAAATGCAAAACAAAATAACCACTTTTATCGTAATGTACTTGGTTTACGTCGTGTGAAAATGACGGTGAACCAAGATGATCCGTCGATGTATCATTTATTTTACGGAGATAAAACAGGAAGTGCTGGGACAGAGTTATCATTCTTTGAAATCCCACTTGTTGGAAGCACATATCGAGGCACAAACGCTATTACTCAAATTGGTTTACTTGTTCAAACGGAAGCAAGCTTAACATATTGGAAAGCTCGTTTTGAGGCATATGGTGTACAACACAGTGACATCACAACGTATGCTAATAAACCTGCATTGCTCTTTGAAGATTCTGAAGGGCTCCGCATGGTGCTACTTGTTTCAAATGGTAAGACAGTTCAGCATTGGGAATCGTGGGATAAATCAATCATACCTGAAGAACATCGAATTCAAGGTATGGGATCAGTGGAAATAACCGTTCGCAGGCTCGATAAACTAGCGCGTACTCTTTCAGAAATATTTGGATACACAGAAGTTTCACGTACGGAAGATGTAGTAATTTTTCAATCGGTTCAAGGTGAAGTATTTGGTGAAATCGTTGCGAAATATTTAGACGGTCCTACTGAAAAACCTGGGCGAGGTAGTATTCATCATTTAGCCATTCGGGTCAAGGATGAGGCAGAGCTTGAATTCTGGGATAAACAAGTACGTGCACGTGGCTTCCATACATCAGGCATTGTGGATCGATTCTACTTTAAGAGCTTATACTTTCGCGAATCTAACGGCATTCTATTTGAAATTGCAACCGATGGACCAGGTTTTACAATTGACGGAGACATCGAAACACTTGGTGAAAAATTAGATTTACCACCGTTTTTAGAAAAACGCCGTGTTGAGATTGAAGGTAATTTAAAACCAATTGAGGATAATTAATTTTAGAAAAATATCTTATTGATCCAACAAAAGGTATGAAAGAAGACAAAAAGCCGAAACTCCTCAATTGGAGTTTCGGCTTTAACACTTGCAACTATAATAAAAGCGAAAATTTAACCTTTAAATAAAATAGAATACCTATTACAAGAAGTGCACCTAAAATAATTGGAAGCCAAGCACCTTTTGATGTATGTTTTTCGTTATCTTCCTTTTCAGTTTCAGAAAATGATTGACTGGTCTGATTGTTTTTTCCTTTTAATTTTAAATTAATTTTAGGCGAATTGGACTCGCTTTTATGTTCCGCAGCTGAAGCATATAGTCCTATCTTCTGATTCTTCGCTTCCAGCATAGCTTTTACAACACGTTCCTCATACCGATATGTCCCGTAATCATAGAAATCTTCAACCAAACCAGCAGCTGTGATTACTTCTTGATGCAACTCGTTTCCAACCTACACCCACGCAAGAAGTCGATTATATTTATCGAATAAATCATGACCATCGGTTTCTAACGAAATTGTCCCCTTTTTTAAAAATTGACAAGTAAATTTACTTGCTTCTTTGCCATACGGTTCGATTTGCTTCGTGCTTTCAGGAGTGTCAATGTATAAAAAACGCGTTTTATACGACTTTCCATTGATTGAAAAAGTAGCCGTATCACCGTCCGTACATTTTTCTAAGGTAGCCTTATATTTCTTACCAATTTGAAGCGGTTCGCTAGTATCAACGGTTGTTGGCTCAGACCCTCTGTTTGAAGCGAAAATATAACCCTCTAAGTCAATTTTGTTCACGGTTAGGCTTGCGACACATTTCGAACCATTATGTTTTTTTATAAGCGCTAGGAGCTCGTCTATATTTATAGCCGTTTTTGATAAAAGAGTGGGTTCGTGTAGAAGGTACATACAATCACTTGACCTGAAATGACCACCTAATTCATCCCGTCCACCGTTGTGAGCCATTGTTGTGTTTGCGGAATACATAGATATTCCTATTCTTAGCAAGAAAATGAATGTGACGATTACAATTTTTTAAGAAGCAAAAAAAATCCCCCCAATAAATGAAATCATATCATATCTCATTTTGTTATAGGGGAGAGGGTGATATTTAGTTTTGGTTAACGATTGATACCAATTGCAAATCAGACTTATTTTCATTCGTTTTTTTATAAAAACGAATTGCCCATAACATAAACAGGAACATCATAAACGGTACGGCTAAATCTACTATTTGAGATAGTAAGAATTCCTTACTAGATTCGTTTATAATCAAGAGGCTGCTATTCGGTTTCCCCATCTGACCAAATAATAATCCATAGACCATATTTAACCCAAAATGTATTCCCGTATTCGCCCAGATCGAACCTGTTTTATAAAAAGCATATGTTAATGAAAATCCTAAAACAATTGAGAAAATGATATTATCCAGGCTAAAACCTGCATACCAAAAATCCTCCAAGGCATAGACGGTAATACTGATGGAAAGAACCCATTTCATTGAAAGCTTATCCTTTAATAGGGTGATCAAATAGCCTCGAATCATTATATCATTGATTATTGATCCTAATAAATAGCCGACGATAACCTCTAATAATGGCATTCCGAAAAAGCGTTTATTTACTCCTACGAAAGTGTACTCACCAATCAGAAAATAATACCCATTTAACAGCACCCAAAAGGAAAATCCAATGAGAAAACTTAAAATAAAGTTTCGAGCCCAACCAGAATGGAAATGTACGCCAATACCTGATAACCCATTTAACCCAACAAATTTTGATAAAATATGCGCCAGAGGAAAAAATAAAAGAATGGTAGCCAGTTGTATGTACGAGTTTGATAGTTGAACAGGTAACAAATTAAAATATAAATCTAAGAAAATAAATCCAATGATTCCAACGAAAATGTTTTTTTTCAAAAAAATCCCTCACTAAAAAAAGAATGATTCCATCTTACCACATTTGAAGAAAAATAAGTAAACGGAAAATAATATCACATAATATTATTATGTTAACTAAGAGAAATATTTTAAATAAGAATACATTTAAGGGGTAGCGAATAAATTATTTTATGATAAAATCAATAAGTGAATTAAATACAAACCCGCTTCTTGCGGTAGAGGTTCTAGCTACCCTCTCTAAAAAACTAAGGAAATCAGGACAACTTTCTTAGTTGTGCTGTTTTTTTATTTTTTTAGGAACTTTCTAGAAAAAATAAAAAAGGAGATTACAAAAAATGAGAATCATAATGTACTTAGTTGCTATTATTGCAGCGAATGTAGTAACCGCAGCCTATGCACCATTAAACTTGGGACCGTTTATCGTGCCTATGGGAACCCTTTTAATAGGAGCAACATTTATTTTCAGAGATCTTGTTCAAAATAAATACGGTCGGGGAAAAACATATTTATTTATCGCGATTGCATTATTGCTTTCTGCCTTAGCTTCTTATTTACTTGGAGATACATTACTGATTGTTTTAGCTTCGGCATTATCATTTGCCGTAGCCGAAACAACCGATACGGAAATATATTCACGGTTAAAACTACCGATGGCTTGGAGGGTCTTTTACAGTGGGCTCGTTGGTGGATTGCTAGATTCAGTTATCTTCGTTATTATTGGTCTTAGCCCACTTGGTGCAAACTTTTTACCATGGGAAGCCATTCCATTCGCCATCATCGGTCAAGTATTAGTAAAAACGCTAATTCAAGCTTTAGGTGCCATTGTATTAAATATTATTAATAATCAATTTCATAAAAGTACGCTGGCTAATTAAGTGTATAAATGGACTGCTACAATTTGTGGCAGTTTTTTTTATGAAGTAAGAAAGTATAATTTTTCAGAAATTGAAAATTGTCCAGCGCAAGCGTCCTTGCCCCTCGAGGTCAAATGTTCGCCACCCAAAAAGTCAGAGAACAATTTTCCAGGTGGCTGTCGGGGCTTATCAAGGCGACCCGCGCTTTTCTAAAATTAATTACTAGATTTTAAGACTTGGTAATATAAATCACAGTTTGTTTTAGAGATCACTGTTAAAATAAGTAGAAGTCTAGGTTTCTAGTACTTACATTTTTGAAATGAGGTTTTAAACTTGAAGCTTCCACAATTAAAAATTGGGCATATCATGCCAAAGGTACCCATCCTACAGGGAGGAATGGGAGTAGGAATATCATTAAGTGGTCTGGCCACTGCCGTTGCAAAAGCTGGTGGAGTTGGAATCATTTCTGGAACTGGAATTACAGTTGATGAGCTTCGTGCTCATATTAGGAAAGCAAAGGAAGCGGTAAGGGATGCTGGCTACATCGGTGTAAATGTATTATTTGCGATGAATGATTTTGCTGAAAAAATGAAGACAGCTTTAGAAGAGAAGGTTGATTTTATTATTTCCGGCGCAGGTATTTCACGTGATATGTATGCATGGGGAAAAGAATATGGAATCCCTGTCCTATCTATCGTGTCTTCGGCGAAACTTGCTAAGCTTTCTGAGCGGCTTGGAGCTTCAGCTGTAGTAGTGGAAGGGTTTGAAGCCGGTGGTCATTTAGGAACAGATCGACCGATGTTTGATATTTTGCCTGAAGTAGTTGGAGCGGTAAACATTCCTGTGATTGCAGCAGGTGGAATTTTAACCGGATTTGATGTGGCAAAGGCGATTGAAATGGGAGCATCAGGTGTTCAGATGGGAACAAGATTCGTAGCAAGCGTTGAATGTGATGCTCCATTAGCCTTTAAACAAAAATATGTGGATGCAAAAAAAGAAGATTTGGTTCTTGTTAAAACAACTGTTGGCTTACAGGGAAGAGCAATTAAAAATCATTTAACTGATTTAATTACGGGATCTAACAAAATAAAAATTACCAAATGCCATGATTGTTTGAAAAATTGCTCCTATCGCTTTTGTACTTTAGATTCCTTAATCCAATCACTAAATGGCGATGTTGAAAACGGGTTAGTATTTGCTGGAGCGAGAGTGCATGAAATTGAAGAAATACTGCCTGTCCAACAAATAATCGATCAAATTATCGACGAATACTCTACTATTCAGATTGATAAATTATAATGCAATATCTGTAGAAATGTCTCCCAGTAGATAGACTGGGAGATTTTTTTTTGAAAATTATCACTTTACCTTATGATGCAACTTTTTTGAATGACATTCGTCAAAGTTATTGGAATTAATATCAAAATTAAGTAAATCTGGGGTGTCTTTCATGAAGATGTATCAAAAAATGGCTGCATTATTATTGGTCACGACATCAGTTGTGAGTTTAATGACTGGTTGTGGTTCTGTTGATCAAACACAAACTGAGCCGAAAGATATGGAAAACAAAATTGGGGGAAAGGTAGCAAATGATCAATCTTCAAGTAATATAGAGATAAAACATGAAGGGACTGGCATATTAGTTGGACGGATTGACCCACACAGCATTGAAATAAATATGAATGGGGAGCCCTTTGCTTTTCAATTAACGGACTTCGCTATGGAACAGTTAATTGCTTTTGAAGATGGAGTGGAAGTGAAATTTATTTATACCGATACAAAAATAGAACAAAAAACGATTGAGAAATTTATCGTCGAACCAAATAAGATCGTTCTTCAAAACTCCGTACTTGAATTAGATGAGGAGATATTGGGATTATTTAATCATATTAAAGAAAATCGGAGTTTAGTGGCAGTAGAAGGCTATCAACCATTTGATATTTTTCGACTCTATATGTACACAGAAGCAGGGGAAGATTATGGGACTCTTTACCATTTCTATCCTGAGGGTTCGATGGAAATATCTGAAGATCAGTTTATTAAAGAAGCTAGAAACGAGGTTACCTCTGACAATACTCGTAAGTTTATGACCAAATTAAACAAAGTAAGAGAATTTGAAGTGATTCAAAATGAACACGATGCTGCAGTAAACTTCATTTTTGAAGGGGAAGAACACGGTCATTCCTTTCACCTAAAACGTGTAGGAAACAGCTGGTTTGTGAAACCTTTGCCATTACAATAATGTAGAAAAATCCCTAAAATGGGGATTTTTTTGTATGAAAAAAATAAAAATATTATGTTATTATATTTTTTAATTTATGTCGCAAAAATATTTTGCTTTAGCTTAAAAGTTATTAATTACAAAAACTTCATTATCAATACTATCGTAAATACTGTTTTAAGTTGGATTAAAGATGCTTTTAATGTGAAATTATTATCTAAAGAAAGTATTTTTTGCACTATTTTAGAAGATTATTAATAGATGGCAAAAAAAGTTTGCAGTTATTAGTCTCAAATTATTAGAAAACGCTTTCAAAATAGTATTTATATTTTTGGCATGATACTTGCAAATATTTAATTACCATTTCAAGTAGAATTCATGTCAGTTGTCTCAACTATTTTTTGAATTAGATTTCTGAAAATTCTGCATGTTAATCGGAATTTCTTGTAAGTAATGATAGCTAGTTTTAAAAGCTTACAATCAAGAGGAAACATCTACAGAGGGGGACATTTATGTTAAATGAAAACAAAGATTTAAAAAGGGAATTAAAAGGTCGACATTTATTTATGATTGCTCTTGGGGGAGTCATTGGAACGGGATTATTTCTAGGTTCCGGCTACACCATCGGGGAAGCAGGACCTGGAGGTGCTATTTTAGCTTATTTAGTTGGTGGCTTCGTTATGTATTTAACAATGCTTTGTTTAGGTGAATTAGCTGTTGCTGTTCCAGATGCTGGCTCCTACCAAACATATGCAACAAAATTCATCTCTCCATCTTCTGGATATGTGATCGGTTGGTTATCATGGTTGAATTGGTCCGTGACAGTCGGTTTAGAGCTAATCACCGTTAGTATTTTAATGAAACGTTGGTTTCCAGACACTCCTGCCTGGATCTGGTGTGTGGTCTTCGCTGTTATTTTATATGCGATTAATGCATTATCTTCAAAGAGCTTTGCAGAAGTTGAGTTTTGGTTCTCTAGTATTAAAGTTGTTACCATTATAGGGTTTATTATATTAGGTGGCGCAGCAATGTTTGGCATTATAGATATGAATGGGGGAGACTCAGCACCTTTCTTATCCAACTTTACTGATCATGGCGGACTTTTTCCGAATGGGGTTTTGGCGATTTTGATCACAATGATTGGTGTCAATTTCTCATTCCAAGGAACAGAGCTTGTAGGGGTTGCGGCAGGGGAAAGTGAAAATCCTGAAAAAACAATTCCGAAAGCGATTAATAATACTGTATGGAGAATTCTTATCTTTTTCGTATTAGCCATGTTCGTACTTGCAGGATTGTTCCCATGGAAGGAAGCAGGACTAGTTGAAAGCCCATTCGTTGTCGTATTCGATAGAATCGGAATCCCATATGCAGCTGACATTATGAATTTCGTCATCATTACTGCTGTATTATCCGTTGCAAACTCTGGATTATATGCAACGTCTCGTGTAATGTGGTCGATGTCACAAAAGGGAATGATCTCTCCATTCTTTGGGAAGCTTTCCAAAAGAGGAGTTCCAATCAATGCATTGTCAGCAAGTATGGTAGTCGGTTGTTTATCTTTACTTTGTGGTGTATTTGCTGAAGATACGGTTTATTTATGGCTTCTATCTATCGCTGGTTTTGGTGCAGTAGTCGTTTGGGCATCCATTGCACTTTCGAATTACCTCGGTAGAAAGCAATTTTTAAAACAAGGTGGAAAGATAGAAGATTTAAAATATAAAACTCCTTTATATCCTTTTGTACCACTATTAGCACTAACATTAAATGTATTAGTTATTATAAGCTTAGCTTTCATTCCTGAGCAAAGAATGGCATTATACTGTGGAATACCATTTATGCTCGCTACGTACTTGTATTACCATTTCGTGGCAAAACGGAAAATGGCAGCCTATAACGGGAATAACGAAGTAGAGAAAAAAGTTTCTTAATTCTTATCGAAAGAAAGGACAAGGTGAATCGGAAAAAGCCTTGTTCTTTCTTTTTTTTATAAAATCGTGATGTAAATGGGCACAATGGATTATAATGGACATGATGATTTTTGAAGAGAATGGGGTTTATATGTTGCAGTTCTTTAAAAATAAAAAATGGTTACCGTTATTAAAATTGACCATCCCTTTTGGACTTCTTTTTTTCCTTCTATGGGAAGGTAAGAAATTTACTAAAGACATTGATGTGCATTTATTGCAAAAGCATATGAATGAACTTGGACTTTATCATGTAATCTTGATCCTTATCATTGGTCTAATCAGTGTCAATATCATGAGTTTCTATGATCTAATCCTAAAAAAGAGATTACATATGAATATCCCGATCCCATTACTTTTTCAGTATTCCTTTATTAGTAATACAATGTCCAATTTATTTGGATTTGGTGGGTTTGCTGGTTCAGCTTTAAGAACTTATTTTTACCAAAAATATAAACAAGATCGGATGGATGTGATAAAAGGGATTGCTGAGCTCTCAGCCTTTTATTTATCTGGACTTTCGATTCTTTGTTGGTGTTTCCTTCTTGGGCCATTAGATCATTCGATGTTAATTGAATATCGTTGGCTGTTTTTTGCCGTATGGGGTATTGCTATTTATTTGCCTGTTATGCTTTTAGTGCTATATTTTACAAAAAGAATCAACATCTTTCAAAAACAAGAACGTCGGTTTACTTATAGTCTTCTACTCATCTCCACACTTGAGTGGTTGTTTGTTTTTATTACAATTTTTATGATCGCAAAGGTATTGGGGATATCCGTATCTTTTTCAGAAACTCTCTCCATTGGAATAGTTGCAGCTTCGGCTGGGGTTATAAGTATGATCCCTGGTGGCTTAGGGTCATTCGACTTTATTTTTATGATTGGATTATCCAATCTTGGCGTTTTCGAGGAACAAGCGCTTTTACTCTTACTTTTATACCGTATTAGTTATTATTTCTTTCCTTTTTTCATTGGTCTATTTATGTTGATTCGTCATTTTTGGAAGCAATTGAATGTAAGATGGAGTGGGCTACCAACTGTTATAATTGGGAATGTTAGTCATTTTTTTGTGACGATTTTAGTGTTTTGCTCCGGGGTTATTTTGTTATTATCAGCATCCCTACCAGCTATAATTGAAAGAATTAAATTTATGGATCGACTTTTATCAATGCCGATTATGAATTTATCTCATTTATTATCTATTGGTGTAGGGATTACCTTATTAGGATTAGCTAGAGGGATTGAATATAAAGTAAAGAGGGCTTATTATTTAACCTTCATTATGCTAATAGTCGGAGCCATTTTTACCTTTTCGAAAAACTTCGATTACGAAGAAGCACTTTTTGTACTATTTGTTGCATTTGTTCTCTGGCTTTCAAGACAACGCTTTTATCGAGAAAATTTTGTTTACACCTGGGGAAGAATCCTCTTTGATGTAGTCGTTCTTTTCATCGTATTAGGTTTTTCTTAAGTATCGGATATGCCAATCTACCGAAGAATCCGATTCGAATTCCCGAGAAATTCCGTGATTTTATTTATACAGAACCTTCGGATTTGTGGATGAGTGGATTGATTGGATCTTTGTTCGCTTTTTGTATATTATTTCTTGCTTTTTGGATAAAGCGCCCACCTAAAATGGAAAAAAAAGCGTCAATCAATGAAGCAACAAAAATATCTGAGCACTTACATAAATATGGTGGAACCGTTCTTTCTCACCTTTTATTTTTACATGATAAAGCTGTCTATTGGACGAAGGATAATAAAGTGTTATTTTCCTATCAAACGATTGCAGATAAAGTTGTCGTATTAGGTGATCCCGTTGGGGAAAAGGGAGCAATTTTTAAATCAATTGAAGAACTGAAGGAAAGTGTCGATCGATTTGGATATACTCCCATCTATTATCAGGTAAGTCAGAAAATGCTTCCTTATCTTCATGAAAATGGATATGACTTTATCAAACTCGGTGAAGAAGGGTATGTGGACTTAAAGGAATTTTCATTATCAGGTAAAAAAATGAAGGGATTGAGAGCTGGTAAAAATAAATTAGAACGTGAAGGGTATCGGTTTGAAATCATACACCCACCATTTTCTAATGAGTTGCTTACACAATTAAAATATATTTCGGATCATTGGTTAGGTGGGCGAGCCGAAAAAGGATTTTCATTAGGCTTTTTTAATGAATCTTATATTTCACTTGATCCCATTGCCACTGTTACGAACCAACACGGAGAGGTTGTTGCTTTTTCAACCATTATGCCAGTTTATGATCAACATCAAACGATTTCCGTTGATATAATGCGCTTTTTACCTGATTCACCAAATGGAACGATGGATTTCATCTTTATTAACCTATTGGAATGGGCAAAGGAAGAAGGTTTTGTATATTTCAATTTGGGAATGGCGCCGTTGTCCAATGTCGGAATCTCTAAATATTCTTTTTTAAGTGAAAAAATCGCTGCCCAAATTTATAAACAAGGTCATGTGTTTTATCATTTCGAAGGTGTTCGAAGGTTTAAAGATAAATATGCGGATCTGTGGGAGCCAAAGTATTTAGCTTATAAACGAAAAACATCCTTATTATTTACGATGCTACAGCTAACCTATCTAATTAATAGAAAAAAATGAACGTTAAAAATAGCCCCGACTTCATCAATTAAGATGACATTGGGGCTATTTTTATAAATTATGCTTGACCCGGTATTGTTTTTGGATTTGGTTACGGATTCCTTGCCCAAGTAAATTAAAGGTCATGATAAAGAATGTGATGAATAATGCGGTTGAAAACGGGATCCAAGGATTTTTCTGGATATCGTATAGGATGTTTCCAAGAAGGGTTGGCCAAGCAAGAGATGCATTTTGCATTTCATATATAGGCGGGCCACCAATAATTCCGCCAACCATGACAAATTTTTGGGAAATAAAGATAGAAAAAATCCCAAGTTGTCCAATTAAAAACATGATCTTACCTAATAGCATGACAAAGACAGCAGATAGCTGTGGAAAGATGTATGGCAAATAATAGTGACGAAACATATATAAAGGTTTATTGCCGACGGCTAGCCCTGATAAAATAAACTCTGATGTTTTCAAATCATTAAGCTGCTGACGAAGTATTTCAGCAAGTCTGCCCACTTCAAGAACGATAATAATAACAATTAACCATATCCAGCGTTTATTTGAGAAAATAATCAGTGGATTATTTGCCATAAGTAATATAAAAAACAAGGAAGGAATTCTTGAAAATAAGATATTCCAATTATGTAAGGCCATTTGCCCAAAACGGTTAAAAGCGGCTAGTAATCCAAAAGGGACTGAGATGATAAAGCATAAAACACTAATGACTAATACTGTAAAAAAAGTTTCCTTGGAACCAAGGACAAGAACACTTAATAAATCTCTCCCACTCCGGTCAGAACCGAGTAAAAATTGGCCACTTGGATCATAGGGAGGAGGGATAATCTTATTCTCCGTCTTGAGAAATCCGTGTTTAGTTAATTCAGAATCAATAAATGGCAAATATGGTCCTAATACTATCATGATCAATAAAATAAGAAAAAAGAGCAATCCAATAAAAAGAGGTTTATTATCTACTATTCTCCTCATTAATTAACCTCCTTTGATGTTGGAACAAGATAGTGTGAAATGATGAGTTGAATCCATATAGAGACTAAGATTAATATCATAAATCCGAATGAAAAGCCAACGACGGTTGAAACTTCTACAGGAAAACCTTGTCCAACCATAAATGTGGACTTTGCTTGCAATGAATCAAGTAATCTTTTTCCTGCCCCTCGATAAAACGTTAAATATTCCACAATAATCGAACTAGAAATCAAGATAAGAGTAATCGTAAGAAATTGACTTAAAATTTTGGACCAGCAATTCCAAAGCATATGTTTATAGATGATGATTCTTTCGTTCATTCCTTTTGCTTTAGCAGTGATAATATAATCTTTCCCTTCTTCATTACTCATCGCAATTGAAGTAATACTAGCGATATAGGAAAATGGGTAAAGGGAAAGGAAAAAAATAGGCAAGAGAGTATTGTACCATTTATCATAACCATAAATATCAATATGAGGAAAACTTTGTCTCATCAATAAAATAAGTCCGTATTGAACCGAAATAATAATGAAAAAATCAGGCACAGACTGAAATAGCCAAGTGGTTCCACTCCCAGTCCAATTTTTCCAAGATCTCATATTTCTATAATCATACATTCCTTTCAATATTCCGAGTGAAATGCTGATGATAAATGCTGGTATAATGATGGTCAGCGTTCGTTTCATATAATGAAAGAGTTCTTCCTCTACGGTTGTCCCAAACTTTGTTTCTCCGAAGCTCTTCTTTTCAATGACCATCTGATAATATTGATTAATATTTTCCTTATAGGCATCCCATGAAAATTTATAGGTTCCATTAATATGATGACTTTTAGGATCCGGTTGATAAACCGCATCTCTTGGTATGAGAATGATAAGAAACATCACGATTGTTATGAGTAACCATATGAAAAATCCGCCTATAAGTTTAAAAATTAATTTCATAAAACCACCACTTTCTTCATTGTTCACTACGAGAAATTTTGCAGTGAAGCCTGAATGAATTATCTGAAAAAAAATACAATTTATATTTTACAAGATTATTAGGATATTTTCCATTATTTAGATGCAAAGAAAAGCCACTTGTAGTGATGGTGATATTAGTATTATTAATAATTTATTACAATTGTGTTACAGACGAAATCTTGAAATACCTCGAAAACCTTTAGTAATCTTAATAAAGTCGATTAGACAGTTCATTTTATTTTTGAAATTTTTGTTGATTATTTTCCCATTAGAGTTATAGTTTGCTAGTTCATCCAGTTTTTTAGGCTACCAAATCATTTTTCAGACAATTAGTATGGAGATAGAACATCGAAAAAAAGGAGATGACACATCATGAAGAAGCAACTACTAATTGCCGCAGCAGCTGCAGGATTATTTTTCACAAGTATGAATGGAGCAGCCAGTGCCCACGAAAACACATATAAAGTTCAATCGGGTGATACCCTCTGGAAAATTGCCACAGCAAACGGAATTACTGTAAACGAACTAAAAACATGGAATCAATTAACTTCAGATAATATTTATATCAATCAAACTCTTTCTCTATTAGCTCCACACACACATTCTACTTCAACCACCTACGTTGTAAAATCTGGTGATATGCTTTGGGTTATCGCAAAGAATGCAGGAATCACTGTTGATCAATTAAAATCACTTAATGGATTAATATCAGACATGATCTATGTTGGACAAGTTTTAAAAGTATCGACAGATTCAGGAACTTACGGATCCGTTTCAAAAGTGGATACACTTGTAAGCGAAGCGAAAAAATATATTGGAACTCCGTATGTTTGGGGAGGTTCGACACCATCAGGATTTGATTGCAGTGGTTATTTGAACTTCGTATACTCGAAAGTAGGTGTTTCCATTCCTCGAACAGTGGCCACCATTTGGAGTGCGACCAAGCCTGTATCTACACCAAAAATTGGTGATATCGTCTTCTTTGAAACAACATCTGGACCATCACATGCAGGTATCTATTTAGGTAATAATCAATTCATCCATGCAAGTACATCCTTAGGAGTAATTATCAGTGACCTAAACAACTCATATTGGAAACAACGCTACCTCGGAGCGAAATCACCATTTTAGGACTTTAAAGCCCTGGGGGTCCCCCAGGGCTTTAAAGTGCTAAATAATTACTCATGTTATTTATCCAATACTTCTGGAAAGGATAGGGTGAAGCATGTTCCATTTCCAACCTTGCTATCAATTTTGATTTTTCCATTCATTCTTTTTAATATGTCTAGAGAAATCATTAACCCAAGTCCCGTACCTTTCGTTTTTGTTGAATAATAGGGTTGACCAATTTGATTTAGCTGCTCCTTCGATATTCCGAGGCCTTCATCTTTGATTTTGATAATTGTTTCGTTCAATGTTGAATAAGATTGTATTTCTAACATTCCTCCTTCAGGCATTGACTCTATCCCATTCTTGACAATATTAATAATCAGTTGCTTAAATTCATTGAGATCACCATGAATTCTCAATTCTTCTTGGATCTGGACATTGAAGTCAACACCTGAAATCATGGAATACGGCCGTAAGAATTCTAAGACATCCCGTAAACTATTGGAAACAATAATAGTTTCATTCTCTTGTTTATTGGGTCTAGAAAGGGAAAGAAAATCATCAATAATTTGTTGCGTGCGATCCAGTTCATCTAGTGATAAAGATACATACATATTTTGACTTTTTGTTAAATTTTTTTCGTCTTTTAATAATTGCATAAATCCTCTAATCGTGGTCATTGGATTGCGGATTTCATGGGCAACAGAAGCCGCTAATTGGCTAATCGCATTTAACTTATCAGCATATTGAAGTTTTTTTCTCATCGTAATATGGTATTGATTCATTTCGAGTAAATAAATAACTAGTGTTAATACTCCAAAAGAAATAAACATAAAAGTAAATAAAAAGAAAGATTGGCTTGTTTGTTTTAACCCAATTAAACTAATAAATCTAGTTGTCGACATAAGGAAATACATTAATAAGGCAATCGTGGATTTTCGCAATAAAGAATAAGAATGATAATTTTTTTCAAAAAGAAAAAATAGGATACTCATAATGGTATAGTTTAAAATTAAAATTTGGCTATCATGTCCATTTGAAATTAATTTAAATAGGCATACGATTATAATCATTGTTATGCCTAACTTTTTGTTTAAATAAAAAAAGCTAATAAATATTGGGATAAACTTCATATCGAATAAAAGGTTATCATCCACCTTTACGGGAAATAGCATAGTAAGTATTAGAGATAGGAGTAATGCTGCAGTAAATATGAGGTCAGAATAACTTTCTTTCTCATCTCGTTTAATAAAACTATGGACAAAGGGAATAAATAGCATAATAAAAATATGAAGAAATAATTGTTCAATATTATAGCTCAAGAAAGAACCTCCTATCCAATCATTACCATTATTAGTATAACAGAATAATAGATATATAAAAGTACTAAAAATTGAAATAATTAGTAGAAAGGGAAAATAAAGTACAGTGCGCCTTAATCTACCCCGACAAGCAAATGCTTCGAAATCCAGAAAGTAGTTCTTTGACTTTTTGGGTGGCGAACATTTGATCTCGAGGGGCTAGTAGGCTTGAGCTGTACAATTTTCGAAGTCCAAAAAATTTATACCTATGAAAAGAGACCCGTTTCGTAACGAGTCTTTCATGTTAGTTTAAATTGATTTGATAAGACTTCCATTTCATAAGCTAAATGGACAAGTAGGTGGATAGCTGAAGAAATTTCCTCCATTGAAGCTGTTTGATGTTCCGATGACGCTGCAACTTGTTGCATTTTTAATGATATATCTTTTGATATACGCGTTATTTGATCGATCTGATTATTTGCTTTTTCAATCTCCTGCTGTATGAATAAATTTGTTGTAAATACCTGTGATACTTCATCACTAACTTTCTCGGTCGAGATTTTTATTTCATCGAAAGAAGCGCCTGCCATATTTACTTTTTCCATACCAGTTTGGACCGTTTTCTTCCCGAGTTCAGTAAGCTGAACTGCTTCGGTTGTTTTCTGTTCCATTTCAAAGACTATTCTTTTAATAGAATCAATGCTATTTGATGTTTCTTCTGCTAGATCCCGAATCTTTTCAGCCACAACAGCAAATCCTTTTCCGTGTTCACCCGCTCTAGCACTTTCAATGGAGGCATTTAAAGCTAATAGATTCGTTTGTTTGGATATATTCATAATGATATTTAAAATATTGTGTACTGTATTGGACTTTTCTTGAAGCTCTTTCATCGTTTTCGAAATGTTGTTTGTGCTTAATTGAATATGGTTCATTTGTTGAATAGAATCTAAGATGATTTCATTTCCTTTATGTGCTTTCTTTGATGCTTCAGAAGATTCATAGGAAGTCGTTTTGATTTTATCAGACATTTTAGTCGTTTGGATCTTTAAATTTTTAAATGCATTTTGAATTTGTCCAGCCTCTTCTGCCTGATGATTAGCATACTCAGAAACACTCTGGAATGTATTTGAGATTTCTTCAACGAGACTAGTAATTTCATTAGTATTCACGGAAAGCTCTTCGGTTGAGGATGCCATTTCTTTTGAAGTAAAAGCGGATTGAAGGAGAGCTTTTTTTAAATTCTCTACCATAATATTGAAATTTTCATTTAATAGTTGAATCTCACCAGACGCTTTTAATAATTTAGGTTCGGATCGTATATCACCTTCAGAAATCATCTTCGTATAATTCGTTAAGTCTTTTAATGGCAAAATGGTTTTTCGGACAAAAAGAACAATAATTGTTCCAGCAAGTAAAAGGGATAGGATACCGACGATAATGGTAGAGGAAACCATACTCCATGTTCTTTCAGTTAGTATTTTTGCATTAAAGTCTATCGCGCTGATGGCAACAATCTCACCATGTGTTTCGTGATCTTGAAAAATTGGAGCATATCCAGTTAATCTTTTCATTCCTCCAAATTCATATACTTTTGAAAAAATTGGCTCTTTCTTTGATTTTAATTTTTGTATTATTTTGGAGTCTATTAAAAATGAATCTCCTACATTTATACCTTGTGCTTGAAGATGCTCATCAGCGACAAGAACTTTTCCATCCAGAGATAATAAATATTGATTAGAAAAAATAGGCTTATGTTCTGTTGTCCAGTTTATCTTTTTTCCTAATTCTTTTGCTTCAGAAGAAGAAAGGTCCTGCAGTTTTGAAATATCTTCATTCGTTAATAGTCCTGTAGTAATGTTTGCACATCCTAAAAGTTCAATACCTGCGGCTTCTTTCACTTTTAAATAAGTCATTCGATAGTTTGTAAATGAGATCACAGTTAAACTGATCAAGGTAACTGATATAACAACCCAAGTTAATCTAGATAAAATTGACTTTTTCAAAATAAATCTCCCATTTCCTTCGAAAATGATAGGCAAAATTACCCTACTATTCATATATACGGATTTTGCAAAATTTGAATGTGAGCAAAATCACATAATACATAGAAAATTCCACTTTTATTATTTCGACCATCGTAGTAAAATGGGGTAATATATATATAAATCAACTTCACCGCTTTAAAGTGCCGGGGGACTGACCCCCAGTGCTTTAAAGCGGTAGAGTGTTATTGATTGTAGAAAGAGGATGACTTTTGTGGAGCATGATTTAGATCGGGTAAAGCAGAATGAGAGGTTAAGTATTTTAAATGGGGTTGCTTCGACGATTGTGGCTAATATTAGTAATAATTATTTTACTTTATTCGCCATTAGTGTTTTAGGGGCAACGAATTATCAAGTAGGATTGATTGCGTCGCTTCCACAATTTATTGGGATGTTCGCCATGGTCATTGGTTCATTTTTTCTTGGTAGATTAGAAGAAAAGAAAAGATTTACAGGTCTTTCCATTCTGTTTACAAGATTGTTCGTTTTCTCGATGGTTTTTGTTATGTATGTTCCTGTTGAGTATCGAAGTTGGGTCTTTGTCTTTTTAATCGGATTTATGAATTTCCCGGGGTCATTTGCACTATTAAGCTGGCAAGCTTTTATCGGTGATCTTATTCCAGACAGCCGTAGAAATCGTTTTTTCAGTGAGCGAAATCGCATATTAACTATTGTTGGAATGATTTCAACTTTTTTAATAGGAGTTTTATTACAACAATTCGATAAAGCAAATCCTGTACCGTATCAGTTTTTATTCTTTTTTGCTTTTGTTTTCGGTGTCATCGAAGTATTTTATCTTTTTAAACATGTTGAAAAGAAAAAAGAACATAAAAACAAAGTTAAAGAAAAAAAGGTAAGAAAAAAGATAAATATATTTAAAGATAAACGTTACATTACATTTCTATTATGCAGTCTCTATTTTAATTTTGGTTGGCAAATGGCATGGTCGCTTTTTAATATTTATCAAATTAAATACGCGCATGCGACTGGATTATGGATTAGTCTATTTACGGTAGCTAACCAAATTGCACAAATTGCTAGCTACAAATGGTGGGGGAGAATGGCAGATAAACATGGTAATGCAAAAATGCTTATCGTAGTAGCATTAGGGATGTCAACCGCCCCAGTATTAACCATCCTATCACCTAATCTATATTACTTAATTGCAGTAAACGCTACGTCGGGTTTATTTGTATCAGGTACTGTTCTTCTCTTGTTCAATCAGCTTCTCGAAGTGACAAAAGAAGAAAACCGAAGCAGCTATATTGCCAATTACAATATTTTACTTGCCATTGTTGGTTTCGTCGCACCACAAATCGGAATTTTTCTTTTAGAGTACTCTAGCATTAATATCGCGATGACAACATCGACAATCATGAGAGCGTCTAGCGCGTTTGTATTTTTATGGTTGTTTATGGCATTGAAAAATAAGAGACAACCCAAAGTAACGTCTTCCACTTCTATCTAGTTTGCCTTTAAAATATTGACTATAATAGAAAGACAAACGATTTGATGGGGGAGTTATCATGAGTAAATGTAATTTAGACCATTCTTTAGAAGATGTAATGAAAAAATATGATTCTCAAATCGAGTTTCTACCCAATGAAATTCACGACCTATTTAAACTTTTTATTACGAAAAATCATTCACAAGAAACACTTAATGAAGTTTTCCATTTATTAAAAAAATATGATTTGGCTGATGAAGAGGAAAAGGGCGCACGAAATAAGAAGTTTTTTCAAATTCTAAAATAAAGATAAAAAGGTTTAGACATTCACTTCTAAACCTTTTTTAGTAAATAGAAGAGGGATATTGTGAGTAATCAAATTAAAATCGCAATAAGAGCTCTAGTTGAATATGTTTATCGAAGTGGGAGTATCGATCAAAGATTCCGAACCTCTCATTCCATGATAGAGGGTACGAAAGTCCATCAGAAAATTCAACATACATATCAAGAAAAGGATTTAAAGGAAGTCCATTTACAAACAGTTTTAGAATCGAATGGGTATCAGTACGAAATTGAAGGGCGATGTGATGGGATCTTATTTTATGAAGAAAAAGTTATGATTGATGAAATAAAATCAACTTCGTTGAATATAGCATCCATCACAGAGTCCAGTTATCCAGTTCATTGGGCACAGGCGAAATTTTATGCTTATATTTTTTCCCAAAAAGAAAGCCTAAACGAAATTGATGTGCAAATTACTTATGTTCAATTGGAAAGTGAAGAGAAAAAGCAGTTTGTTCAAACTTTTTCTTTTGATGAACTAGAAACGTTTGCTTTCAATGTTATCGCACAGTTTGCACCATATGCAGAACTCAAAAAAAACCATCAAATAACACGAAATGAAAGTATCGAAAATCTTTCATTTCCATTCGAGACATTCCGACCTGGCCAACGTAAATTAGCAGCGGCAGTTTATAAGACAATCATGGATAAAAAAAATTTATTTGCTTTAGCACCAACTGGAATTGGAAAAACGATTTCAACCACATTCCCAGCGATCAAAGCATTTCCAAACGAGAATCTCGAAAAAATATTCTATTTAACCGCAAAAACCATCACTAGGCAAGCAGCTGAAGAGGCTTTCCAACGGTTGAAGCACAATGGACTTTGCGTCCATTCGGTCACAATTACTGCTAAGGATAAAGCTTGTTTTAAAGAAAAAACATTATGTCAAAAAGACTATTGTGAGTTTGCAAATGGTTATTATGATCGTTTAAATGAAGCTATTTTGGATATTTTTAAGAATGAAAACTCGATAGATCGGGTAACGATTGAAAAATATGCAAGAAAACATACCCTTTGTCCATTTGAGCTTTCGCTTGATCTTTCATATGATGCTGATGTTGTCATTTGTGATTATAATTATATTTTTGATCCAAAAGTATCGCTCAAAAGGTTATTTGAGGATCAAAAGAAAGAAGCGATTCTTTTAATAGATGAGGCTCATAATCTTGTTGACCGTGCTAGAGAAATGTACTCGGCAGATTTACAAAAGTCCAGTTTCTTAACGGTTAAAAGGGAATATTCGGGTAAGAATATGGCGTTATCTCATGCGGCTAAAGAAGTAAATTCAATTTTCTTGAAGCTAAAAAAAGAAGAAAAGTCACTGTATGAGAACATACCTGAGGAGCTATTGGTGGCTATTGAAAATTTCAGAATGGTCGCTGAACAAGAACTACTCTTACAATCAGGTAAAGTAACTGATGAAATTTTACTAGAGACCTATTTTTTAGTCCGAGACTTCTTAAGAATCTCTAAGTTTTACGATGAACGTTTTGTTACTTACTTTGAGTTGAAAAAAAGTGAAGTGAGAATAAAGATTTTTTGTTTGGATCCTTCCTCTCAAATAACACAAATGAGTAAAGGATATCGATCCAAGATCTATTTTTCGGCTACTTTAAATCCGATCGATTATTATCAAAACCTACTGGGGGCTGGGGATGAAGACTATTTTCTTTCCATTCCATCCCCATTTAGCAGTGAACAAACAGATTTTCATATTAAGGCACTTTCGACTAGATTCAAAGACCGTGACCGAACGAAAACGAAAATAGTAGAAACTTTAGTTTCTCTATTAACAAATAGGAAAGGCAATTTTTTAATCTTTTTTCCTTCCTATCAATATATGATGACTGTTTACGAGGTATTTCTGAAAGAAAATTTGCAGGTTGAGATTTTATTACAAGATAAAGGGATGTCAGAGAAGGAGAGGGAAGGTTTTTTAGATGCCTTTCAACCTAGGAGTTCAGGGACTATGATTGGATTTGCTGTCTTAGGTGGAATATTCTCTGAAGGAGTTGACTTGAAGGGGGACCGTTTAAATGGGGTAGTCGTCGTCGGTGTTGGATTACCTCAAATAGGATTGGAGAGGGACCTCATTAAAGATTATTTTCAAAAGACAGGAAAGAACGGCTACGATTACGCATATGTCTATCCTGGAATCAACAAAGTCCTCCAAGCTGGCGGAAGACTAATACGCTCAGAGAAAGATACAGGAACCATCATCCTCATCGATGACCGTTTCCTCCAGCCCAAATACCAAAATCTCCTACCAAACGAATGGAAACAAAGTAGAAGCCACACACTTTAACGCTGCAAAGCATCGGGGGACTGACCCCCGCCCCTTTACAGCGTTAAAGCGGTGGGGGTCAGTCCCCCGGTGCGTTAATGTGGTGAAGTAAGGAGGATAAGATGAAGGATTTTCATTGTTGTGCGAGTTGTGAGCATTTTAGGGTGGATAAGGGGCAATCAGGGGTTCGCTATCATTGTAGCAGACTAGGATATGAGACGAATCCAAAGTATCGATTTCATTGTTGGAGCCCGAAAGAAAATGTAAAGAAACTAATGGATAAAGATAAAGGGGTGCTTGAAAATGACAATTAAAGTTGGAATTATCGGCTTAGGAGCTATTGGAGAACGGGTATTAAATAAATTTTTAAATCATCCAATGACAGAAGTGGTGGCTGCTTGTGACACTAGTATCGATCGATTACATAATATTAACAAGAAATATAATCTTCAAACCTACCAAGACTATAAGGAAATGCTAAATAACGACTCTATTAATTTAGTGTATTTAGCCGTGCCGCCGAAGTACCACCACCGTATTGCACTAGATGTAATCGAAGCAAAAAAACATTTATTTTGTGAAAAGCCGTTGGCTAATTCAATTATTGAGGCAGAGGAAATGACCACTGCTGCCGAAAATGCTCATATTGTGAATGCATTAAATTTTCCGATGCCTTATTCCAATGTTTTTCAAAAGTTTAAGGAAAAAATAACAAACGGAGAGATTGATGAGGTTATCCGTGTCGATGTCCAAATGCAGTTCACGACATGGCCGCGTTCATGGCAGCAAAACGATTGGATCGCTAGTCGTGAACAAGGTGGGTTCATTCGCGAAGTAGGACCACATTATATTCAAATGATTCAAGAAGTGTTTGGAGACTTAAAAAACATTCAATCATTCGTTGACTTTCCCGAAGATCCCTCACTTTGCGAACAAGGCTTTATCGCACGAATGGAGCTCGCAAACGGAACGCCTGTACTATTTAATGGACTAAGTAATTTAGGGCAAAAGGAACATATTTCGTTTAAGGTATACGGTAAAAAAGGGACAGTGGATTTAATCAATTGGAGTGAACTTTTCGTGTCTACGGGCGATTTTGCACCTGCTATTTATCCGTTACAACGTGAGGAAGAAATTGATTTAATAGGAGAATTAATTAAAGCTATCAATGGGGAGAATGCAAAGCTTGTTTCCTTCCGTGAAGGTTATAATGTGCAAAGGGTTTTAGAAAGTCTATTAGGAAACGCATAATAAAAAGCTGACACGAAATTGAACTTACTCAATAAAGTTAGCAAATAGTTTAGGCTGCTTTCAAGACCTGAGTCCGGTATTCGACTGGACTTAGGTCTTTTAATTTTGCCTTCATTCGTTTGTGATTGTAATAATAAATATATTCTTCTAATTCTCGTTCGAAATGTTCCATACTCTCAAATTCTTGCAAATAGAGTAGTTCAGACTTTAATAAGCCAAAGAAATTTTCTATGACTGCGTTGTCTAAACAATTACCCTTACGGGACATACTCTGTCGCATACCATATTCTTTTAATTTATTCTGATATTTACTCATCTGATAATGCCAGCCTTGATCTGAATGGAGGATAACTTCATCACCAGGTTTTATTCTTTTTATTGCTTCTTCAAGCATATCTCCAACAAGAGAATAAACAGGACGGTTCATAACTTTGTACGCAATTATTTCTCCATTGCATAAATCTAAAACAAGCGATAAATATCGTTCTTCCCCAAATAAATGAAATTCGGTAACATCAGTTACCCATTTTTCATTCATGTTACCTGCGTTAAAATCGCGATTCAGTATATTTGGTGCTACTTTTCCAACTGTTCCACGGTATGAACGGTACTTTTTCGTACGTACCTCACATTTTAATCCTATTTCAATCATTAATCGATTAATGGTCTTAGGATCATGGTAAATATTCTTTTTCTCTAATTCTTTAGTGATACGACGGTAACCATAACGTCCTTTATGCTCATGATAAATAACCACAATCGCTTCTTTTACCTTTAAATATTTATCTTCAGTATTTAATCGTTTTTCCCAGTAATAGTACGTGCTACGTGGAATGCCTGCGACTTTAACGAGTTCCACTACATCAAATTCATCCTTTAATTCAAAAATTACTTGCGCTTTGATTTTGTTTGTAATTTTTCCTGTTCTCGTACTAAAGCGTTCAACTTTTTTAAATAGGCATTCTCCATACGTAAGCGATCATTTTCAGCTCGAAGAGCAACGATTGAACCTTCAATTGGAAGTTGTAGTTCTTTGTTTGGCTTTGATACTTTTTTCATGGATGGACGCCCCTTTTTCTTTGATTGTAGGGCATCAATTCCTCCAGTTTCAAAAGCCTTTCTCCAATTTCGGACCATACCAGGTGAAGAAATATTGAAAATGGCAGCTGTGTCATAAGAAGATGTACCCGTTTCGTTCATATAATTGAGTACATTTAGTTTAAACTCCCCAGAATAATTTGTATAGGACTTTATAAATGCTTCTATACCGTGTTGTTCATAGAGCCTAACCCATCCTTTTATAATAGATTTACTAACTCTTACTACTTCCGCAATTTTTCCTAAACTATCATTTCCCTCTAAATACCTTATTACAATTCTTATCTTATCTTCCGAATTAAATTTGGACATAAAAACACCCCGTAAATGTTAGTTTAGTGTCTAACATTTACGGGGCAGTTCAAATAAAATTCGAGTCAGCTTTTTGTACTATAAAGATTCTTCTAGCTCATACCAATAATGACAAAGGGTCTCCATTCCTTTATCAAAATTCTCTAAATTAAAATGCTCATTCGGAGCGTGGAAGTTTTCATCTGGAAGACCAAAGCCCATTAAAACAATCGGCTTTCTTAAACTTTGATCAAATGTTGCGACAATCGGAAGTGAACCGCCACCACGAGTATAAGAAGTTGGAACATTGTACACCTTTTCATATGCTCGACCAGCAGCTTGAATAGCAGGGTGGTCAAATGGTGTAACAAACGGTGCTCCTTTATCAAATAAGGATACATTTACTGTCACTCCAGGTGGTGTATGCGCTTTAATATGTTGTTGTAATAGTGCAGCAATTTCATCAGGATCCTGATTTGGTACTAAGCGACAAGTAATTTTCGCATGTGCTTCTGAAGGTAAAACCGTTTTAATTCCTTCGCCCTGAAAACCTCCATAAATCCCGTTTACCTCGAGAGTTGGTCGGACCCATGTTCTTTCTAATGTTGTGAAACCTTTCTCACCGAACATTTCATTTACACCAAGTTGTTTTATAAATGTTTCATCTTTCATTCCAAGAGATTCATACGCTGCTTTTTCAGCAGCAGTAAGCTCCTGAACTTGATCGTAAAAGCCATCAACTGTGATCTGACCGTGTTCATTGTGGAACGAATTTACAATTTCAACTAATGCATGGATTGGATTTTGGACAGCTCCACCATATAGTCCTGAATGAAGATCGCTTGACGGTCCTTTCACATCGATTTGAACTCCACAAAGACCTCGTAATCCGTAACAAATAGTTGGTTTTCCTCTCTCCATCATCGTCGTGTCTGAGATGACGATTACATCTGATGATAATAAATCCTTATTTTCCTCAACAAATGCAGGGAGATTCGGACTACCAATTTCCTCTTCACCTTCAATTAAAAATTTCACATTAATAGGCAGGGTACCTGTAGATTCAAGAATTGCTTGAAGAACTTTGAAATGCATAAAGGTTTGTCCTTTGTCATCACTAGAACCTCGAGCATAAAGCTTATTATCGCGAATATCCGCTTCAAATGGAGGGCTATCCCATAATTCAAGAGGATCAACTGGTTGTACATCATAATGACCATAAATAAGTACTGTTGGTTTCCCTTCAGCCTTCAACCATTCACCATAAATGACAGGGTGACCTTTTGTTTGATGTACTTCCACATTTTCTATGCCAATATTTTTTAAAGCATCTGCTACCCAATTGGCTGCTTTTTGAACGTCCTCTTTATGATCAGGTAAGGCACTAATACTTGGAATCGCTAAAAATTCTTTTAACTCACTAAGGTGTCTCTCCCTGTTTTCAGCTAAATATGTAAGTATCGTGTTCTCCATAGTAAATCCTCCTTATAAAAAATCACACCTTATACTACTTCTTCATTCACAATAAATATTCCTGCTTTTACGCATTAAAGTGCTGGGGGACTGACCCCCAGCACTTTAACGCGTTAAGCCGTTTTTGTGTGGTTTCGGTGTTCTTCTTTACCTGCGCTTTTTATTCCGATGAAGAAGCGGATGGTGATGATTAGGCTGGCGATGACGATTAAGATTCCACAAACGGCACCTACTTGGTCTGATGCAACCCATTCAGGTAAGTGCTCGGCCCAGCGACGTGGTGTGCTGATTTTTCCTGCATATAAAAACGATCCAGTAAGCCCAAGGAAGAAAATAAAGTAGAGAACAATGCTAAATAGATCCCAGCCATTTTCTTTCACCTTTCCTTCTTGTTGGTTAAAGTAGGACATAAAGCCGAAAATCATGGTTATAACACCCATCCCCATATACATATGGAAATGACCAGGAACCCATTTTGTATTATGCATAATATGATTGATGACAATTGTCGCATCGATTATTGCAGGAATCGCTCCTGCTAACCAACCAAACATAGATAAAAAGAATAGTAAAGAAGGGAAATTCCACTTTATACCTGAGCGATAGACAATCATTAAAGCACCATAGGCGGTTACTACCATAACAGGTAATCCATTAGCATAGGAAAAAACTTGACCAATAATCAGCATCCATTTAGGAACAGCAAAGTCCATAAGTAGATGATGAGTATAAATCATTAATGTAAAAAGGGTAGAGCAATTCCAAGCAATTAAAAACACTTTATTTGACTTCCAAGGTCGATTCGTTGCCGCAGCTAATCCTTCATAAACAGCTATGACTGCCATATAAATCGTACAGTTCGCAAAGATATGGCCAAAAGCATAAGTTAAATGTTTTGCCAATAACGGATTAATTTCAATGGATGGATTTAAAATATTTAGAATCGAAAAAACAATGACAGTCGCACCCGTTAAAATAGCAGTGGAGTTACAAATCACGACCATTGTACTCGCTACAGCCGCAGGCGGCGGACCATAACCTGTTTTTTTACCTAAAATATAATCCCAGCCTAAAGATTTATGAAGACCTCCATATTTCAGTGTTAAATGATAGGCAACATAGCCATAAATCATTAAAAATCCAACACCAAGAAGTAAAAGTCCAAATAAGAAAAATAATGCACCTGCTGACCCATTAAACTCGGCAGATTGAGATGGTAGGGGATAGAGAAAAGTCCAACCATCTGAAAAATTAAAACCAAAAATTCCTAATAAAATGAAAGAAACAGCAATTAAAAACAGTATAAAGTTGGTAATTAACATTTTTGGGTTTAACGGCAAATACTTTGATAGGAAATACCACATGATGGCAAGTCCACCTAATGAAGCAATACCAATCATTCCCGTACCATGAGCAGTCATAATTTTATAAAACCATTGCGGAGAAATCAAAATGAGATTTCCTTGATTTAGAAGCATGACCACACCTAAAACCATCATTAGTAAAATGACTATGGCACTGGTTATAAGCAACCACATGACACCTTTTTTAGTTAAGGGTTTAATAGCATATTCCATTATTCATTTCCCCCTTTTGCATTTTTAACGATGATTTCTTTTACCATGATGTGGTGGCCGACACTGCAATATTCCATACATAGAATTTTGTATTTTCCTGGCTTTTCAAATGTGTGGTAAACAGAATTTGTATATTCCGGCATAGCTTGGGTTTGAGCAATAAGCTGCATGTTTTCATCGTATAATCCAAACCCATGCGTCACGTCTTTACTTGTAACGCGGAATTCTATTGGTTCCCCAACGATAAATTCTTCATCGCTTAGTTCCCAAGCAAATTGAATTCCTTTAACATCGACGGTCTTAAAATTTTCAGCAGCCGTGCCGTGATGGTCATAAGGTAATCTAGTTAATGTGACACCAGACATGATGGCCATTATAGCTAGTAATCCTAGAAAATAGTATTTTCGGATTTTGTAGCCTTTTTTCTGAATCTGAACATAATCTTTGAGTCGTCTTGATTCACCATATACAAAAGCAAATGCTAATGCGATAAGGAAAACCAAAAACAATGTAACAGACCATGCAATTTGTTGATACATTTTATCCCCTCCATTTTCCCATTTAAAAATCTCCCAAAGGTCCCCCAACCTTTTTTGAAAATTTCGATTCCCATTTTACTTCTAATTTAAAACAATTACCGTGATTTGAATCATATTTAATGTTTCAACTGTAGAAATTGAAAAAATCGCACCCAAAGGGTGAGAATTATTCTTAAGGTTTTACAATTTTCTGAAAAGTCTATTGACTTTTTACTATTTACAAGTTACATTTGTTCTAATATATATAACGCTTATTTAGTATTACGATAATTTAACGTCATATAAATTGAGCGCCGAGCATACTAATTAAGATCGTTATCTGGAGGTGGGAGAGAGTGAGTGAAAAAGTTTCTTCAGGGCAAGTAACGGAGGATGAAAATTACCTAAAATTTATGGAGCGGATTCAAGCGGGTGAGAAGATTGAAGCAGATGATTGGATGCCTGAGGATTATCGCAAAACGTTAATTAAATTAATTTCCATGCATGGAATCAGTGAAATTATGGGGGCACTTCCGGAAAAGGAATGGGTCCCAAAAGCACCATCCTTAAGAAGGAAATTGGGCATCATGGCCAAGGTTCAAGATGAGATGGGTCATGGACAGCTGTTATTAAGGGTTGCTGAAGATTTGATGAAACCTTACGGGAAAAATCGAGAAAATATAATGGAAGACTTATTTTCCGGAGACTTGAAGTTTCATAATGTGTTCCATATGGAAGCCCCTACTTGGGGAGATGCTGGACTAATTGGATGGTTAGTAGATGGAGCGGCGATTATATCGCAAACGAATATGCTTGATGCTTCATACGGTCCATATGCTAGAGCATTAAAAAGAATTTGTGCAGAAGAAGTTTTTCATGCTCAGCATGGGGAATCGATTATCATTGCTTTAGCAGAAGGAACGCCTGAACAAAGAGCGATGATTCAAGATTCTATCAATCGTTG
The DNA here is from genome assembly GCF_042683745.1 of Bacillus sp. CGMCC 1.16607. Lineage (NCBI taxonomy): Bacteria > Bacillati > Bacillota > Bacilli > Caryophanales > Bacillaceae > Bacillus > Bacillus sp. CGMCC 1.16607. The sequence continues at coordinate 197,185 of NZ_JBHUJX010000012.1, forward strand.
GTGGGATGCATTATTAATGTTCTTTGGTCCAAGTGATGCTTCGACAACAGGAACATCTAAACAGGATATCACGATCAAATACGGCATTCGCACGAAAACAAATGAGGAACTGCGTCAAGACTTCTTTACTAAATACATTCCGAGAATGCTTTCTCTCGGACTAAAACTACCAGACGATTCCATGCATTTCGACGAATCAGCACAAATATGGGTATACAAACAACCGGACTGGAGTCAATTTAAAGAAATTATTAAAAATAATGGTCCTAAATCAAAGGATCGATTACGACTGCGAAAAATTTCTTATGAAACTAATGAATGGGTTCGAAAAGCACTTGGAAAACAAAGCTCTTAAAAGGGAGGGATGCCAGATGGGAAGTGAAGGCTTCTATCTAGAATTTGAAGTATTTAGTAAAAGAACAGATACCTCCCCGATGCAATATCAATTTTCATTATTAGCCCCTAACGAAGAGATGGCGTTAGTCATGGCTCAGGAAAATTTCATGAGACGCGAGCCTGTTTCCGACATTTGGGTGGTGAATCGATCTCATGTCCGAAAAATGACAAGAGATGAAAAGGAATCATTGCATCGTTTAGACAACAAGGATTACCGCAACACGAAAGGATATGGGTATCTAAAAAAGAAGTGGCGCTACTATGAACAAGAAATGTTAGATGAAAAAGAAATTTTGTCGTGGGGAGGAAAACGGAATCATGTCGAACAATCAAATGATTAATAATAGTTCCGAAGCCCTTCGAGAATTGCTTTTTCAATTGGCAGATGATGATTTTATCCTTTCATACCGCGGTTCTGAATGGTTAGGATTAGCACCTCATATTGAAGAGGATGTCGCCTTTTCGTCTATTAGCCAAGATACAATGGGGCATGCGGCCATCTTTTATCAACTCCTCGAAAATCTCGGTGTCGGAGACGCAAATGATCTCGCTCATCATCGACCTGCTACAGAAAGACGAAATGCTATTTTACTAGAAAAAGTTAATGGGCCTGGCCATTACTTAGTGGAACCGCGCTATGATTGGGCATTTGCAGTCGTAAGAAACTACTTTTATGTGATGGTAAAGAAGGTGAAAATGGACTCATTGAAAAATAGTAGCCATCAACCTTTGAGCCATGCTGCACTTAGAGTGAATCTAGAACTCTATTATCATATTCTCCACTGGAAAACATGGTTTACCCAATTGTTAAAAGCAGGTGGGGAGGCGCGGACGAGAATGGAGGCAGCCATTGGAATCGTCACTGAAGATATGGAAGGATTATTCCATTTAGGAGCTAAGGAAAACGAAATGGTTGAAACAGGGTTAATTAACAGTTCAAAAGACTTAAATGATCAGTGGTTTCGATTAATGACACCGATTCTTGAAGAAGTTCAAATAACGCTACCACCATTTTCTATGAAAAATGGCAATGGACGAATTGGTGAGCATACAAAGGATTTAGATGAAGCATTAGCAACATTGAAAGAAGTGTACCAGCTTGACCCGACTGCAACCTGGTAAAGGAAGTTGGTGAAATAATGGCGAAGAAGCCAATCCAAGAAACGGAAATTTTAAAGGTACTTCAAACGGTAAAGGATCCTGAAATTACATCGGTTTCCATTATCGATCTTGGCATGATTGAAAAAGTAGAAATCAATCAACCGCAGCTACGTATTTATTTATTACCTACTTTTCTTGGGTGTCCCGCACTTGAAATTATAAAGGGAAATGTAATAAATGCATTAGCTTGCTTCAATGAATTTACTGAAATTCAGGTGGAGTTTCTTCTTCATCCACCGTGGACTTCTGATCGAATATCTGAAGATGGCAGACGTCAATTACTTGAATTCGGCATTGCACCTCCTCCAACTTTCATCACAGAAACTGGAGAATGGACGGTCAATTGCCCTTATTGTAGCTCACCGTATACGACACTTGAAAACCTCTTCGGTCCAACGGCTTGCCGTAGTATTTTGTACTGCAAGAGTTGTAAAAACCCTTTTGAAGCAATGAAGCCGATGGCGAATATGTAAGAAAAGTAGAACATACACTTGTAACCTATAAAATATCAATCTAGGAGATGGAAAAAATGATAAAAATGATCGCATTATACAAACATCCTGAAAACAAGGAAGCATTCGACAAATATTACAACGAGGTACATGCACCACTAACAGCCAAAATCCCTGGTTTACGCAAAATGGAAGTTACGAAAGTAATCGGTAGTCCAATGGGCGGAGAAGGCAAGTACTACTTAATGTGTGAAATGTATTATGACGATATGGCTGCCTTCAAAGCAGCGATGAAAACGGACGAAGCAAAAGCTTCTGGGAAGGATGCCATGTCTTTTGCTGGTGATATCATCACACTTATGATTGGTGAGGAAGTGAATGAGTAGTTCATTTCAATATATTTTAACCAAATCAGATGGGCCAATCGGACATATTCAACTCAATCGCCCAGAAGTCTTAAATGCCTTAAATCGAAAAATGGTTTCAGAAATACTATCTGCCATGGAGGAGTATGATCGCAACGAAAATATCCGCGTCATCCTCTTAAGTGGTGCAGGTCGTGCATTTGCAGCTGGTGCTGATATTGATGAAATGGCTACCGTTAATTCCACTGATTTAGAATTGTTAAATCAATTTACTGACTGGGATCGAATCGCATGGATAAAAAAACCAATCGTTGGCGTCGTACACGGTTTCGCACTTGGAGGCGCATTTGAATTGGCACTTTGCTGTGATTTACTATGGGCCGCCGATGATGCAGAGTTTGGTTTCCCAGAAGTCAATCTTGGGATCATGCCAGGTGCAGGCGGGACGCAACGATTAACCAAACTAGTTGGGAAAACTAAAGCGATGGAATGGCTTTTTACCGGTACCAGAATATCAGCGAAAGAAGCGGCACAATTCGGAGTCGTGAATAAACTTATTTCCAAAGAAGTGTTAATGGAAGAGGCTATGAAATTTGCCCGAAACTTAGCGAATCAACCACCGATTTCGATTCGTTATATAAAGGAAGCGGTGTTAAAAGCGGTCGACCATTCCTTATACGAAGGAATGCAATTTGAGCGGAAAAATTTCTCCCTTTTATTTTCAACAGAGGATCAAAAGGAAGGGATGAAAGCTTTTATTGAAAAAAGAAAGCCAAATTTTACAGGGAAATAAGGGGTGCCGCATATGTTTGAAACCGTTCAATACGAAAAACACAACGGAGTCGCTTGGCTGACGTTAAACCGCCCTGATAAACTAAATGCTTTTACGAAACAGTTAAATAAAGAAATGGAAAAAGCCGTAAAAGATGCTACAAAGGACAAGGAAATCCGCTCCATTGTGATAACTGGTTCTGGCAGAGCCTTTTGTTCTGGTCAGGATTTAGGTGATGTGGACGAGACGATGGATCACGGTGATGTCCTTCGAAATCACTACAACCCAATGATGAAAGCAATCGCAGCATGCGAAAAACCTGTAATAGCCGCTGTAAACGGAGTAGCTGCAGGTGCTGGATTTAGCTTAGCTCTAGCCTGTGACTTCCGAATCGCAAGTGAAAAAGCGAGCTTTATTCAAGCCTTTATTCATGTCGGATTAGTTCCGGACTCTGGTAATCTCTATTTTCTTCCACGATTAATTGGTCATGCAAAAGCACTTGAATTAGCCATTTTAGGAGAAAAAGTGTCAGCGGAAGAGGCCTATCAACTTGGACTTGTTACAAAGGTTGTTCCGATGGAAACGTTTGACAACGAAGTAAGTCAATTTGCGGAACGACTTGCTGCTATGCCAACAAAAGCAATAGGACTTATTAAAAAGAACTTACAGTCAAGCTGGAATGTTCAATATGATCAATTTTTAGAGTTGGATGCTCAAGCACAGCGAATCGCTGGATTAACAAGCGATCATACAGAAGGTGTGAGAAGCTTTATTGAAAAAAGAAAGCCTCAGTTTAAAGGGGTTTAATGAGAAGGAGTGAAGCGTGTGTCTTCAGTTAAAGAACAAAAATTCGAGCAGTTAGAAACAAAGCGCGACCATTATTGGATGATCATTAATGGGGAGCGTGTCGAAAGTAGTACCGGTGAAACGTATATTACATATGCACCAGCAACAGGTGAACCGATCGCTAAAGTAGCAAAAGCATCAAAAGAAGATGCGGAAAAAGCGGTACAAGCGGCGAGAAATGCGTTTGACCATGGAAAATGGCGCCATTTTCCCGTCAACAAAAGATCGAGAACACTGAATAAAATCGCTTCAATCATGCGAGCGCGTTTTAATGAATTAGTAGAATTAGAGATTTTGGATACAGGTAAATCCCTAGGTGCTGCACAAGGTCAGGTTATGCAAGCAATTGAAGATTTTGAGTTTTATGCTGGAGCGATTGTCAGTCACCGCGGAGCCAATAATGCAATGCCAGGAGCTTTTCAAAATATTACCGAAAAAGAACCAGTAGGTGTTTGCGCACAAATCATCCCCTGGAATTATCCAATGATGATGGCGGCTTGGAAAATCGCCCCTGCAATTGCTGTAGGTTGTTCGATTGTTGTCAAGCCAGCCACACTAACTCCACTAACTGCCATCGTACTTGGTGAAATTTGTATCGAAGCAGGGGTTCCTGCAGGGGTTGTCAATATCGTCCCAGGAGCAGGATCAGAAATCGGCAACTATTTAGTAGAGCATCCTCAAGTGGACAAAGTTGCATTTACTGGATCCACACCTATTGGAAAAAATATTATGGCTAAAGCGTCTGAAACTTTAAAACGTGTAACGCTTGAATTAGGTGGTAAATCTCCTAATATCGTTTTCTCTGATGCGGATATTGATGCTGCTGTAGATGGCTCATTATTTGGAATTTTCTATAATACAGGTCAATCATGTGAAGCACGTTCGCGTCTATATGTACAAGAAGATATTTATGATGAATTCATGGAGAAATTTGTCGAAAAAACAAAAAAACTTCAGCTTGGTGACCCAAGCGCTAAAGAAACCCATGTAGGTGCCATCATTAGCCGAGAGCAACTAGAGGTTATTGACGGTTACGTTCAATCAGCGATTTCAGAAGGTGCTACGATTGTTACCGGTGGTAAAGAGGCAAAAGTAGAAGGGTTTGAAAACGGCTTCTGGTATGAACCGACAATTATTTCTAATGTTCATGACGACATGAAAGTTGTGAAAGAGGAAATTTTTGGTCCTGTTGTTGTCGTTTTACCATTCAAGGATGAAAAAGAAGTAATTGGACGTGCAAATAATAGCGAATACGGACTAGGTTCTGCTATTTGGACGAAGGACTATGCCCGTGCGACTCGAGTTTCTAAACAAATTCAAGCAGGAATTGTGATGGTCAATTGTCCGTTCTCGGCATTCCCTGGAACTCCATTTGGTGGCTATAAGCAATCTGGTTTCGGCCGAGAGCTTTGCATCGAGACACTTGATTTATATTGTGAAACGAAAAGCGTCATTTCCTATTTTGGAAGCCGTCCTTTAAATCCATTTGGTTTATAAATTTACCTGAGAGCACTCGTTTCTAAAGAGTGCTTCTCTTCTTTTGGGAGGTATGTCTATGCAAAACATCGTAGTCATTGGTTCAGGAGTCATGGGGCGTGGAATTGCCTATGTGAGCGCATTAGGTGGATTTAAGACGACTTTAGTTGATATCAATGAAAATCAATTGAAAAGTGCAGAAAAAGAAATCGAACTTATTTTTGAAAAAGGAATTCAACGAGAAAAGCTTACCCAGCATGCAGCGGATGAAGCGCGAGCTATACTTACCTATTCAAACCACTTAATTTCTGCAGTGAAGGAAGCTGACCTAGTCATTGAAGCAGTTCCAGAAGTAGCAGAAATAAAAAAATCGATTTTCGAAGTCATTGATCAACATGCAACAGCTGATTGTATCTTTGCATCGAATACCTCAACGATGAGTCCAACCGAAATTGGCTCCTATACTAAACGACCAGATAAAGTAATGGCGATGCACTTCTTTAATCCAGTGCAAAAAATGCGTCTAGTTGAAATGGTTCGTGGTCTTGAGACAAGTGATGAAACAGTTGAAAAAATAAAGCAAGTAGCCATTAGTATGGGTAAAGAAACGGTCACCATTAAAGAATTTCCAGGCTTTGTAACAAGTCGAATGAGTGCATTAGTGGGAAATGAGGCTTTCTACATGCTGCAAGAAGGGGTAGGAACTCCTGAAGAAATAGACAAGGCGATTAAATTAGGGCTCAATTATCCGATGGGACCGTTCGAGCTCGGAGATTTAGTTGGGTTAGATACGAGATTGAACAATTTGAAGTATTTACATGAGAAATTAGGTGAAAAGTATCGTCCTGCGCCACTACTGGAGCAATATGTAAAAGCAGGTCGCCTTGGTAGAAAAACAGGTCGAGGAGTATATGATTATCGCAAATCCGAATAGAAAGAAGGGGTACATATGAAAGAAGTTGTCATCATTGATGCCGTTCGGACCCCGTTCGGACGATACAAAGGTGCATTGAAAAATATTCGTCCAGATGACTTGGGAGCCAATGTAATTAAAGCGCTAATCAAACGAAATCCTGCTCTCATTCCTGCTGAAATAGAAGAAGTTGTTTTCGGTAATGCCAATCAAGCAGGAGAAGACAATCGGAATGTAGCTCGGATGTCTGCACTTTTATCTGGACTCCCGATTGAAGTGGCGGCTACAACAATGAATCGACTTTGTGGATCTGGATTAGATGCAGTAAACTATGCGGCGAGAGCCATTATGGCAGGTGAAGGAGATATTTTCATCGCAGGTGGAACAGAAAGCATGACACGTGCACCATTTGTCATGGCAAAGCCAAACGATGATTTCCCTCGCGGAAATATGGAAATGTTCGATACAACCATTGGTTGGCGATTTACTAATCCATCACTAAAAGGAATGTATGGTACAGATAGTATGCCAGAGACAGCAGATAATGTCGCACGAAAATATGACATTTCCCGTCATGAACAAGATGTATTTGCCTATGAAAGTCAGCAAAAAGCCGCAAAAGCCATAGAAAGTGGAATTTTTCAAAATGAAATCATTCCGGTGGAATACCGCGACAGAAAGGGTAACTTATTCACTATTAATGAAGATGAACATCCACGTCCAGACACCACAATGGAAAAGCTTGAGAAATTGTCACCTCTATTTCCAAATGGAACAGTAACCGCTGGAAATGCTTCTGGTGTCAATGATGGTGCCGCGGCATTACTATTAATGAGTGCCGAAAAGGCAAAACAATTAAATTTGAAACCATTAGCAAAATATATTATTTCTGCTGTTGCTGGAGTCGAGCCCTCTTGTATGGGATTAGGTCCGATCGCTTCTACACGTAAAGCTTTGAAAAGAGCTAATCTATCCATCGATGATCTCGACCTCATTGAATTAAACGAAGCGTTTGCCTCTCAATCTCTCGCCTGTATTCAAGAATTAGGGTTAGATAAGACAAAGGTAAATGTAAATGGCGGAGCAATCGCATACGGTCATCCATTAGGGGCAAGTGGGGCAAGAATATTAACGACTCTCATTTATGAGATGCATAGGCGAGAAGCAAGATATGGACTTGCTACGATGTGTGTTGGTGTCGGCCAAGGAATCTCCACCATTGTAGAAAAGGGAGGTTTCTAAATGAATAATATCCTTTTTGAAGTGAAAGACCAGAAGGCCTATGTAACGATCAATCGTCCTGAAGTCTTAAACTGCTTTAATTATGAAACTCTCTGCGAACTGGGGGAAGTCGTCGATCGTATTGATAAAGATCCTCTAATTCGTGTTGTTATTTTTACTGGAGCTGGCGAAAAAGCCTTTAGTGCTGGAGCGGATCTAAAGGAACGACTAAGCCTTTCAGAATCAGATGTAAGACGAAATGTGAAGAAAATTCGCGATGTTTTTCAAGCTGTTGCGGATCTCCCACAGCCAACAATTGCTGCCATTAACGGTTTTGCCTTTGGAGGTGGATTCGAACTCTTGCTAGCCTGCGATTTTCGAATCTCCGTTGAGCAAGCCCAGATGGGATTAACAGAAGTCAGCTGGGGAATCATCCCCGGTGCGGGAGGAACCCAGCGTTTAACCCGACTAATTGGAGAAATGAAGGCGAAGGAGCTTATATTGACAGCTAAGAAAATATCTACGTATGAGGCTTACCATTGCGGCATATTAATGAAGGTTGTATCTAGAAATAGCTTACAATCTTCTTGTGAAAAATTGGCTAGTGAAATCATTCAAAATGCTCCAATTGCTGTAAAGCAAGCGAAATATGCGATCAACCAAGGAGCAAATGTTGATATCTCCGCTGGCCTAGACATTGAAGCTCAAGCGTATGAAATGACTATACCAACAAGAGATCGATTGGAAGCACTTACTGCCTTTAATGAAAAAAGAAAACCCGTATTCACAGGAAAATAGACATAGAAATTGTCTAGCTTCAGCGCCCAGCAACTAGTGTACTGTCCCTCTCCTCCTTACGATAAGTCAACATCGAATCGCTTACGCTCTTCGTGTTTCCTTTATCTCATACGGAGCGCACCAGTCCATACGTTGCTAAACGGGCGCTTCCGCTTTTCTATTTAATTTAGTAAAATAATATTTAAGTGTGAAAGAAAAGGGATGAATACAATTGTGAATACAAGGTCAATGGTTTTTACATTATATGGAGATTATATTTCTCATTATGGAAATAAAATTTGGATAGGCAGTTTAATAAAATTTTTAAATGAATTTGGTCATAATGATCAAGCCGTTCGGGCAGCCATATCAAGAATGAATAAGCAAGGCTGGGTCCAAGGGGAAAAGATCGGAAACAAAAGCTATTATTCTTTAACTGATCGTGGCGTAAAAAGAATTGAAGAAGCCGCACAGCGGATTTTTAAGTTGAAGCAGGAGAAATGGGACGGCAAATGGCGAATCTTTATGTACACGATTCCAGAGGAGATTCGTAACGTCCGAGATGAACTTCGAAAGGAACTTGTTTGGAGTGGATTTGGAACAATGTCAAACAGTTGCTGGATTTCCGCTAACAAATTAGAAAATACAATACAAGATTTAATCGAAAAATACGAAATTGAGCCATATGTCGATTTCTTTATTGCCGAATATAAAGGTCCGCATCAAAATAAAAATATTGTTGAAAAAAGCTGGAATTTAGAAGAAATCAATCTAAAATATCAGGAATTCATTGGCGAGTATTCACAAAAATATGTTATCGACCGAAACAAAATCCAAAAGGGGCAAATGACAGACGCGGAATGTTTTGTGGAAAGAACAAAGCTTGTTCACGAATATCGGAAATTTTTATTCGTTGACCCAGGATTACCTGAAGAACTTCTTCCCGAACAATGGTTAGGCGGACATGCGGCAGCCCTCTTTAGTGAATATTATAAAGAATTAGCTGAACCAGCCCTACGCTTTTTCGAAGCTGTTTTTCAAGAGGGAAATGAACTGGATTTAAAAGATGAAGATTACGATGTTATGGACCATCCATATATACTTGAATAGAATTCTACTACCGCATCCTATAGGGATGCTCTTTTTTTGTTGTCAAGCGCAAGCGTCCTAGCCCTGACGTATATGATGTACTAGTGTCGACAATGCGACAGGACGTCGCGTTATTGTCGAACTCGAGGTCAAATGTTTCGCCAGCCAAAAAGTCAAAGAACGACTTTGTGGCTGGCGAAGCATTTGCTTGTCGGGGCTAATCAAAGCGTTTGCACTTTTCCTGTTGTTTAAAATTAACAAATAATATAACATTTACTTAACGAAGGGGGAATTTTTGTGCATCAACTTACTAAACTATTAAACATACAATATCCAATCATTCAAGGTGGAATGGGGAATATTAGTAATGCACCTCTCACTGCTGCCGTCTCAGAGGCTGGTGGACTAGGAACAATAGGCGTGGGCACGATGTCCCCAGATGAAGTAGAAGAAATCATCATCGAAACGAAAAAATTAACGAATAAGCCATTTGCTATCAATATCCCCATTAGTGTGACACCTTTTTTAAAAGAAATGCTTTCACTTGTCATAAATTATCAAATTCCAATTGTGTCATTGTCAGCAGGTAATCCAGCTCCATTTATCAAAAAACTGCATGAACATAATATTAAAGTGATTGTTGTTGTCGCATCTGTGAAACATGCATTGAAGGCGGAAGCTGCTGGTGTGGATGTTGTGGTTGCTGAAGGATATGAGGCTGCGGGGATTAACTCGCCATATGAAACAACTACTTTAACGCTTATTCCTCAGATTGTGAATGCCGTCCAAATACCAGTAGTTGCTGCAGGTGGGATCGCAGATGGAAGAGGACTTGCTGCAATGCTTACTTTAGGTGCTAGTGGTGTTCAAATGGGAACAAGATTCATTGCCACTCAGGAAGCACCATTTCATCCTACATATAAGGAAAAACTTCTATCCTCTGATGATACGAGCACAGTGATTGTCGGACGCTCTGTTGGAAAAATTCGTCGCCTCCTCCAGTCTCCTTATTCTTTAAAACTATTAAAAATGGAGCATGTCGGAATGTCTGAGATAGAATATCTGCAACTCACTTCAGAGGATCATCATAAACGTGGAGCATTTGGAGGAAATGATGAAGAGGGTTTCATGAACGCAGGCCAAATTGCAGGATTATTAGGGGATATTCCTACAGTTAAACAGCTACTAGATACGATGATGCGGGATGCCAAGCAAGAACTGCAAAAAGCTGTTCAATTATTCTATTAACTTAACTAACGCGTACTTTGTCGAAACATTGTACGCTTTTTTTATTGTAAAAAATGAGTTTTTTAATTATGCTAAATTTTTAGAATATTATTGACTTTTACGACAATAAAATGATAGTATAACGTTATATTTACGGTGTTAATAGTAAATATCATATTGGTTTTGAGAACGATTACAGAAATGAGCATTTTTTCAGCAAAAATCCAATAAAGAAATAAAGACATTTATTTTTGAGGGGGAAAGTAGATGAAAAAGAAGTTTCATGCTCTATCTTTTGCTTTAGCGGGAATGTTGCTGCTAGCTGGTTGTGGAAGTAACAGCACCAACACTACAAGTGAAAAGCCGAAAGATGACGAGAAAAAGCAGTACAAAATCGGACTCACCCAATTCGGTGCCCATCCTTCATTGGATGCTGCAACAGAAGGCTTTATTAAAGCACTTGAGGACCAAGGCTTTAAAGAAGGGGATAATGTAACCTTCGATATGCAAGATGCACAATTTGATATGAACAATACAAAGCCGATTGCCGAAAAATTTGTCGGGGATAAAGTGGATTTGATTTTTGCTAATGCCACTCCTAGTGCGGTAAGTGCTTTACAAGAAACGAAAGAGATTCCGATCCTTTTTACTTCAGTAACAGATCCAATTGGAGCTGGTTTGGTAAAATCTTTCGATGAGCCTGGAGACAATATAACAGGAACAACGGATAATCACCCTGACGCAACAAAAACAACGATAGATTTTATTACAAATGAAATTGGGGCCAAGAAAATTGGTGTTGTTTATAACTCTGGAGAACAAAATTCGGAGGTTCAAGTGAAAGCGGTTGAAGAATTAGCTAAAGCAAATGGAGCTTCATTGGAAAAAGCTTCTGTTTCTACATCTGCTGAGGTAAAACAAGCAACTGAATCATTAATTGGACGTGTGGATGCGATTTATATTCCAACTGACAATACGGTCGTTTCGGCATTAGAGGCCGTCATTGGCGTAGCAAATGATAAAAAAATCCCATTATTTGTTGGTGAGCTGGATTCAATGAAGAAGGGTGCAGTTGCAGCAAGCGGATTCCAATACTTTGATCTTGGCTATGATACAGGTTTAATGGCAGCGAAAATTTTAAAAGGCGAGAAGAAAGCTTCTGAAATCCCTGTAGAATTACCGAAAACTTTAACAATGGTCATCAATAAAAAAGCGGCTGAAGCACAAGGTGTTGAAATTAAATCTGAGTGGGAAGGAAAAGTAGAGTTTTTCGAAGGCGAATAAAAATGGAACGAAGGAACATAGGTTGTAATCCACCTATGTTCCTTACATAATAAATTCTCGCAGAAAGGATGAGGCCAGTTGTTTACTGCTATATTCGGATCATTTGAATCAGGCATCATCTACGCGATTATGGCACTCGGTGTATATTTATCATTTCGAATATTAGATTTTCCGGATTTAACGGTTGATGGAAGTTTTGTAACAGGTGCAGCCGTTTCAGCTGTTCTAATTATTTCGGGAGTAAATCCGTTTTTAGCAACGGTATGTGCCCTAGTGGTTGGATTTCTTGCCGGTTGCATAACGGGTATCATTCATACTTTAGGAAAAATTAACGCGTTACTGTCAGGAATACTCATGATGATCGCCTTATATTCTATTAATCTTCGAATTATGGGGAGATCCAATATTCCACTACTTAATCAAGAAACAGCGTTAACGAAAGTGCAAGAAGTGTGGGCGAAAACAGGCATCGATCCATTTTTAAACAAAGGACTTATTGCCGTTGGTCTTGGTGATTATCTCCCAAAAACATGGGGAATTTTGTTCTTTATGATTATCGTCACCTTTGTGATTAAGTTTTTGACAGATGCATTTTTAAAGACGGAAGTGGGGCTTGCATTGAGAGCGACTGGTGATAATAAACGGATGATTCGTAGCTTTTCAGCAAATACGAATATTTTGATCATCATCGGATTAGGAATATCAAATGCAATGGTTGCTTTCTCTGGAGCGATTATCGCTCAACAAGGAGGATTTGCAGATGTTGGAATGGGGATCGGAATGATCATTATCGGATTAGCCTCTGTCATCATTGGGGAAGCACTTTTCGGTACGAAATCCATTGCCCGTACGACATTAGCAGTCATTGGTGGAGCGATTATTTATCGGATTGTCGTATCGATGGCTTTACGTGTTGATTTCCTTAAACCAGGTGATATGAAATTAATTACCGCTACGATCGTCATTATCGCTTTAATCATGCCAAAAATAATGGATTCTTACCGTGAGCGAAAACGTAAAGCTTTACGCCGAAAAGGACAATTACATATTAATAGTGCTACATCTAATCGGGAGGGGGATGCCAATGCTGAACTTAAATAATATTCATAAAGTTTTCAATGAAGGAACCCCCGATGAAAAAGTCGCCCTAGATCATGTAAGTCTCTCCTTGAAAAAAGGTGATTTTGTAACGGTGATTGGAAGTAATGGGGCAGGGAAATCCACTTTAATGAATATGATTTCCGGTGTCCTCCAGCCCGATATAGGGTCCATCTTTTTAAATGGACAAAAGGTTACTTATTTATCTGAATACAAACGAGCGAAACTCATTGGACGCGTTTTTCAAGATCCGATGGCAGGAACCGCACCATCAATGACAATTGAAGAAAATTTAGCGATGGCTTACTCAAGGAATAAACAACGGACATTACGGTGGGGTGTGACGAAGGTTAGAAGGGATTATTTCCGTGAAGTATTAGAATCACTTCATTTAGGACTAGAAAATCGTTTGAGTGCAAAAGTTGGTTTGCTTTCGGGTGGAGAACGACAAGCACTTTCTCTATTAATGGCCACTTTTACTGAACCCGCAATTTTGTTACTAGATGAGCATACAGCTGCCCTTGATCCTTCTCGTGCCGAGCTAATTACACAGCTCACTAAAGAAATTGTAGCCAAATACAGTTTAACTACTTTAATGGTTACTCATAATATGCAGCAAGCCATTGATTTAGGAAATCGTCTCATTATGATGGACAAAGGTCAAATTATTTTAGAAGTAGATGAAGCAGCAAAAGAAAAATTAAGTATTGATGATTTGCTAGTTGAGTTTCAACGGATACGCGGGTCAAAAATGACGAACGACAGAGCGTTATTATCATAATGGCGGGTTGGGAGGGTTTAGGATGAAACCAGGATTAGAAGTAGGTCAAACAGAAACGATTTACACAAAAGTAACTCCAAATATGTTTGCCCAATTCGAAGGTAATGTGGTTCATCCTGCTTACTCCACTGTTTCGATGATATACCACATGGAATGGGCTTCTCGTAAAATCATTCTGCCTTATTTAGAGGATCATGAAGAAGGAATGGGTGGAGCCGTTTCAGCAAAGCATATCGCCGCATCACCTGAAGGATCACAACTTACAATCAAGGCCGAATTAATCGAATATAACCGAAATATAGTAGTAACAAAGGTATCTGTATTTCGAGAATCAGAGTTAGTCGGCATTGGCGAAGTAAAACAAGTAATCGTTCCAAAACAAAAAATTATGGAAATGCTTACAAAGCATTCCAGTCCATCTTAAACGAACGACCTCCATGAGGTTGGTTTTTTTGTGTAAAGAAGAATTACATCCTTTAAAGCGGTGAAGTGGTGGGGGTCAGTCCCCCATCGCGTTAAAGCGACGGGGGACTGACCCCCGCTACTTTAAAGGATGAAAGCGCTATTATTTTTTAGGAGGGTTTTTCATGAATGTATTTGAGAAGATTCGCGAGCATGAGCAGGTTGTGTTTTGTAATGATGAGACGACTGGATTGAGAGCGATTATTGCGATCCATAGTACGAGACTTGGTCCAGCCTTAGGGGGCTGCCGCATGTTTCCATATAAAAATGAAGAGGCCGCTTTAGAAGATGTATTGCGATTATCAAAAGGGATGACTTATAAGTGCGCAGCTGCTGATGTTGACTTTGGTGGTGGGAAAGCAGTTATTATCGGAGATCCTTCAAAAGACAAAAGCCCAGAGCTATTCCGAGCTTTCGGTCAATTTGTCGAATCACTAAATGGTCGCTTCTATACAGGAACAGACATGGGAACTAGTCCTGATGACTTCGTTCATGCCTTAAAAGAAACGAATTGTATTGTCGGAGTAGATGAAGCTTATGGAGGAAGTGGAGATTCTTCGATTCCAACGGCTCAAGGAGTCATATACGGAATTCAAGCAACTAGTCAATTCCAGTGGGGAACAACGGACTTAGCAAACCGAAGCTACTCGATTCAAGGACTTGGAAAAGTGGGATACAAAGTAGCAGAACGTTTATTAGAAGAAGGTGCAGACCTTTTTGTTACTGATATTAATCAAGCCGCCATTGATCAACTTGTAGCTAAAGCAAAAGAAATCGGTGCAGGAATTAAAGTTGTTTCAAGTGATGAAATTTATAGCTGTCCAGCCGATGTATTTATCCCATGCGCTATGGGTGGAATCATTAATGACGACACGATTGATCAACTCCATGTAAAAGCAGTCGTTGGCTCAGCTAACAATCAATTACTAGAAATGAGACATGGAAAAATTCTTCACGAAAAAGGAATCATGTATGCTCCGGATTATATTGTCAACGCAGGCGGATTAATTCAAGTGGCTGATGAACTGTATACACCAAATAAAGATCGTGTCATGAGACAAACAAAAGCGATTTACAATTCCTTACTGGATATTTATAAGCATGCAGCTGATGCTGGAATCACAACGATTGAAGCAGCGAATTCATTTTGTGAAAACAGAATCGAAACAAGGACTCGTCGAAACAGCTTTTTCTCACATATGAAGCGTCCTAAATGGTCAGTTAGAACGTAAGTAAAGCATCTAAGGAGTGATAAAGTGATTGAAAATTTCCCCATTTTACAAGTACTAGATGAAAGTGGACATATACAAAACAACAATGTTCGATCAAAAATTACTGATGAAATGACGCTGAATTTCTATCAACACTGCCTTCGAATCCGAACATTTGATCGAAAAGCAATCAGTCTTCAGCGTCAAGGCCGAATTGGTACATATGCACCATTTGAAGGGCAAGAGGCTTCACAGGTCGGAAGTGCATTAGCCTTACAAAAGGATGACTGGTTATTCCCAACGTATCGTGACCACGGAGCAGCGATGACCTTCGGACACTCCTTACGCAATATTTTGTTGTTTTGGAATGGTCGAAATGAGGGATGCATTCCTCCTGGCGGGAAAAAAATATTCCCTCCAGCGATCCCGATTGCCACCCAAATTCCTCATGCTGCCGGTGCAGCTTATGCGGAAAAACGAAAAGGGACTAAAAATGCGGCTATCGTTTATTTTGGAGATGGCGCCACGTCAGAAGGTGACTTTCACGAAGGAATCAATTTCGCAAGTGTCATGAAAGCTCCTGTTGTCCTTTTTAATCAAAATAACGGATACGCGATTTCAGTCCCGATCAATAAGCAAATGAGTAGTGAAACAATTGCACAGAAAGCACTAGCGTACAATATTCCAGGGGTTAGAATCGATGGGAATGACGTATTTGCTGTATATTTTGAGACGCTAAAAGCACTTGAAAGAGCAAGAAATGGGCTAGGGCCAACGTTAATCGAAGCGATCACCTGGAGATACGGTGCCCATACAACAGCTGATGATCCTTCTAAGTATAGAGATCAAATGAGTAGTCAAAGCCGCAGGAATACGACCGATCCATTATTACGTCTTGAGAGATTCATGAGGAATGAAGGGATATATGATGAAAAATGGATCGAAGAAATCGAAGAAAAGTCCCAAAGAGAAATTGATTTAGCTGTCGAAGAAATGGAGAACTTTCCAGCAGCAAATCCGGCAGACATATTTGATCATGTATTTGCCGAACCGACTTGGGGAATTCAAAAACAAAAAGAAGATTATTTGAGATTAATAGGGGTGAATCCATGATGAATTCTATGGTAGAAACGAAAACACTTACTCTCGTTCAAGCCATCAATGATGCCATGGATTGCATGCTCAAGGAGAACGAGCAAGTCATTCTATTAGGAGAAGATATTGGCAAAAACGGCGGTGTCTTTCGGGCGACAGATGGACTTCAAGAAAAATATGGCGAAGCTCGAGTCCTAGATACACCTCTAAGTGAGGCAGGATTTGTTGGGGCTGCGATAGGAATGGCCGTTAATGGTTTTCTTCCCGTCATCGAAATTCAATTTTTAGGTTTTATATACCCAGCATATGAACAAATTATGACACATGCTTCAAGACTACGAATGAGAACAATGGGACATTACACCGTTCCGATGGTTATCCGTGCACCTTATGGAGCTGGAGTCCGTGCACCTGAGATTCATTGTGATAGCACGGAAGCCATATTCACTCACATGCCTGGTATTAAGGTCGTTTGTCCATCCAATCCATATGATGCAAAAGGGCTTCTCATTGCAGCAATCGAGGACCCGGACCCAGTTCTTTTCTTAGAACCAATGCGAAGTTACCGTTCCACACGTGTTGAGGTTCCAGAAGGAAAGTACACAGTAGAAATCGGTAAAGGTAAACGACTAAAGGAAGGTGAAGATGTCACAATCATTTCGTGGGGGGCAATGGTACCTGTAGCACTAAAAGCCGCCGATCAAATGAAGGAAAAAGGAGTACATTGTGATGTGCTTGATCTTCGGACCCTCTATCCTTTAGATCATGAGCTCATAGCTGAATCCGTTCAGAAAACAGGAAGAACGGTCATTGTCCACGAAGCACACGCAACAGGTGGTGTAGGAAATGACATCATTTCAATCATTAATGACACCTCGTTTCTTTACCAAAAAGCACCGGCGGAAAGAGTAACTGGATTTGATGCACCTGTTCCCTATTTCGGATTTGAGGATCATTACTTACCAACTCCACAGAGGGTCATCCAAGCAATTGAAAAAGTAATGAAGTTCTAAGGAGGTGATGTGATGGAAATTAAGCTTAGTGACATTGGTGAAGGGATGACCGAAGCGACAATCAATTGCTTTTTTGTAAAGCCAGGAGATTTTGTCAAAGCTGATCAGCCTCTCGTCGAAGTCCAGACGGATAAAATGACAGCAGAAATTCCAGCACCAGCTTCTGGTGTAATAAAAGAGTTAAAAGCAGTCGCTGGAGAAAATATTCTTGTAGGTTCAACCTTACTCATATTAGAAAAAGAAGCAAATGAACCCTCAGAAACTAGTAAAATGAATCTTCGCATTCTGGCGTCACCCTTTACCCGGAAAATTGCCAGGGAAAAAGGCGTCCTTATTGAAGAAATTATAGGAACAGGTCCAGGTGGTCGCATTACTGACGAAGATGTCTATCGTTTCGTTGACTCAAAATCAAAAGTAGTCGAAAAACAAATCCAAATGGAACGACCAAACGTTATAGAAAAAATCGAGAGCAAGGAAACTACAACGATACAAGGAGACATTTTACCTTTTAGAGGGAAGCGTAAGCAAATCGCTAAAAAAATGGTTCATTCCTTACAAACCATTGCTCATTGTACACATTTTGAAGAGATCGATGTCAGTCAATTGCTTGAATTTCGCAGTGAATTAAAACAAATGAATCGTTCTATTACCGCAACAGCCTTTTTCATAAAAGCTTTATCACTTAGTTTAAAAGAGTTTCCTATTTTTAACGCACAATTAAATGAAGAGAAAGAAAACATTCATTTAATAAACGAACATCATATCGGGGTTGCAGTCGATACTCCAGATGGTTTAATGGTTCCTGTTATCCGTAACGTCGAACAAAAAACGATCACCATCATCCATAAAGAATTAAAAGATCTAACTGAAAAAGCTCTACAAAACCAACTAACAATGAAGGATATTACTGGCGGGACTTTTACCATCAGTAATGTTGGTCCATTAGGTGGAAGTATAGGGGCAACACCGATTATTCAACATCCTGAAGTGGCACTCGTATCGTTTCATAAAACGAAGAAAAGAGCCGTTGTTACCGAACTTGATGAGATTGTCATACGTCCAATGATGAACATATCCATGTCCTTTGACCACCGAGTAGCTGATGGAGCAACAGCTGTTGCCTTCACAAATAGACTAACAGAGTTCATCGAAAACCCGAAACTCATGTTATTGGAGTTGATTTAATGGTAGTTGGTGAACTAGCTCATGAAAAGGATATTGTCATCATCGGTGGAGGACCTGGAGGGTACCACGCAGCCATTCGTGCAGCCCAACTTGGGAAAAAAGTAACCCTCATCGAGAAGAATGAACTCGGTGGAGTTTGCTTAAACGAAGGCTGTATTCCTTCTAAAATTCTCACTACAGCAGCAGCGAGAATAAATTTGTTCAAAGATAGTGAAGAAATGGGAATTGGTGACGCTAATCCAATCTTTCATTATGAAAAATTAAGAAACTATCAACGAAAAGTAATGGATCAACTGAAAAATGGGGTCAAGGCTCTCGTCCAAGCAAATAAAGTTGAAATGGTCCACGGTAATGCTTATTTTCTAAGTGATGACAGAATTGGGATTGACTCAGGAGATCACTTTGAGGTTTTCAAATTTAATCAAGCCGTCATCGCTACAGGTAGCATTCCAGAAGAGATCAATGGGATTATTCCAAATGGTGATAAGATTTTTAATTCAAAAATGATTTTAGACATGACGGAAATTCCTGGTCATCTATTGATTTATGGTCATAATGAAATGGCGCTGGAAATGGCTAGTTCTTTTCATACCTTTGGGTCAGAGGTAACAATTTTACTAGACAAGGAAGACTTCGGTTTCGATCCTTCCATTGAAAAAGAAGTCAAAAGAATATTGAAGAAAAAGAAAATCAAATTGATTAAAAATGTCCAATTAACAGGCGTGCAACGTTTAAATGATGTGATACAGGTGGAAATAACTACCCTTGACGAAAAAGTAAGTGTCTCTGGAACTCATTTACTACTAGCAACAAACACCGTTCCCAATACGAAGCAATTAGGTTTAGAAAAAATTGGAGTCATCTTAGATAAACATGGGTTCATCGTAACAGACAAACAATGTCAATCATCGTTAGCCACGATTTATGCAGTAGGTGATGTTACAGAAGGACCGGCACTTGCTGTAAAGGCAATAAAACAAGGGAAAGTAGCAGCAGAATCCATCGCAGGTAAGTTAGCAGAGTTTGATCCTTTCTTTCTACCAAAAATTGTCCATTTTCAACCACAGATAGCCACAGTTGGCATATCGGAAGAATATGCTATAGAACAAGGACTGAAAGTAAATATAGCCCAGTTTCCATTAGCAAGTAATGGATATGCGACACTTTTAGGAAAGAAAGAAGGTTTTATAAAGGTCATATCTGATGCCGAAAACGAAACAATATTAGGCATTCATATGATGGGGGAAGGAGCCATTGAGCTCATTTCAAGTGGCATTCTTTCTTTAGAAATGGTTGCAAGGGAAGAAGATTTAACATTCCCTCTATATCCACATCCAAGTATAAACGAAGGATTATTAGAAGCAGTCGAATCACTTAAAGATATGGCCGTCCATATTCCACCAAAAAAGATTCAAAATAAAGTAACTATATAAAATTTAAGGAGGAAATAAAAATGAAAGAACAAGCAAATGTAACGAATCAAAAAGTTGAGGATTTTTTCCCAGTTAAGGATGTCGATTATTTAGAAATTTATACAGGAAATGCAAAGCAAGCATGTCACTATTTCTGTACAGCATTCGGATTTAAACCAGTAGCGTACTCTGGATTAGAAACAGGTAATCGTGAAACTGTATCTTATGTTCTTCAACAACGTAAAATCCGTCTTGTCATTACTGGATCGTTAAAAGAAGATACGAGAATTTCACAATTCGTCAAATTACATGGTGATGGCGTGAAAGATATCGCCTTATTGTTTGATGATGTAGAAAAAGCATACCATGAAGCGGTTTCTAGAGGTGCGATTGCGATTACACCACCTTACGAACTGAAGGACGAACATGGAACTGTTAAAAAAGCAGTTATCGGGACTTACGGAGACACGGTCCATACACTAGTGGAAAGAAAAGACTATAAAGGCGCTTTCATGCCTGGATTTGAACCAATTGAAGGCTATTCTATGCCTATTCATGATGCAGGCTTTATTGCCGTGGATCATGTAGTTGGAAACGTAGAAAGCATGCCTGAATGGGTAGACTACTACGCCAATGTAATGGGCTTCAAAGAAATGAAGCATTTTACTGATAAAGACATTACAACCGAGTATTCGGCGTTAATGTCTAAGGTTATGTACAATGGCGGTAGAATTAAATTCCCAATTAACGAACCAGCTGAAGGAAAAAGAAAATCACAAATTCAAGAATACCTTGAGTTTTATAACGGGGCTGGTGTGCAACATCTTGCCATCTTAACAGAGGATATTATTGAAACGGTTCGTATTCTTCGTGATAATGGCGTTGAATTCTTATCTACGCCAGACTCTTATTATGAAATGTTATCAGAACGTGTTGGAAAAATTGACGAAGAAATTGATAAAATTCGAGAGCTCAATATTTTAGTAGACCGTGATGACGAAGGCTACTTACTACAAATTTTCACAAAACCAATCGTTGATAGACCAACCTTATTTGTGGAAGTCATCCAACGTAAAGGGGCAAGAGGATTTGGAGAAGGAAACTTCAAAGCACTATTTGAATCCATTGAACGTGAACAGGAAAGACGTGGAAATCTGTAAATAAGAAAAGCGGAAGCGCCTTGCAGCCCCGATAAAGAAGACTGGTCGATTGGCAAGAGTAGCGAAGCCAGAGACCTAGTCGCACTTATGCAAACCGTTCTTTGGTTTGCTAAGCAAATGCTTATCCACCCGGAAAGTCGTTCTTTGACTTTTTGGGTGGCGAACATTTGACCTCGAGGTCGACAAAAACGCGACGTCCTGTCGCATTGTCGACACTAGTACTTCCTGTACGTCGGGGCTAGGCGCTGGAGCTAGACAATTACAAAAGGGAGGAATTTTTTCCTCCCCTATCTGAGGTGTAGTGATGAACGTAAAAGCAAAAAGAGAAATTGAACAAATTAAGCCATATCCATTAGGTAAAACATTAGAAGATATTCAAAATGAATACAAACCACCGTTCCTTCGAAAAATGTCGGATAACGAAAATGTGTACGGTTTTTCACCAATGGTCGAAGAAGAGTTAAGAAATTCCATTCATTCATTACAGATTTATCCGGATGGAGCAACGGGGAATTTATGTCAACAACTATCCATACATCTTAAAGTATCAAGTGAGAACCTTCTTATCGGTAATGGTTCCGAAGAGCTTATACGGCTGCTAACAAGAGCGTTCATCTCCAATGGAGATGAAGCAATCATGGCTGATATCACATTCCCAATTTATAAATCAAATGTCATGATTGAAGGTGGTACATCTAAATTTGTGCCATTAGTTGAAGGTACGCATGATCTTCAAGGAATGTTTGAAGCCATTAGCGAACAAACAAAGATGATTTTTATTTGTAATCCTAACAACCCAACGGGGACTTGTGTGGATCCGCTTCAATTAAAGGAATTTATTGGAAAGATTCCATCACATATTCTGATTGTGCTTGATGAGGCTTACGATGAGTATATGGCAGATGAACATAAGGTGGACTCGATCTCCTTATTAGCTAAATATTCAAACTTAGTTATACTAAGAACCTTTTCAAAAGTGTATGGACTCGCTGCGCTTCGTGTCGGCTATGGAATCATGCATCCATCCGTTCGAGAACAACTAGTGAAGGTAAAAGAAGTCTTTAACGTGAACCAGTTTGCCCAAAATGCCGCTATTGCCGCATTAAAGGATCAAGCTTTTGTCCAGGCTTGCAAAGATAAAAATGCCATTGAAAGAAATTATTTATCTTCTTCGTTAACTGATATGAATATTTCTTTTTTTCCTTCTCAAACCAATTTCTTATTTATTTATAACCTAGAAAGTCCGGAAGATTTAAATGAAGCCTTACTGCGGCAAGGTCTTGTTGTACGATTTTTCCCGTTTCCAGAATATAATGGCTGCATGAGAATGACGCTTGGAACCCACGAAGACCAAGATCAAATACTCCAAGTCTTTGAACACTTTTATAACAAAAAGGCGGTAATGAATAATGGAAATCAATCCAGCCTCTCTTGATTGGAAAGAAGCGTATAAACTATTAGTAGGCTCGATATTACCTCGGCCAATTGCTTTCGTAAGCACTATAGATGAAAATGGAATTGCTAATGCAGCACCATTTAGTTTTTTTACGGCGATTTGTGCAGACCCTTTGCTTGTCTGCTTTTCACCCATGCGGCGCGGAACAGATGGGGCTAAGAAAGATACATTAGTTAATATTGAAAAGACGAAAGAGTTTGTTATTAATATCGTAAGTGAAGATTTTGTGGAAAAAATGAATGATTGTGCAAAAGAGTTACCAAATGAAATTGATGAGTTTGAATTTTCAGGACTTACTAAGATGAATAGCGTTCAAGTAAAAGCACCGCGGATCGGGGAATCAAAAGTCCAGTTGGAATGTGAATTATTTGAATTATTGGATTTTGGAAGCCATCCAGGAGCAGGAAGTCTTGTCATCGGTAAAGTAGTCCATGTTCATATAATGGATGAACTCTATGATAAAGGTCGTATTTTATCGGAAAAATTATTACCAGTCGGGCGCTTAGCTGGACAAATGTATACGAAACCGTTAGCTGATACTTTTGAATTAATTCGAAAGAAATAGGAGTAGTCTGATGAAATTTGTGACATTTGAGAATAATGAACAAAAAAAGCGTGCTGGCATTTTAGTTGGTACCGAATATGTTGTTGATGTAGCTATTGCGAGTAATGGTGTTCTACCAAACAATATGCTGGAAATCATTGAGTCATATGAGACATTCTTACCTATATTAAGTGTGATAGAAAATTATACAAATCAAGATAAAGGCGTCTATTCACTTTCGGAAGTTAAATTAATGGCTCCATTACCAAATCCTCGAAGTTTCCGAGACTTTTACGCATTTGAGCAGCATGTGAAAACTGCTCGTAGCAATCGTGGACTAGAAATGATTCCTGAATGGTATGAGATTCCCGTTTTTTATTTTTCCAATCATCTTGTGATGAAGGGGCCAGAGGAACTAATTGAACGCCCAAAACAATGTTACTGGTTAGACTACGAATTAGAAATCGCCTGTATTATTGGAAAAGAAGGCAGAGATATCCTTAGAGATCAGGCGGATGATTATATTTTTGGCTACTGTATTTTGAACGATTGGAGTGCACGAGACCTCCAAAGAAAAGAGATGTTAGTTGGTCTCGGACCTGCTAAGGGGAAGGATTTTGCTACTTCGATTGGTCCATATATTTTAACAAAAGACGAACTTCTTGATGCGATCAGTGGCAAAGGTTTTAACATAAATATGACTGCCAAAGTGAACGGAGTTCTTTTATCGGAAGGAAATATGAAGGATCTATTCTATTCTTTCGGTGAAATGATTGAGCGTGCATCAGACGGAGTGACTCTTTTTCCTGGGGAAATCATTGGTTCAGGTACGGTAGGTTCAGGATGCATTCTTGAATTAGGTCAGGAGGTTCATAGCTGGCTTGAACCTGGAGATTTAGTAGAATTAGAGATTGAAAAATTAGGAGTTTTACGAAACAAGATTGCGGAAGGGTGAGAAAATGTACTATCGTCATTTGGGGGAAATTCCTCGAAAACGTCACACCATGTTTAAAAAGGAAGATGGATCTCTATTTAGAGAACAGGTAATGGGAACAAAAGGGTTCTCAGGTACACAATCGATTTTATACCATCACTATATGCCTACAGAGGTAGTAAAATCAGAATATATCGGTAGTTATTTACCTGTTTATGAAGATCAACAGCCATTAAACCATCGTCATTTGATGACTACGAAAATTTCGGAGAAAGGTGATGCGTTAGAAGCGAGACAATATTTGTTAGGGAATAGTGATTTATTAATTGGAACCATCCATGTTGATAAAGAAATGAAAACTTTCTATCGTAATGGCGATGGCGATGAAATGCTTTTTATCCATTATGGAACAGGAAAGATTGAAACGATGTTTGGTATCATTACGTATCGACCAGGTGACTATATTATTATTCCAATTGGTACCATATATAAAGTAATACCTGATGCGAATGAAATGACGAAAATTTTATTCATCGAATCATTTAGCCAAATCACTACTCCAAGAAGATATCGGAATGAATATGGCCAGTTATTAGAGCATAGTCCATTTTGTGAACGCGATATTCGCGGTCCAGAAAGCTTAACAACGATAGACGAACAAGGTGAGTTCGAAGTCATTACAAAATCAAGAGGAGCGCTGCATTCGCATGTATTAGGCCATCATCCTTTTGATGTTGTCGGCTGGGATGGTTATTTATATCCTTGGGCCTTTAATATTGAGGATTTCGAGCCAATTACGGGACGAATCCATCAACCACCACCAGTCCACCAAACATTTGAGGGGCATAATTTTGTCGTCTGTTCTTTTGTGCCAAGATTATTTGACTATCACCCTGAAGCAATCCCTGCTCCGTACTATCATAGCAATGTTAACAGTGATGAGCTACTTTACTATGTTAAAGGGAATTTCATGAGCCGTAAAGGGGTTCAATTGGAATCCATTACTTTACATCCGAGTGGAATACCACATGGACCTCATCCTGGAAAAACAGAGGCGAGCATCGGGAAAAAAGAAACATTAGAGCTAGCAGTCATGATCGATACATTTAAGCCATTAAAAGTCGTTCAAAAGGCTGTAGATATTGAAGATCCAAATTATATGTATAGTTGGATATAGTAAACAAGTGCCCCTAATGCTTATTTGGGGCTTCTTTTTATACTAAAATAATTGATTCTTATTCTAAGATACAGTTTAATTGAAAAAGGAAGTTCTGGCGAATTATGTAATAGACTAATTGTAAAATTTAATAGTAGAAAGTTGGAGTAATCGTGAATATCGAAAAAGTAAAGAAAGAACAAGAAGCGATTTTACATCATATCATGCAGTTTTATATTTATGAGTTTAGTAAGTTTATTCCTGCTATTAAACTAGAAGAGAATGGTGCATACAGTCCGTTCGATTTAAATAAGTATTGGGAAGATGAGCAATTTCATGCATATTTTATAAAACTAGAAAATGAATTAATCGGATTTGCTCTAGTAGAAACAGGTGTAGATCATGAGCCGCATTCAATCAATGAGTTTTTTGTTGTAAAAAAATATAATGGGAGAGGATATGGTGCAGACGCGGCAAAACAAATCTTTGATTTATTTCAAGGAAAATGGCAAATTACCCAAATCCACAACAACTACCCTGCACAAGCCTTTTGGAGAAAGGTTATAAATGAATATACAAATGGGCAATACACCGAATTCTACGATGACAAACGTCGTTCGATACAGGAGTTTGACACTTCAGGATTAACAAGCACTGTAATGAAATAATTAAAATAGTACATACTTTTATATGACGGTTAATAACCGTCTTTTTTAGTGATTAAAAATCCAATATACAGGTAATTATATTGCAATTGTAAATGCGAATGTTAAGATTTTGTAAATTTTTAAATCAACATCTTTTCAATTTCGACATTTTTCGTATAAAATGGTTAAGCTTGGCTAAAAATCATTTTACTGGGTTAAAAAATGGGGGTTACAAAATAATGGCTTTTAAGAAAAAAGACAAATTTTCAGTATTATTAAGTGAGATTGCAGTTAATTTAAAAGAAGGTGCTAATTACTTCGCTGATTATAAACTTAAAAATGTTAGCGATTTGCAAATCTTTTTCGAAAAAATGAAAGAATATGAAACGAAAGGCGATTCTTTTGTTCATGAAGTCATTAAAGATTTAAACAACGCCTTTATTACACCACTTGAGAGAGAAGACATTTTACATCTAGCGATGAGTATGGATGATGTTCTTGATGGTTTCGAACACACAGCTGCACTATTTGAAATGTATTCGATTATTCAAGCAGACGAATATATGTTAAAAATGGTTGATGCCATTCGAAATGCTGTTATTGAAATTGAAAAGGCAATTGAACTATTAACAAATAAAAAATTACTCCAAATTCGTGAGCATGCGATCATTATTAAAGACTATGAATCAAAATGTGACGGTATCTTAAGGCAATCCATTAAGCAATTATTTGCTACTGAAAAAGATCCAATTCGCATTATTCAATATAAAGAAATTTATGAAAACCTTGAAGAAATTGCTGATCATTGTCAAGGTGTGGCAAACACTCTTGAAACGATCATTATGAAGAATGCATAAGGAGCTTATTTAAATGGACTCTCTATTAATCATTACGATTTTAGTTGTCATTGGGGCTCTTGTATTTGACTTTATTAATGGTTTCCATGACACAGCAAATGCTATTGCCACTGCAGTTTCAACTAAGGCTTTAAAACCGCGCCATGCGATCATCATGGCTGCGTTCATGAACTTTCTAGGTGCTATGACCTTTACAGGTGTAGCGAAAACGATTACAAAAGATATTGTGGATCCATTCACATTGCAAAACGGATCTCTTGTCATTCTAGCTGCGTTAATTGCCGGAATCGCCTGGAATTTAATTACCTGGTATTATGGAATACCGAGTAGTTCTTCCCATGCGATTATTGGATCAATCGCCGGGGCTGCCATTGCTGCAGCAGGTTTCAGTTCATTAAATTATGCTGGATTCTTAAAAATATTGCAGGCACTCATCTTTTCACCGATCATTGCCTTCGTCGCAGGATATATTGTATACAGTATTTTTAAGATCGTATTTAAAAATAATAATTTAACGAAAACGAATCGTAATTTTCGATTTGTCCAAATCGCTACTGCTGCATTACAATCCTATACACATGGAACAAATGATGCGCAAAAAGCAATGGGGATTATTACGATGGCTCTTATTGCAAACAATTATCAGCAATCAACAGATATTCAAACATGGGTTCAAGTATCCTGTGCACTTGCCATGGGACTTGGAACTTCTGTAGGTGGATGGAGAATCATCAAAACGGTTGGTGGAAAAATCATGAAAATTCGCCCAGTTAATGGGGTAGCTGCTGATTTAACAGGAGCAATGATCATTTTCGGTGCCACATACATTCATTTGCCTGTTAGTACAACACATGTTATTTCTTCCTCGATTTTAGGAGTAGGATCTGCACATCGCTTAAAAGGGGTAAAATGGGGAACAGCCCAACGAATGTTAGTAACATGGGTAATTACCTTACCAATCTCAGCAACATTAGCTGCACTTGTATATTTTCTGTTAAATTTAATTTTTTAATTATAAAAAAGCCGGAACTCTCAATTGTTCCGGCTTTTTGTGTAATCTAGTTGTTTTCCCAGCCGGTTCCTCCACATTCTTGTTACCTAATCTTCTTAAGATTTAGGTTTGTGTGGCAGACTAGAACGAATGTTCCTTTTTATACTGAGATCAGCATGATCACGGTTATATCAAGAGTCTTGCTCAACTTTTCGCCCATGATAAAATCGTTTATCCTCTACCAATTGGTTTTCTTTCGCTGAGAGGACTTCTGGTTTAATTTCTATAATGGATGTTTTACTCCCTAGAGACGATCGGTACTTTTCTACGTGGGTTGGAGATAAAGACTGTGCATAGTAATTTGGCACATATTTTTCCAACATTTTCTGCATTACTTCTGTCGCTTTTGATAAATCCGTTAATAGCTCAGCTTTTCCAAAAATCATCACACTCATATAGGCAGTGTCCGTTTTTGCTGGAACTGGATCTGCCATCGTTCCATAACTTTCACTAACGGTAAAACAAACATTAGAATTTATCCTTATTATATCCATCTTCTTTCCTTCGGTCGCACCGTGAAAATAAATTTTCCCGTCAAACCAAACATAATTCAAAGGAACAACATAAGGGAAATCCTCATACGAAATCCCTAAATAACCAGTTTCGGTTTGTTGTAAAAAAGAGTCAATTTTCAATTGATCCGTACATTCAAGTTTTTTCATTCTCATCATTTTTCATCAACCTTTCTACTATTCGTGTTACAATCATTTTAAAAAATAATTGACCTATTCAAAAGTGACAGATTTTTTAAAAATAAGAGGGGCAGATGGAGAAAAAATATGGAACGAACACCTTTTTTAGATGAAAATTCATCAACACCTTTATATGTACAACTGTATGAATATTTTAAAAATGAAATTGAAAATCAACGTATTCCCATGAACAGTAAATTACCGTCGATCAGACAGCTGGCGCTTCATTTAAAAATTAGCCGTAACACTGTAGAAACTGCGTACCAACAATTGCATGCTGAAGGTTATGTGGAAAGTAAGCCAAAAAGTGGGTTAATAGTTGTTGAAATAGAAGATGTATTCATTTCAACAACTACGAAAAAAGAGCAAATTTCTCCTGTCTTGCCGCAAAAAGAACAAACTTACATTGATTTTCAATATGGTGAAATTGATGCAAGCAAATTTCCAATTAAGGAATGGAAAAAGTGTTTAGTCAATGTGACGAATTATTCCTATGGTGACAAACAGGGCCATATCGGCTTGAGAGAGGAAATTGCCACTTATTTATTTCAATCTAGAGGAGTCGAATGTCAAGCAGAGGATATTCTTCTATGTGCAGGAACTCAAGCATCGATTCTCCTCCTTACACAATTGCTTCATTTATTTAATCAAAAGGTTGCATTTGAAAACCCTGGTTATGACGGTGCACGTTTAGTCTTTCAGAGACAGCAATGCGAAATGATTCCAATTTCAATAGAAGACGATGGAGTAAATATACATGAAGTCGAAAAAAGTGGAGCGAAAGCCCTCTATTTGACGCCGTCCCATCAATTCCCGTTAGGAATGGTTTTGTCCATTACAAAACGAAAAAAGCTTTTACAATGGGCGGAAAAAGAAAATAGCTATCTGATCGAAGACGATTATGACAGTGAATTCCGTTATCTTGGGCAACCAATCCCTTCTTTAAAGTCATTGGACTTCCAAGAGCGGGTGATCTATTTAGGTACGTTCTCAAAAGCCTTTCTTCCCGCAACAAGAGTTAGTTATATCGTTCTACCAAAAACAATAATGCAAAAATATAAAAATGAATTCCACTTTCTAAATCAATCTGTTTCTCCAATCATCCAAGAAGCTCTTTACCAATTTATGAAAAAAGGTGAATTCGCTAAGCATATTCGTCGAATGAGGAAATGCTATCAAATGAAACATAAAGTACTGTTAAATAGTTTAAATCACCATTTTGGTCATCAAATAAACATCATTGGGCAAAAAGCTGGTTTACATCTATTGGTTCAATTGCATGGACAAGCGGCAGAAGAATTGATTTTTAAAGCAGAAAGTGTTGGAGTAAAAGTTTATCCAACAAATACATTTTGGCTAAACCCAATGATTGATGATGGAATGACCATTATGCTTGGATATGGTGGTTTATCTGAATACGAAATAGAATTAGGAGTCCAAAAATTAAAATTCGCTTGGCTAGGATAACCTATATATAGGGGAAGAATGATCAAAAAATTGTCCATTTCACATGTACATTTTTTAAAAATATGATAAAGTATATTTAGAAAACCTTTGCTATAACAAGGAAGAAAACGTTTTCACCTGTCCATTTAACGTGAACAGCTGTTTTTCTTATACAGACATTTTTTAAGGAGGATCTATTAATGTCAAAGAAACTAAATCAATTTTTAACAGAGAACCTAGAAGATCTTAAAAGTAAAGGTCTATATAATGAGATCGATCCGCTAGAAAGTCCAAATGGACCATTGATCAAAATTAAAGGAAAAGAATTAA
This sequence comes from Bacillus sp. CGMCC 1.16607, assembly GCF_042683745.1. Lineage (NCBI taxonomy): Bacteria > Bacillati > Bacillota > Bacilli > Caryophanales > Bacillaceae > Bacillus > Bacillus sp. CGMCC 1.16607. Next base: position 227,694 of record NZ_JBHUJX010000012.1, read on the forward strand.
TTAACCTATCTTCCAATAACTATCTTGGATTAGCTACGGACGAAAGACTAAAAAAAGTAGCAAATGAAGCTGTTGAGAAGTACGGGGTAGGTGCAGGTGCCGTTCGTACCATTAACGGGACATTAGAATTACATACGAAATTAGAAGAAAAATTAGCCGAATTTAAGCATACAGAAGCAGCCATCGCCTATCAATCTGGATTCAATTGTAATATGGCAGCCATTTCTGCTGTTATGGATAAAAATGATGCGATCCTTTCTGATGAATTAAATCATGCTTCCATCATTGACGGCTGTCGTTTATCAAGAGCCAAAATTATTCGCTTTAACCATTCCGACATGGAGGATTTGAGAGCTAAGGCGAAAGAAGCAACGGAGTCAGGCCAATACAACAAAGTAATGGTCATTACTGATGGTGTTTTCTCGATGGATGGTGATATTGCTAAACTTCCTGAAATCGTTAAAATCGCCGAGGAGTTTGACCTTATTACTTATGTCGATGATGCTCATGGTTCAGGGGTTTTAGGTAGTGGAGCAGGTACCGTTAAACATTTTGGTTTATCGGATAAAATTGACTTCCAAATTGGAACATTATCTAAAGCAATCGGAGTAGTTGGTGGGTATGTCGCAGGGAAGAAAGATTTAATCGACTGGTTAAAAGTACGTAGCCGTCCATTCCTATTCTCTACTTCATTAACTCCTGCGGATGTCGCTGCATCGATTAGATCAATCGAAATTTTAATGGAAAGCACGGAGTTAAATGAACGCTTATGGGAAAACGGAAACTATTTGAAAAAAGGACTAAAAGACCTTGGTTTTAATATCGGAGACAGTGAAACGCCTATTACGCCATGTATTATTGGTGAGGAAGTAAAGACGCAGGCATTTAGTAAGCGATTATATGAAGAAGGTGTCTATGCTAAAGCGATTGTTTTCCCAACGGTTCCACAAGGTACTGGTCGCGTTAGAAACATGCCTTCTGCTGCACATACGAAAGAAATGCTAGATCAAGCAATTGCTATTTATGAAAAAGTAGGAAAAGAATTAGAAATTATCTAGGATAAGCATTTTTCAAGACAACATCATGGAGGCAATGTATGAAAAAGATTTTAATTACGGGAGCTTTAGGGCAAATCGGATCAGAACTTACAGGTACACTTCGTAATATTTATGGAAATGACAATGTTTTAGCGACAGACATTCGTAAAAATGAAAGTGATGCAGCCAATACTGGTCCTTTTGAAATTTTAGACGTAATGGACGGCCAAAAGATGGTCGACTTAGCAAAGAAATATGAAGTGGATACGATCATTCATATGGCAGCACTTTTGTCAGCAACTGCTGAAGCAAAGCCAGTATTTGCTTGGAACTTAAACATGGGTGGTTTGATGAATGCACTGGAAACAGCAAGAGAGTTGGGCTGCCAATTTTTCACACCAAGCTCAATCGGTGCATTCGGTCCGACTACGCCAAAGGATAACACCCCACAAGATACGATTCAACGACCAACAACGATGTATGGTGTAAACAAAGTAGCAGGAGAATTACTTGCTGATTATTACTACTATAAATTCGGAGTAGATACTCGTGGGTTACGTTTCCCTGGATTGATTTCGTACGTCACACCAGCTGGTGGCGGTACAACTGATTATGCTGTAGATATTTATTATGAAGCAATCAAAAATGGCAGATATACGTCTTATATTGATAAAGGTACTTATATGGACATGATGTATATGCCAGACGCATTAAACGCGATTGTAAACTTAATGGAAGCAGATGCGAGTAAACTAAAGCATCGCAATTCATTTAATGTCACTGCGATGAGCTTTGACCCAGAGGAAATTGCTGCTGAAATTAAAAAGCATATCTCTGGATTTGAAATTTCTTATGAAGTTGATCCTATCCGCCAAGGAATTGCCAATAGCTGGCCAAATTCCATTGATGCAACAGCAGCAAAAGAGGAATGGGGATTCAAAGCTGAATATGATTTAGCTAAAATGACGAAGGACATGCTTGAAAAACTTGCAGTTAAATTAAAATAGGATTGGCAATCAAAATCGCTCAGAGGTGAACTCTAAGCGATTTTGTTGTTGCAGTTATTTACTTAACAAAAATAAGCTTTTCTTTCTTTTCAATCACTTTCCCAATGATTGCTGCATGCTCCAATCCATGTACATGTAATTCCGCTACATAATGCAATGCCGCTTCTTCAGTCATGGAAACGAGTAGCCCTCCAGAAGTGATCGCATCACAAAGGACCAATTGCTCTTCAGAAGTTAAAATACTGAAATCGATATCATTCTCCAACCATTTTAAATTCGATTTTGAACCGCCAGGCACGACACCATTTTTTGCAAGTTCATATGTACCATCTAAAACAGGAACCGACTGAAGGTTGATTTCAAAGCTCACTTCACTTCCACGCGCCATTTCACTACTATGACCAAGTAAACCGAATCCTGTAACGTCTGTAACGGCATGTGGATCATATTTTTTCAACAACTCAGCAGCTGTTTTATTTAACATCGCCATTGTTTCAGTTACAACTTTTTCTTGCTCATCCGTTACAGCACCGCGTTTAATTCCGGTTGTCAAGATTCCAACACCAATTGGTTTTGTTAAAACAAGAACATCACCAGGTTGTGCACCGACATTTTTCCAAACTTTCTTTGGATGGACAATCCCTGTTACGGATAAACCAAATTTCGGCTCTTGATCATCGATCGAATGTCCACCAACTGTTAGTGCTCCAGCTTCCTTTACTTTATCAGCCGCTCCATTTAGGATTTGTGCTAATAATTCGGAGCCAAGTTTTTTTATCGGGAAGCCAACGATATTCAGAACCGTTTTCGGCTCTCCGCCCATCGCATACACATCACTTAATGCGTTAGCAGCAGCTATTTGTCCAAACATATATGGATCATCGACAATCGGTGTAAAATAGTCAACGGTTTGTATTAAGGCAATCGTGTCTGTTAATTGATACACTCCTGCATCGTCGGATGTTTCGTTTCCGACGAGTAATTCTGGAACAGCTTCTTGCTTTGGTAAAAGACGCAAAACTTGCGCCAAGTCCTCAGGACCAATTTTACAGCCTCAGCCTGCTTTCGTTGATAATGAGGTAAGGCGAATTTTTTCCTGCTCACTCATAAAACCACCTCCATAGACAAGTATATCTTTAAATGGTCCTTAAAGCATAATAGAAACAAATCATTTGCGGAAAAATAATGATTGTACTAAAATATCAATACATTCACGATTAAGAATATTCGTGAAATAAGAATTTAGGAGTGAAGAAATGAATAAGTACGAAGTAAAAGTCGAATTCTGCATGATGTGAAACTACGCACCAAAAGCCGCGAGTTTCGCGGAAGAACTATTTAACCATTTCCGTGCCAACGTTCCAAAGCTAGAACTAATGCCTAGTTCAGGAGGAGCCTTCGAAATAACGGTTAACGGAACTAAAATTTATTCCAAGTTAGACACAGGTGTATTCCCAAACACTCAAGAAATGATTCAAAAAATAGAAAGTCTTTAACACATTAACGCATCGGGGGTCTGACCCCCGATGCGTTAATGTGTTAAAGGAATCGTTTTTCGAATATAGGTCGTGGTATAATAGAAATGAACGATATTTAAAGGAGTTTTCATTGTGAAAGAGTGGCTTCGCCTTATTCCAGCAATACATGAGTGGAAAGCAAATCAACGTTTTTTGGACATAATTGATCAATCTGGTCTAGATGAATATGAACTAACTAATCAACTTCGAAATGTTATCGAAAACATACGTACACAATTATTAAACAATACATGGACAGGATCTAAGCCAGATACGAAAGTATTTATAGATGAGATGTTTACTCTATTAGAAGAGAAAGTGACACACAGCTTTGACTATACTTTAAAAAGAGTAATCAATGGAACCGGAACAATCTTACATACAAACTTAGGAAGATCACGTTTAAGTCAAAATGCAATTAATCATGTAATTGAGACAGCAAGACACTATTCTAATTTAGAATACGAATTAGATGTGGGGAAACGGGGCTCGAGACATTCCCACGTCGAATCTTTAGTGAAAATACTTACGGGCGCAGAAAGTGCAATGATCGTAAATAATAATGCAGCTGCGGTTTATTTAATTTTGCGAGCACTTGCACACCAAAAGGAAGTTATTGTCTCAAGAGGTCAATTAGTTGAAATTGGCGGCTCTTTCAGAATCTCTTCCATAATGGAAGAAAGCGGAGCAACATTAGTAGAAGTAGGAACTACGAACAAAACACATTTAATCGATTACGAAAATGCAATTAATGAAAATACAAAGATGATCTTAAAGGTACATACCTCCAATTTTAAAACCATCGGCTTCACCAAAACGGTTGAAACAGATAAACTTGCAGCGCTTAAGAAAAAACACGAAGATGTAATTTTTTACGAAGACTTAGGAAGTGGGCTCTTATATGACTTCAGTCAACATGGCATTGGGGAAGAACCTGTTGTAAAAAAAGTCATTGAAATGGGTGCTGATCTTGTTTCTTTCAGTGGCGACAAGCTATTAGGCGGTCCACAAGCAGGAATCATTGCGGGGAAAAAAGAATGGATCGACAGGTTGAAAAAGCATCAGCTAGCCAGAGTACTCCGTGTCGACAAAATGACACTTGCTGGTTTGGAAGGAACTCTTCTTGATTACTTAAAAGGGGAGAAAGGAAGAAGGAATATCCCTGTATTTCGTGACATGATGTGGAATCAAGAAGAATTATTGAACCGAGCTGAAAAAATGATGAATCGTATCACAAACACTGCACCACAATATCATGTTTCCATACGAGATGATTATAGTCAGGTAGGTGGGGGAACGATGCCTGATGTTTTACTTTCTACCGTAGTAATTGCACTAAAACATGATAACTTCTCCACCGAAACTTTAGCCAAAAAGTTAAGAACGGAACAACAGCCAGCCGTAGTTGCTCGTATTCAAAATGATGAACTAATCATTGATTTACGAACGGTCGAAACAGAAGAAGAAGAAATCATATTAGATCGTTTAATACGAATAAAGTAGATAAATTAATCGAAAGCTACAGGCCAAAAACCTGTAGCTTTATTTGTGTATTCTAATCGAATGTCTTGCACAAGCGAATTCGATGTTAAAAAGGACTTTCAGCTTTTCTACATATCATGATGTGAATTATGTTTTTGTCTTGTATGGTTACGATTTTTCACCTTTTTTGAGCCGCTTAAAGGTTCTGGTTGTCCAGATTGTTTTGGTGCGTTTTTACGCATGTCTTTTCCATCATTTTTATTAGTCATTGTTATCCCTCCTCAAAGTTAGGATGCTAATCAGCACTATTTTTATTCTTACAAATAATTCTTGAATAATTTTTTTTGCACTGCACAATTTAACCTTACATAAATCAACAAGGAGTGAATGTACATGCCATATAATAAAAATAAGCAACAAGCATTTCAAGCAGCACAACAAGGTGTGGAGGATGCTCAAGAGCTCTATCATGAGATCGTTCGTGATAGTGCGAGCTATGGTCATCAATTAAAGCATTTGAAACAAGAGGTTAATGAAGCATACCAACAAATTGAAAATGCTTTAGAAGTTGCCTCTGAGCATCAAAGAGCACAATTAGAAAGATTTCAACAAGATTTACAACAAATGGTGAACGAAGTAAATATCGATTAAATACAAGAACAGGTCCCTTATACATTTAAGGGACCTAAAATCATGAGCTTACTTCACTACTACTGATTTTTCTTACGCTTCTTATTATTTTGCTTTTGAGCTTCTGTTAACGGCTCATTTGCAAGCTCTTCATTAAATCCTGCACCCATTCCTTGAGCACTTGCAGCATTCGCACCAGGAATCACATGATTTGCCTTTCTTTTTGCCAAAATTGACACCTCCATATGCAGCATTGTTCAAGGGAATATATTTTTCAACAATAAATGTTAAAATTTCCCCTTTATACAAATAGCTTCCCCGATAAAAACATAAATTTGCATGCAAAAATATTTTATTACAAAAATGGTTTGATATAATGAAATAGAAAGGAAAAATAAATGAGAAGTTGATTCTCCATTATTCAAAGAACTTTTGATAAGAAAAACTTATCAAAATCTATAACTTACTTGTTATTTACTTATGTAATTGGTTGTATTAACATAAGAATTGTAAGAGAAGTGAGGATGGATGGGAATGTTCACACTTTTCGACCTTTCATTTACATTTTGGTTTATTTAGTCAAGGGGGTAATAAATTTGTCAAAAGATGTTTTCAATGCACGTCGTTCGTTTGAACTAAACGGCAAAACTTATCATTACTACAAACTATCTGCACTTGAAGATGCAGGAATTAAAAACGTATCAAAGTTACCTTATTCCATTAAAGTGTTACTTGAATCCGTTCTTCGTCAACATGACGGACGCGTGATTACAAAAGAACATGTTGAAAATTTAGCAAAATGGGGAACAAGCGAAGTGAAGGAAGTGGATGTACCATTCAAACCTTCTCGTGTTATCCTTCAAGACTTCACAGGTGTACCAGCAGTCGTAGACCTTGCTTCTTTACGTAAAGCAATGGCTGATATGGGTGGGGATCCTGATAAAATTAATCCAGAAAAAACTGTGGATCTTGTTATTGACCACTCTGTTCAAGTTGACCAATATGGTACAGCTGATTCTTTAGAAGCGAATATGGTTCTTGAATTCGAACGTAATGCAGAGCGTTACCAATTCCTAAGCTGGGCTCAAAAAGCATTCAATAACTACCGTGCAGTCCCACCAGCAACAGGTATTGTTCACCAAGTTAACCTTGAGTTCCTTGCTGATGTTGTTACTGTTTCTAAAAATGCTGATGGTGAATTAGAAGCTTATCCAGATACATTAGTAGGTACAGACTCTCATACAACAATGATCAATGGTATCGGCGTTCTTGGATGGGGTGTTGGTGGTATTGAAGCAGAAGCAGGAATGCTTGGTCAACCATCTTATTTCCCAGTTCCAGAAGTTGTTGGGGTTAAATTAACTGGCGAGCTTCCAAACGGAGCAACTGCAACTGACTTAGCATTAAAAGTAACTCAAGTATTACGTAGTTCAGGGGTTGTTGGTAAATTCGTAGAATTCTTCGGACCTGGAGTTCCTTCATTGCCATTAGCTGACCGTGCAACGGTAGCAAACATGGCACCTGAGTACGGAGCAACTTGCGGATTCTTCCCAATTGACGAAGAATCACTTGATTACTTACGTCTAACTGGACGCGATGAAGAACAAGTTCAAGTAGTTGAACAATATTGCAAAGAAAACGGCTTATTCTTTGATCCAAGTGTTGAGCCAGTGTATACAAATGTGATCGAAATCGAACTTTCTGAAATCGAAGCAAATCTTTCTGGTCCTAAGCGTCCACAAGATTTAATTCCTCTTTCTAACATGAAAGAAGCATTTGTTAAAGCGGTTAGCGCTCCTCAAGGTAACCAAGGCTTTGGTTTAAATGCAGATGAGCTTGACAAAGAAGTGGCTGTGAAATTTGATAACGGTGACGAAACAGCAATGAAAACAGGTGCCGTTGCCATTGCATCGATTACAAGTTGTACAAATACTTCTAATCCATACGTACTAGTTGGTGCTGGATTAGTAGCTAAGAAAGCTGTTGAACTAGGCTTAGAAGTTCCTAAATTTGTTAAAACATCTTTAGCACCAGGATCTAAGGTAGTTACTGGTTACCTTCGTGACTCAGGTTTACTTCCATACCTTGAGCAATTAGGCTTTAACCTAGTAGGTTATGGTTGTACAACATGTATCGGTAACTCTGGTCCATTAAAAGACGAAATCGAAAAAGCTGTTGCTGAAAGCGACTTATTAGTAACATCTGTTCTTTCTGGTAACCGTAACTTTGAAGGACGTATTCACCCACTAGTTAAAGCGAACTATTTAGCTTCACCACCACTTGTTGTTGCTTACGCAATTGCTGGTAATGTGAATATCGATCTTCAAAAAGAAGCAATCGGTAAAGATAAAAATGGCAATGATGTCTTCTTAAAAGATATTTGGCCAACGACTGCAGAAGTAGCTGATGTTGTAAAACAAACAGTAACTCCTGAATTATTCCGTAAAGAGTATGAAAACGTATTTGGTGATAACGCTCGTTGGAACGAAATCAAAACTAGCAATGAGCCATTATATACATTTGATGAGAACTCTACTTATATTCAAAATCCTCCATTCTTTGAAGGATTAACAGCAGAGCCAGGTGAAGTAAAACCTTTATCAGGACTTCGTGTTGTAGCTAAATTTGGAGATTCCGTTACAACTGACCATATTTCTCCTGCAGGTGCAATTGGTAAAAATACACCAGCTGGAAAATATTTATTAGAAAACGGAGTAGAGCCTCGTGATTTCAACTCTTATGGTTCTCGTCGTGGTAACCATGAAGTAATGATGCGCGGAACATTTGCTAACATCCGTATCCGTAACCAAATCGCTCCTGGTACAGAAGGTGGAGTAACAACTTACTGGCCAACTGGCGAAGTTACACCGATCTATGATGCTTGTATGCAATACAAAGCTGATGGAACAGGCTTAGTTGTATTTGCTGGTAAAGACTATGGAATGGGATCTTCTCGTGACTGGGCAGCAAAAGGAACAAACCTATTAGGTATCAAAACAGTTATCGCTGAAAGCTTCGAGCGTATCCACCGTTCTAACCTAGTGTTAATGGGTGTTCTTCCACTTCAATTTAAAGAGGGCGAAAGCGCTGATACTTTAGGATTAACTGGTAAGGAACTAATCGACGTTCAGGTTGACGAAAATGTAAAACCTCGTGATCTTCTGAAAGTGACAGCTACAGATGAAGCTGGCAACAAGAAAGAATTCGAAGTACTAGTACGTTTTGATTCTGAAGTTGAGATCGACTACTACCGTCACGGTGGAATTCTACCAATGGTATTACGTGAAAAATTAAAAGCATAATAAATTGACTGCCCTACAAGATCTGTAGGGCAGTTTTTTAATATCCTAGTCCATTATAATGATCGTATGACTATCTCAATTTATATTCTTATGATAGATTTAAGATGAATGGGGTGATCAATATGGAATCCTTTTTATTGGGACCATTTACAATTAAGTTTATCTGGCTTTTTTTACTAGCTGGATTGTTTTTGGCATATATTATTATGGATGGATGGCTGATGAAAGATCGAACGCTGAATAAGAATTTTTTATATCAAATCATCCTTAATAGTATAATGGTTGTTTTCATTACATATAAATTTAGTTTTTTACTTTTTAGACCAGCTATTCTCTGGGAAAATCCAATTGGAATTCTTTATTTTACAGGTGGTAGTAAAGGAATGGTCATTGGATTTATTCTGGCTTTACTTTATCTTATTAGACAGTTTCACCTTCATCAAATGAATCATTGGCGCTATTGGAGAATCATTGTTTACGGATTCGTCACATTTACAGTGAGTTACTACATTGTGCAAACCATCTTTTCCTTGTTAATATAGGAGTTAAGAATAAACAATAAAGGAGTGATCAGCATTGATTAAAAAAGTCATTGCTGCTGTCGCACTGATCGCCTTATTTACAGTGGCAATCGTACAAGCTATGGATAAAAAAGCAGCTGAAGAGAAACTGATTGATTCACAAGAAGTAACTGGATTGACCATTGGTGTAAAGGCTCCAGATTTCGAATTAAAAACATTAGATGGCAAAAGTGTAAAGCTATCCGATTTTCGTGGGAAGAAAGTGATCCTGAATTTCTGGGCTACTTGGTGCCCTCCGTGTAAGGCAGAAATGCCTGAAATGCAAAAATATCACGAAGAGGCTAGTAAAGACGCCGTTATATTAGCTATCAACATCGATCCTCAACTAAAGGTACAAGAATTTGTAGACGATATGGGCATAACCTTTACCATCCCACTAGATGAAGAAGATACAGTGAATTCTGTTTATCAAGTTTTAACAATCCCAACAACTTATTTTATCGATACAAAAGGGATTATCCGAGCTAAACATATCGGTGCGATGACTTACGATTACATGAAAGAAAGTGTTTCACAAATAAAGTAAATTCTATTTAAGAACTTAACCTCGGTTGAGTTCTTTTTTTAATGTGTGATGACCGACATTTTGATGGTTGTTGAACCACGTTTTATCGTTCATTTAAAGCGTGTTGTCGTAATAGTTCGATGAAACCTTCAGTATATTAATTACCTCCTAAATTTTCAAAAAGTTGTAATAATTCCGCACAGATTTGGAAACAATAATTACGAATAGAGAGAAGGATGTGAAGAAAATGAGAAAACCTAGAAAACGTTCATTCGCAGAGCTTGTCCTAGAAAATAAGCGACAACTTATGAAGGATAGAGACGCGTTAAATAAAATCGAGGAAAGAATTGAGGAAAAGCGGTTAAGCAGAGCGGATTAACCAATTAATTCCTACTATCATAAAACCCCTATGAGGGCATACTTCTACTGAGGGGTGATAGTCGTGAGCAATCCAAAAGGACCAAATCCAAAACGGTTTAAACCGGATCATATTGGCACTCAGCCAAGAGGCTTTGGCGGTAATAAAGGGAAGCAAATGCAAGATAAGTCTGGTCAGCATCCACAAGTGATTCAGACTAAAGGAGAATAACCATACCTAACTCTCACTAGTCCATGGGCTAGTGAGTATTTTTTTAAAAAAATAGCTCCATTATTTTCCTGTGATACAAATGATTATTCATCACATACTAGTTTTGTACCAGTATTATCATTTTGGGAGGAACTCATGATGACTTATAATAACAAACCAAAACCTGATGATCGCTCCGACAATGCAGAAAAACTTCAATCAATGGTCGAAGACACGATACAAAATATCGAAAAAGCAGAAGAGTCATTACAATTGGCTAATAATGACACTCAACGGGCACAAATTGAAGCAAAAAATGAGCGAAGACGTGAAAGTATTGAATCCATGCGTGCAGAAATTCAAGATGAATCTTAATCCATATTACTAAGGGAGCCTAAAAGCTCTCTTTTTTCATGTCCAAAGTGATTTATGTTAAGATATATTTAAAAATAAAAGAAGTGATCAAATGAAACAACGTGTGTCAAATTATACTACATCATTAAAAGAACAAATCAAACAATGGGATGAAGAGATAAAGGATTTCGGAGCAGTTTCTGATGAACGCGAAATCTACCTTGTATTAAAAGATTTAAATGAAGATGCCGAGCCCGTTCTTTATTCAAAAATATTAACCATTTTAGCCATTTCACGTGCTAAAAATGATGAGAATGCTTCAATCATTCAAACTTGGCTAGAAAAAGCATTAGCCATTGACCCGAATAACCAAATTGCAAAAGAGTTCATACTGAAAGATCACTGGAAGGCATTTCATAACAAATTTGATACTTTACATTTTCCCCTTTTTCGAGAAACGGATAATCAAGCTGCGAAGAAGAAAATGGTTGATGAATATATACAAATTTGCCGTGAATTTCTTGAAACAGTTGATGATACAATGGATGAGTTGAACAAGCAGTATGAACTCATCTTACAAAATAATCAGGAAAATATGTTATTTAATATAGAAAAGATTAGGGATTTGTATCAACAGATGTTTGAGGAAATAAGTAATCTTTTGAAAGCATTAATTGAATTTGATGAATCGTTTACAGGTGTTTTCTATGCATCTGTCCATTATGAAAATGTAAAAAGTCATCTTTCAAACATTAATTCATTAAAATCAGAATGGGAAGAGATTTTTATAAAGGAAGATAATACGAAGATAGAGAGAGAAACGAAAGCTTTAGATCAATTAAATGAGATGATTGGTCTACATACTGTAAAAGAACGAATAAACGATTTCTATTCGTTTCTTAAATTTATTAAATCTAGACAATCTTTAGGATTTCAAACGAAAGATGAATTAAGTTTAAATATGATTTTGACAGGGAATCCAGGAACAGGGAAAACAACATTAGCGAGACTACTGGCAAAAATCTATCATGAGCTAGGAGTTTTACCTCGTGAAGAAGTGATTGAAACGAATCGATCACAGCTTGTCGGATCCTATGTAGGTCAAACGGAAGAAAACGTTCAGGCGATCGTCAAGAAAGCAGTCGGTGGCGTGTTATTTATCGATGAAGCTTATAGTTTGAAGAGAGAAGGACAATCTGGAAATGATTATGGTCAAACAGCCATTGATACGCTTGTTTCACTTATGACAAGCCAGGAGTACAGTGGTAAATTTGCGGTTATTCTAGCTGGATATCCAGATGAAATGAGACAGTTTTTAGAGTCAAATACTGGTCTTCGAAGTCGATTCCCAAGCTCCAATTTCATTCATCTTCCTAATTATTCAACAGATGAATTACTCCAAATTGCTGACAAAATAGCGCAATCCAATGATTTTATATTAACCGATGAGGCAAAGGTAGAATTGGCACAGCGCTTAGAGAAAGAAAAGGTAGATGATTCATTTGGAAATGCTCGAACGGTTAAAAATCTTGTCCTAGAAGCGATTTTTCGAAAAGGGTCAAACCGAATCGATAACGATGATTCTTTTATTAATTATATTGTACTTGACAAAGAAGATTTTCAAATGAACGATGAAATAATAAAAACGAATCCACTTGAACAATTAAATCAATTAATAGGTTTAGAAAATGTGAAAAAAGAAGTCGAATCTCTTTTAGCATTTGTAAAGGTTCAGAAACGCAGACATGAAAGCGGGCTCCCCATCGTACCTATTCAGCTACATGCTGTCTTTACCGGAAACCCTGGAACAGGGAAAACAACGGTTGCTAAAATCTATGCTGACCTCTTAAGGGAATACGGAATTTTAAAAAGGGGCCACTTAATCATTACAAGTAGAGCGGATTTTGTTGCTAGTTATGTAGGACAAACCGCGATAAAAACAAAGAAGAAAATTAGAGAAGCATTAGGCGGAGTTTTATTTATTGATGAAGCTTATTCTCTTTTCAGTCCATCAAGCGGGGATTTTGGAAAAGAGATGATTGACACGTTAGTAGATGAAATGACAAAACATAACGAAAATCTAGTCATAGTCTTAGCAGGGTATCCGATTGAAATGGAACAACTTTTACAAAGTAACCCAGGCTTAAAGTCACGATTTAAGAAATTTTTCTTATTTCCAGATTACTCAACAGAGGAACTTGTTAAAATGATGGAGAAGTATGGGAAACGTTATCAATACGAGTTAACAGATGCTGCTAAAAAATATTTGCAAACCGAAATAAAAGGGAAACATCTAGGAGCAAATGGAAGATTTGCAACAAATTTAATGGACGAAGCGATTCAAGCTCAAGCCGTTCGGTTAGTGGCAGAATCTTCTAGTGATATCCTTTCACCAACAACCTATTTAGAGAAGACGGATGTCCAAAATGCTTTAGAAAAAGTGGGAAGAGGAGAGTAAAATGATGTTAGTCTCAACGAAAGAAATAGAAGTACGTTATGCTGAAACAGATCAAATGGGTGTCGTTTACCATGCAAATTATCTTGTTTGGATGGAAGTAGGAAGAACGAAATTAATTCAAGACCTTGGATTCAATTATGCGGAAATGGAAAAGGACGGTATCATTTCACCTGTTCTTGATATTCAAATTTCTTATAAAAAACCACTTCGATACGGTGAGATTGCCTATGTTCATACGTGGATTGAAGAATACGACGGTCTTAGAGTGACATACGGCTATGAAATTTTTACAAATGACAGAGAACTTGCCATTACTGCAACTTCCAAACATGTATGTGTAAAAAAAGAAAATTTCCGTCCAATCTCCGTTCGAAAGCTTTATCCAGATTGGCATCATGCCTATGAAAAAGCAAAAAAACAACAATTTATTTAGAAAGATATGCAAACTTTTTTGTACTTCGAAAATTTTCTAGCGCAAGCGTCAAGCCCCGACGTAAGGGATGTACTAGTGTCGACAAAGCGACAGGACGTTGCGCTAATGTCGACCACAAGGTCAAATGGCGCCCCAAAGATGAGGTTAAAGAGCAAACCTCAGCTTTGGGTCAGCATTTGCTTGTCGGGGCTGATCAAGGCGCTTACGCTTTTATACTGGTGGTGATTTCATTGGCATTTGGTCTAAAGAAGGAACAAGTCAAAGAGTGGAAACGAAAAATCGATGAGGGTGAGATCGCTTTTTTAACACATTATTGGTTGGATGAACGATTTCCAGCTTGTAAAACAGTTACAAAAGTGGGTTGCCGAGACTTGAAAAAGCTTGAAGAGTGGGGAAGAAAGTATCAGTTACAAAGTTCGTGGATTCATCACAGAGCGGATGGATATTCTCATTTTGATTTACTAGGCGAAAAGCAAAAAACGATTCTTTCTAAGGAAGGACTACTAGATCACATTTGGTAAAGATATAAAAATGAGCATTTCATAAATTGAAATGCTCATTTTTTGCTTTTTATAAAGAATATTCGAATTCAGGTTCTTCCCATTTAGTATTTAACTTTACACGTAAATCATGATTGTCGAAATACCACAAATCCTTTTCCTCAATATAAAACAAAATACCTTCGACAGTAGTCTTTGCACCAATATCCGTCGGTTCCTCTTTTTCTATTCCTAAAGAAAAGCCCTTTTGAACCGTGCTTAATCCACCATATCGGACAAAAAAGCGGATTTTATCACCATTTTGTAATGACATTTCTGATTTATACCAATCTGCTGCATCTTTTGTGACTTCTATTTTCATTGTAAGACATCCTTTCCAATCCGATTTGTCATTTATTTTAACCATTCTGTCATATGAAGCATAATTTCTTCATTTTGTTTTACAGCATTCTTTAAGCCGTATGGTGAAGCATTCTTTAAAGGAACAATCCGATATTCCTTTAATCGTTTATTAGACACAAAGGTTGGGAGAAAGGTAGGATTGGATAACTCAATTTTCGTTCCATTTGCGTTTACATGTTTTGTGATGTCAATCGTAGCAAGGCCACCAATATCCTTATAATCCCACATTTGTCCGGATAGGAAATTACCTAATGAATAAACGATAAATGTGTTGCGATCATCTTTAGTTTTCAGCATGTCCATCGGTTGGAGGACATGTGGGTGATGGCCGAAAATGATATCAGCTCCTTCATCTGCCAAATATTGTCCTAGTTCTTTCTGTTCGTTTGTTGGAAAACGTTGATATTCATTCCCCCAATGAATACTCATCACGACAACATCCGCTACTTCCTTGGCTTTATGTATTTCCTCTTTCATCTTATTTTTATCAATCAAATTCACTAAATATTCCTTACCCTCTGGGACGGGGATTCCGTTTGTACCATATGAATATGCAAGAAAAGCGAGCTTTACTCCATTTTTTTCGATGATTCTTAATGTATTTTGATCTTCCTTATCTTTAAAAAAACCTACATATGGCATTCTAACTTTTTCATAATAATCGATTGAACTTAAAACTCCTTTTTCACCTTTATCAAGTGAATGGTTATTTGCAGTAGAAACAATGTCTACTCCTGCATCAATCAAAGCATCCCCTACTTCTTTAGGGCTATTAAACGTAGGATAACTTGATAAACCCATTTCTACCCCACCGAGAACAGTTTCTTGATTTGCAAGCAGAAGGTCAGGGCTTTGCAAGGAGTTCTTTACATGTTGGAACATTGGTTTAAAGTTATAGCCAGAAGCCGTATGGGCATCCTCATAAACCCAATCATGAATTAATATATCTCCAATGGCACCTAATGTCAGGTTTGTCGTCCATTCCTTTCCACTTAAGGAAACTTCTTTGTCTTGGTGTTTCGAAACCTCATACACGATTTCCTCTCGAGATTCTTGATACATATTTATCAGTAGTAGGGAAGAAATCATAATAAGCCCTACAATAAAAAGAATCGAGAAGATGAAAGAACGTTTTTTCATTTACTACTCCTTTGAAAAATTAGGCATATCTATCTAAAGATAAATATAATATATAAAATTGTCGAATGGTGGATTTTTTTAAAAATTTTCCATAAAAATTGAACAAAGGGCTTCAAATTGAAACCCTTTTTATTTGTTCAGCTTAAGGACCCATCGGTTCGATGTCAAAAGCCCGTTTAACTTCCGCTTTTCTAATCTTCCCATTCATCAAGCAAAGAGATTAGTTCATCAAAATTTTTCACAGCCTTTATCGGGGAGCCATCACAGCACCATTCAGGATTATATTCATAAAGCTCTACATCAAATTCAACATCAGAAATACCATCTTTTGTGGTAGTAGAAAATAAATAATTATCGTTATTTTTCTCCATGAGCTTTGGCTCCTTTCAAAGGTGGAAAACTGTTCCTATGACTATCATACCCTATGTGGAGTAAGAAATTTTCACTCCTTTTTGACAATTTTTTGAAACTTTAGCAAAGAAAAAAATAGTAGAGAGATCTACTATTTTTTTCTTTGCATCCACTTTATTTTCGGTTCTGTTTTATTCATTATTCTCTTAATATTCGATCGATGTTTATATATGACAAAGAAAACAAGAATGGAAACGACGTAAATCAATGGTTTGTCCCCAAAAATAATGGAATAAATAAGTGCTGAAATTGCTGCAAGGATAGATGATAATGAAACATATTTGGTAATATACAAACATACCAAGAAAATAATTAGCATAATGACAAACATCGTAGGTGCATAAAATAGAAGAACTCCCCCAGAGGTTGCAACAGCTTTGCCTCCACGGAAATTAGCAAAGACTGGATACATATGGCCGACCACGGCTATGATTCCAGCAATGAGTGCATGTAATTCAACATCTAATAATAAAGGCAAAGCAGCAGCTAATGTTCCCTTTAAAATATCAGCAACGGTTACAACAATTCCTGCCTTTATTCCTAATGTACGGAAGGTGTTAGTGCCGCCTAAATTTCCACTACCATGCTCCCGAATATCTTTTCCGTAAAACCATTTACCAACGATAAGACCAGAAGGAATGGAGCCGAGCAAATACGCTAAAAGGATTACGATTATGTACATGTATATATATTCTTCCCTTCAAAAAATTGGTCTTATTATTGTACCATTAATTTAACGCTATAAGCTATAACTCCAAAGGAAGTTTTCACATCTTTCCAATAAATCTTACTTTTCTTTTCCAAATAATGTAGTAGGATAATAGTAGAGAGGAGAAATCACATGTCAAGAGTTGAATATTACAAAAAGAAAACCACACCTATTAAATGGATTGTTACTGGATTGATCCTAGCTATGGTCATGATCGTCTCTTCGATTCTATTACTCTTGTATCCATTTGCCTCGAAAGAAAAAGCTGACTACTTCCAAGGGGAAAATCCTATTCTTTTTCAAAATAGGCAGAATGGAAATGCTCTAATAGATGGTGAAACAGTTTTCATCCCAATTAGCTTTATCAAAGAGCAGCTCGATGAGTCGATTATTTTCGATGAAAAATCGAATTCTATTATTATTACTACACAAAATAAAGTGATTCAAATGCCAACTGAGTCATTAACTTACTATGTGAATGAAAAACCGGTTAAACTCCATTTTCCAGCTATTCAATCATCCAATGGTGAGCTTTATGTTGCCCTTGAACCATTACTTGCCTATTATCCTATTCAATATAAAAAGTTAGATGGAACGAATGCGATTTGGATTCAAACAGACGGGGAAGAATTGACCAATGGTACAGTTGGGAAAAAAGAAGTTCATGAGGAAAAGCTGCGTTTACGTACAGATGCAACCTTACAATCAGCTTATACGGCGAATATAAAAAATAATGAAAAGATTTATATTGAAGGGGAGAAAGAAGAATACCTTTTCGTTCGAAAAGAAGATGGGACGGCTGGCTATCTTCATAAAGAATTAATTAAGAAAGGGCAGCAAGATCAAATTGTTATTACGAAAGAAGAAAAAACGGCAAATCTGTTGCCGATTAAAGGACCGATTCGTTTAACATGGGAAGCTGTGTACAATCGAAATCCAGATACAAGTCAATTACCAGAAATGCCAGGAATTAATGTCGTTTCTCCCACATGGTTTGAACTCGAAGATGGAGAAGGAAATATTAAAAATCTTGGTTCATTGGATTATGTGAAATGGGCTAAATCAAAAAACTACCAGGTGTGGGGACTTTTTTCGAACGCCTTTGAACCAGAAATGACACATTTAGCTTTCAAAGATTATGAAACAAGGCAAAAAATGATACGCCAGTTACTTCATTACAGTCAAATGTATCATTTAAACGGAATTAATATCGATATTGAAAATGTAAACGTTGAGGATGGTCCATTTATAACTCAATTTGTCAGAGAAGCAACACCATTATTACATGAAGCCGGGCTAACTGTCTCCATGGACATCACATTCATTTCCACGAGTGAAAACTGGTCTGTTTTTTATGAACGTGAAAAGCTTGGTAAGGTGGTCGATTACTTAATAGTTATGGCTTATGATGAACATTGGGGTTCCTCTCCTGTAGCGGGAAGCGTAGCTAGTTTCCCGTGGGTTGAAAAAAATATCGAAAATTTGCTAGCTGTTGTCCCTAACGAACGGCTGATACTCGGTGTACCACTTTATACAAGACTTTGGAAAGAGCAAGTTTTAGCTGATGGTAAAGTGGAAGTGTCATCTAAAGCAATCTCCATGACGAAGGCTAAAGAATGGCTTAATGAAAACGGCATTAAACCCATTTATGATTCTTCAACAGGTCAAAATTATGCTGAATTATTTGTTAAAGCTGAGAATTCCACTTATAAAGTATGGCTTGAAGATGAATTATCACTAAAAAAACGTTCAGAATTAGTAGGGAAATATCAATTGGCAGGAGTGGCAAGCTGGTCTAGGTTTTTCGCAGACAATACAGCTTGGACCGCTTTACACCAAGATGATAAAAATTACACAAAAAAATAATCGTCGTACATCAACCGAGGCAAATTATTAGTCATTTTTTCCCTAAACAAGGTAAGATTAATTAACAAGATGAGCAAAGGGGTGTAATTTAATGAGCATTATCAATCCTTCACGAGAAGAATTAGGTGTATTATTAAAAAAATCCAAACGTATTGCAGTTGTAGGATTAAGTGATAATCCGGTAAGAACTTCCTACATGGTATCAGAAGCGATGCAAAAGGCAGGTTATGAAATCATCCCAGTGAATCCAACGGTTGATCAAGTATTAGGAGTAAAGGCTGTTGCTTCATTAAAAGAGATACAGGGTCATGTCGATATTGTAAATGTTTTCCGTCGTTCTGAATTTTTAATGGATGTGGCAAAAGAGTACGATGAGATCGATGCTGATGTGTTCTGGGCACAACAAGGTGTAGCAAATGAAGAGGCGTATCAATTTTTAAAGGATAAGGGCTATACAGTTGTCATGGATCGATGTATCAAAGTGGAGCATGCCTTAACTAAATAGTTTGTGAAAACATAGGTTCTTTGGACCTATGTTTTTTATTAAATCGATAAATTACTAAAAAGACATTTGCCAAACGGCAATAAATCGCTAAAATAAACGGTAGACATTGGTTAAACTGTGTTAAAATAAGAATGACGAACAATCGTTCGATTTACCATATAAAACTTATTAAAGGAATTTAGAGTATTTTCGCGAATACATTAGCGAAGTATAATGACACACATTTGATCATCTAAAAAAGAGATAAGCTTTAAACTTGAAAGGGGTATACTAGTGGCAAAAAACCAACAAGCATTTGAATATAATGATGATGCCATTCAAGTGCTCGAAGGCCTTGAAGCCGTAAGAAAACGACCAGGAATGTATATAGGTAGTACAGACTCAAGAGGACTTCATCACCTTGTTTATGAAATAGTGGACAATGCCGTGGACGAAGCATTGGGTGGTTACGGAAATCATATTACCGTAAAAATTCATAAAGATAATTCGATTAGCGTTGTCGATCGTGGCCGTGGTATGCCTACGGGAATGCATAAAATTGGGAAGCCAACGCCAGAAGTTATTTTCACCATTTTGCATGCAGGTGGAAAATTTGGACAAGGCGGTTATAAAACGAGTGGTGGATTGCACGGTGTAGGTGCATCGGTCGTTAATGCTTTATCTGAATGGTTAACGGTTAAAATTAGACGTGATGGTTTTGTATACGAACAGCGTTTTGAGCATGGTGGAAAACCAGTCACAACACTTGAAAAAATAGGTAAGACAAATCAAACAGGTACAACGATTCACTTTAAACCTGATCCCCAAATCTTTTCAACTACCACTTATAATTATGAAATCCTTTGTGAACGGTTAAGAGAATCTGCCTTTCTCTTAAAGGGTTTAAAAATTGAATTGATAGATGAACGTCATGATTTACAAGAGGTTTATCATTATGAAAACGGAATAGAGGCATTTGTCGAATACCTAAACGAAGAAAAAGATGAGCTCCACCCTGTTGTAAGCTTTGAAGGTGTACAAAATGGAATTGAGGTTGATTTTGCTTTTCAATATAACGACGGTTATTCAGAAAATGTTCTATCCTTCGTAAATAATGTTCGTACAAAAGATGGAGGAACACATGAAGCAGGGGCTAAAACGGCATTAACAAGAATAATCAATGAATATTCCCGTAAAGTATCATTGCTAAAAGAGAAAGATAAAAACCTTGATGGTTCAGATATACGGGAAGGTCTTTCCGCCATTATTTCCGTTAGAATTCCTGAGGAGATGCTCCAGTTTGAGGGACAAACAAAAGGGAAACTAGGTACAAGTGAAGCGAGATCTTCTGTGGATGCCGTTGTTTCCGAGCATTTATCTTATTTTTTAGAAGAGAATCCAGATATAAGTTCTCTAATCATTCGCAAATCTATTAAGGCATTTCAAGCACGTGAAGCTGCTAGGAAAGCCCGGGAAGAAGCTAGAAGCGGGAAGAAGCGGAAACGCTCTGATGCCGTATTGTCAGGAAAGTTAACTCCTGCTCAATCTAGAAATCCACAGAAAAACGAATTATATTTGGTAGAGGGTGACTCTGCTGGAGGATCTGCTAAACAAGGACGTGACCGTAGATTTCAAGCGATCTTACCATTGCGAGGAAAAGTAATTAATACAGAAAAAGCAAAGCTCGCAGATATTTTTAAAAACGAAGAAATCAATACTATTATTCACGCAATTGGCGCAGGTGTTGGATCCGATTTTAGTATTGAAGATATTAATTACGACAAAGTTATTATTATGACCGATGCGGATACGGATGGTGCTCATATCCAAGTTCTATTACTAACCTTCTTCTATCGATACATGAAACCATTAATTGAAGCGGGTAGAGTCTATATTGCCTTACCTCCACTTTACAAAGTAAGTAAAGGGACAGGCAAGAAAGAAGTCATTGAGTACGCTTGGAGCGAGGATGATTTGCAGTCATCGATAAAGAAAGTCGGAAAAGGCTATATTCTTCAACGTTACAAGGGACTTGGTGAGATGAATGCCGATCAGCTTTGGGATACGACGATGGACCCTGAGACTAGAACATTAATTCGAGTTCGAATCGACGATGCTGCTCGTGCTGAGCGCCGTGTCACTACTTTAATGGGTGACAAAGTTGAGCCACGCCGAAAATGGATTGAGTCCAATGTAGCCTTTGGATTAGAAGAAGATAGTAATATACTTGAAAATGAAAATATCACCGTAATTGAGGAGGATTCTGAAGCATGAGTTTAGGGGAAAAATTTCGGGATCTCCCTCTTGAAGATGTGTTAGGGGACCGATTTGGTCGCTATAGTAAATATATTATCCAGGAACGTGCACTTCCAGATGCACGTGATGGCTTAAAACCTGTACAACGTCGAATTTTATATGCGATGCACGTCGATGGAAACACACAGGAAAAAGGATTTAGAAAATCAGCAAAAACAGTCGGTAATGTTATCGGTAATTATCATCCTCATGGTGATTCTTCCGTATATGAAGCCATGGTACGTATGAGTCAGGAGTGGAAAGTTCGAAATCTCTTGATTCAAATGCATGGAAATAATGGCAGTGTTGATGGAGATCCTCCAGCAGCGATGCGTTATACAGAAGCACGACTTTCTGCTATCGCAGGCGAACTACTTAGAGATATCGAAAAAGAAACTGTTGACTTTATTCCCAATTTCGATGATACCTCAAAAGAACCGACAGTTTTACCAGCCATGTATCCAAACTTATTAGTTAACGGTTCTACAGGAATATCTGCAGGGTATGCTACAGATATCCCACCACATCATCTTGGTGAAGTTATCGATGCTGTCATCATGAAGATGGATCAGCCAAATGCCTCCGTTGAAGATTTGATGACTGTCATTAAAGGACCTGATTTTCCAACTGGCGGAATCATCCAAGGCGTAGAAGGTATTAAAAAAGCCTATGAGACTGGTAAAGGAAAAATCATTGTTCGTTCCAAAACAGAGATTGAAGATATACGTGGTGGCAAACAACAAATTGTCATTACTGAAATCCCATACGAAGTTAATAAAGCAAATTTAGTTAAAAAAATAGATGAATTCCGTCTTGACCGTAAACTGGAAGGTATTTCAGAAATTCGAGATGAAACGGATCGGACAGGCCTTCGTATTGTGATTGAATTAAAGAAGGATGCTCATGCAGAAGGGGTCCTTAATTACCTATTTAAAAATAGTGATCTTCAAGTCACATATAATTTTAATATGGTAGCCATCAATCATAAACGCCCGATGCTAATGGGGCTTCGTGAGCTCTTAAGTGCTTATATCGATCACCAGCGCGAAGTCGTGACGAGAAGGTCCCAGTTTGAACTAAGAAAAGCAAGTGAACGACAACATATTGTTGAAGGTTTAATGAAGGCTCTATCTATTCTAGACGAAGTGATTACGACTATTAGAGCTTCTAAGGATAAAAGAGATGCAAAGGACAATTTGATTGCCAAATTTATGTTCACAGAACCACAGTCAGAAGCGATTGTTTCATTACAGCTCTACCGTTTAACGAACACAGATATTACTGCTTTACAACAAGAAGCTGAAGAATTAGCTAAGAAAATAGAAGAATTAATGGCTATTTTGAATAGTGAATCAAAGCTTTTATCAGTCATAAAAAAAGACCTGAAAGAAGTAAAGAAGAAATACTCAGACGATAGACGTTCCAAGGTAGAAGCTGAAATTGAAGATATTAAAATTAATCTTGAGGTCATGGTACCGAATGAAGAAGTAATCGTTACTGTTACGAAAGAAGGATATGTTAAACGTACTAGCCAAAGATCTTACGCTGCCTCAAACGGGCAAGATTTTGGCATGAAGGATTCCGATCGATTATTGGAAAAGCTTGAAACCAATACTACGGATGTTGTACTTTTGTTTACGAACAAAGGTAACTACTTATACTGCCCAGTACATGAGCTGCCTGATATTCGTTGGAAAGATCTTGGTCAGCATGTAGCAAACATTATCCAAATTGATCGTGATGAATACATCATCAAAGCGATTGCCATTAAAGATTTTGAAAGTCCAGCTTATTTATTATTTATTACGAAAAATGGTATGGTCAAAAAGACGGAGTTAAATCAATATAAGGCACAACGTTACTCCAAGCCTTTAGTTGCCGTTAATTTAAAAGACGATGACGAAGCGATTGATGTTCATTTAACAGATGGAACGAAAGAAGTATTTCTAACAACTTCTTTGGGCTATGCACTATGGTTCCATGAAGAAGAAGTAAATATAGTCGGAGCACGTGCAGCCGGAGTGAAGGGAATTAATTTGAAAGATGGAGATTTCGTTGTAGGAGGAAAAATCATTTCTTCTTCTGAACAAAAGTCCTTGGTCATTGCGACTCAACGGGGTGCCATCAAGAGAATGAAAATATCCGAATTTGAACGTGCGACAAGAGCAAAACGAGGCGTTGTAATCCTCCGTGAGCTAAAATCTAATCCACATCGTGTTATTGGGTTTGTTTTCGCAAATGAAGGTAATTTAGTCTATATTCAATCCGAAAAAGGAACGATCGAAAGTACAGAGATTTCTGAAATCAGATTCAATGATCGTTATTCCAATGGGTCATTCCTAATAGATGAAACTGAAAGTGGTCCAGTAAAAGAAATATGGCTAGTGGAAAACGAAAATAGTAAAACTGAAATGTAGAATAATATGATTTTGTTTAAGCCTCCCATTATTATATGGGAGGTTTTTTTCTAATCTGATATGAACTTTCCATTTTTGGTGATACTAAAAATATGACACTATATCTGGAGGACACGAAATGAGAAAGGCAGTGCTAATTCAGTTGACTACCATTTTACTACTCGCACTATCTACTGGGGTATACGCCACAAAGACCGTTCCAAAGAAAGTTTTACTAATTGAAAGAAATGAAGATATTACTGGCGATGGAATATCTGAAAAAATCATCATTAAAGGCGTACCATTCCAAGATAATGATATTTTTAAGGAATTTCAACTTACCATCAAACTTTCCAATAACAAGGTCATCAAAGAAGAACTAGAATACGGGGTAGAACCTAAAATTTATTTAATTGATTTAAATCATGATCGAATAAAGGATGTATTCATAAGTTTACCTACTGTTCAAAGTGGGGAAGAAGGAAATCAGTATCTTTATTCAGCAAAAGATTTTAAAATTAATAAAATAAATGTACCAGATCTATTAGAAATTGATGGTCAATTTACTGATGAATACAAGGCGAAAATTTCTATTCCTGCGACTAATAAGCACTTAGTCTTTGATCTGATAAATAGAAAAGAAAAATATGATTCACTTGGCATGTATCAAAATAGTAAATTAAATGAACCGTTCGAACTAATGATTTCACCAACCGGAGAGATAAAACCTATTTCAACTGAAGGTAATGGAAATTTACTTAAATGTACCCAGAGAATTTGTGGAACTTCAAAGTCTGATACAATCGCGTTAGTTGAATCTACCTGGAAATACAAAAAAGGCGATTGGCAGCTAGTTGCTGCAGAAGTTAAAGAAATGAATAATTAAATTGATAAAGAAAAGATTCCGATAATTTTATTATGTAAACTAGAAGAGAAAATTAATTGTTAAGTGTGAAAAAAATAGAAATACTAGTCATTTAAGCATTAACCAAATGTAATACATCATTTATATAAGTATTAAAAACGAATCGATTATATATAAAATAATCTCTGTGATCTAAGCCAGAGATTATTTTATTTCAGCAAAAGAAAAATCGAAGCAATAAATAAAATTGCTGTCAGTTTGATTAGAAATTTTTTTTCTGTCTCACTATCTTAAGTAAACTTTGATATTGAGACCTATTCTTTATTTTATTATTCAACTTCCGAGAATAAGTATTATGTAAACTAGGAAAAATCCTTAACAGAACAATAACAACCCTTTCAACTTCTGTACGTTGTAGGAAAAGTGTATACAAGTTGGAACCAAATGTGTCTTAAGTCAACATGACAAATATACAATCTCCATTCCCTTCATTTATACTAGTTCATTGAAACAAAAATGAAAATGATACATAATAAACTGCTTTTTGGAATAAAAAATATTTGTAATTTCTTTTACAATTATCTCTACTCTAGAAAAAATTACGGGTTTAGATCAGCTCATTCATTTCGTTAGGACCAATAAACGCCATTCCAAAAAGATTGCAACTTTCGCAACAGAACAATTTGGCCGAGATGATACGTATCGTACATCATGATATTGCTGAGTAAACGCTCAATAGAGTAACTGTTAGCTGCATACGGAGATGCTAACTTTTTATCGTCAAGGTCCGCAATGACCGTTTGTAATTTATTCATGACTTCATAAAGGCGCTGCACTGTATAGGCCCACCCAATTTCGTCTTCTGGATCCCCCGGATTTCCAAAGGTTTCATCATTGCCTTAAGCTTTATGCGGATTCTCAGTGCCCTTAATTCGATGGATCACATCTTCTTTCCAAAATATCAAGTTGTTGACAATCTGCCAAATCGAATTAGTCATTCCATAACTTGTCCATGCTGCCTCAGCTGAGTTGACTCCATGAAGCGCCTGATCCACGGATGCAAACCACTCATTCTAATTGCAATGCATGTCTAGTTGTTCTAAAAACATTTTGAGTTGCTTTTTTATTCTTAATTACAATAGAATGGCATTCATCAAATTATTCAATTGAGGGAAAAAGTATATAGGATTAATGCTTTTTGAATATGCATTCTTTAACCCTCCTGTCCCGTTTCTCCCATAAGAAAAGGAGCTACTTGCGCAACTCCATTAATACAATCTAGCTCTTCTTTAGTGTATAAAACACAAGAATTTCATATTTTTCATGGGCACCAATACAGGCATATAGTTATTGACCTACATAAAATAAATCATATCAATTTATGTTATTCTATGGAACTCATTGATTTTAAATATAGGGGGATTATATATGTCTGTTTTTAATCCACAGAAATTATCAGTAAAACTTATTCCACCTACCACATTCGTTCAACCAGTTGAAGGAAGAAAATATACTCTCACTCATTCAGATATTACAGCAGAATTATTTTTAGATATTGGATATGTGTACAACAATAAATCCATTAACCCAAAAATGCGTGACGAATTATTAGCAGAATGGAAAAAAGATTCACAAGGTCGTTTAAATATAGTAGGAAAAGCGTATGTGGATGGTGGGGAGTTCAGTCAAAAAGTTGCAGACACTCGTTTTAAAATATTCAAAAAAGAAATGGCTACTGCACTTAATGGAATTGTCTATGGTGACCTTCCCTTTTACGTTCACTATCCCTCCCTCGTCAATTCACCCATTTTTATCCATTTCTTATCAACTTATCCGCAATATAGACAGGTTGCTTTTTATGGTACACCACGCCAATATTTAAACCACTCTATCAAATAACCTGACCTTCCGCACCATCAAATATTGCTCCTATCCATGCACCCTGAATTCCTACGGTTTACTAATTAAGAGTTTTGTGAAGAATTAGTAAAAACACAAGTCATAGCTGTCAAATGATAATAATAAGCAAAAGTTTGTACTTGAATAAGGTCTGAAACTTCATTTTATCATTTATCACAATAGGTTTTTTTATTTTGCTCCACTTTATTTGTGACCACTGTGTAAATGGTATTTGTAGTTGAAATAAATCATACAATTCTTTGCTCTTGAAAACTGAATAAACAAAACACACCATCACCTAGAGCTTCAACACATTCATCAAATAAAGCTCCATAATTATCACATTCCTTTGACTTTCGACATTCTAATAGAAATTCTAACATTTATTTCTATCATTACTTTCCATATCTTTAACATCCCTTATTATTATTAAAAGTAACGCACCACTTTAGTTTAAGTGTAATTGTTCACAAATTTATTAATTAAATAGTTACATCTATTTTTCTTCAATCGCCATACGTAAGTTCGAGATAACTCCAATAAGCAATACTAGCGAACAAACCATTTTTTCAAAAGGTGTTCCAAACAATTGTTGTATAAATCCAAAAGACCAAAGTACAACAAAAAACCAAGATATAACGGTTATTCCTCTTTTGTATTTATATAGTTTAATTCTACCAACAATCAACGTAAAAACTACTCCAATAATAGAAATAACGATATTTATAACAGATATTGGTAGCTGTTCAGCGAATGATTCAGACCTTCCACCATTAACCCATGTGAATGGAATATTTTTGCTTATAATAAGAAAGTGGATTAAGATAGTCAAAGAGTAAAAAATAATTCCCATAAATACAGCAGTTTTCATATTAATTTTCCTGAGTTTTTCTAAAATAAAATCACCTCATTTTTCTTCCTGTTTTAATTTTATTAATCCAGTAAAATACTATTCCTATAACTCTTACCATCTGACAGGTAACTGAAAGTAAGATTTCGAAGAGTTATCAAAAATCACCATTAATCTTAAACAGAGCAAAAAACATCGGCTAGGTATTCTTGTTGAACTAACTCCCCTTTTGTTCCTTAACAAAATATAAAGCG
This sequence comes from Bacillus sp. CGMCC 1.16607, assembly GCF_042683745.1. Taxonomy (NCBI): domain Bacteria; kingdom Bacillati; phylum Bacillota; class Bacilli; order Caryophanales; family Bacillaceae; genus Bacillus; species Bacillus sp. CGMCC 1.16607. Next base: position 255,639 of record NZ_JBHUJX010000012.1, read on the forward strand.
ATCTACAGATGCAAATAGCTGTCTTAGTAAACTAAAGCCCCCGTTAGTACAACAAGAAAAAAACTTTTTTCAAAATACTTAATTACATTGTCGATACTTTACAATTGTTAGATGTCCCCACTCTTTATCAAGTTGTTCTTTCGAAAGTATCTTCCAAGGGTTAAACATCGTTTGTCCATGTTTATTGAAATATAATTCATCCCCAATAGAGTAAGCTGCATGTTGAATGGTAGCATTTTCATCTTTCCAAGTTACAATGTCCCCTTGGTGTAGTCCTTCATCTTGAAACTCCTCATAGCGATACTGTTTCAATTTTCAAGAAATGTTTTTTGATGTATCCATTCATAAATAAACCACCCTTGCTTCCCTTTCGAAATAGCAAATAAAACTGCTGCTAAACAATTTGCACCTTAAAAATGACCAAAAGTATTGGCAAATGGTTTGAGAAAACTAGGTAAGGATTTTGGTGTTTCCTCACATTCTCCCTTATCCCACCATTCATAAACCATTGTTGTAAGTAACTGTTCTTTAAATGACTGATCAAACTTTTCCCACATGGAACGCTGAATGACAACGTTCCCATTCACTACATAGCTTGAAGGTATTTTTTCTATTTCATGTATAAATGTAATGGGGAGTACAAGTCCTCTTTCACTTAGCACTTGTGAATTTAGAATTAATTGTTTTTCCTCTTCAGATATGTTTTCAATCCATTCTTTTTCAGCTATGATTACGTACTGAGCGTTCTTTATATTCCAGTACTCATAACCATTTACATAATTTAATTGTCCATACGTACTGTGATTATAAAACTCATCTATTGGCATTAATAACACATCTGTAAAATCTATTTCATTATTAAGATGTTCTTTCGATAGGAAAAATAAGTCTTTTTCTGGTACATAACTATCTATCCATGAAAGTAAAACTTTTTTTGGGGGTTTTATTATCACTATGTATTCCTCCAAGTTAAGTTTAACTGCATATTGTTTTAATAACTATACTTACATTTTAACTACTATTTCTCTGTAATTGAATTTCCTTTTCATGTTCCGCCTTTTCATATGAGACTATATTCGATAATATAGAGCAAAAATCCTTGTTCAACTAAAATGATTCGTTAGTTGATCAACGAAAAAGAGAGCTGCCTGCCGAAATTCCATCTTCAACCTATGCCCCATTTACTTTATGTCCATTTATTCAAATTTTATTTTCTATGATTATTTTTTTAAAAGGACCGCAAAATAAGACGGTTGGGAATGTCTTAGCAAAGGAGGAACACCAATGTCCAAAGATAAGCAGACACCTTCATCAGAGGTAGATCAAAAGAAACTTTTAAATGATAAAGTGGAGAAAGCTCGTCAAAACAATTTTGAAGATAACCACATTCGAAGAGTAACTACAAACGGTGCCCAAGGAGAATAAGTTTTTCTAAGGAGCAGAATATCATTTCACGATATTCTGCTTTATCCATTCAGTTAGTCTAATAGGTGTAGACTCATTACAATGTTCCGCAATTTGTTATCTGAAAAAATGCATTATTATTAATGGAGTTTTCCACAATCGTTCTTCAACTCCCTCAGTTTGATACGAATATCTCTCGATTGCTCACTTATTCGCAGGATTTCAAAACCCTTTAAATTGGATTTACAGGTAATTGAAATGAGTTTAGATCATTTTCGCTTCGTGAAGGCATAGTTAAATAATGGAGTAGATGGTTACTCCATATTTAACATATAATACACATTTACCTATCAGTTTCATTACTGATTTCATTTTTTTAATCTTCTTCTCCTTCACAATAGGAATGGATAGCTTTAAACTCAGGGTTATTCATCACAAGGCTCATAGTTGCTAAGTAGAGAAAGCGTCGAAGCCTTGACCTGCCACGTTTTGAAATAACTATTTGCCCTTTCCATTTACCTGAACTTGCTTCTGCTAAGTGTAATCCTGCATGACGCAATAAGAATTCCCATGAGAAAATCCACTTAGATCCCCTGCTTCACCTAATATTCCTGCTAATGAGATTTCACTTATTCCCTTTATCGTAAGCAGTTTCTTTGCAAACGGTATTTGAATGAGAACTTCTTTTACTTGTTGTTCAACTCTAGTAATTGAGCTTTTTAGGTCCTGGTTGTCTTTTCATTAATGACTTCCATCCCGTCATGACATCTAGTGACTCCATTGAAGATATTTCATCTGGAGTCGGAAACAAACGGATGGTTGCAATGGCCCCTTTGCACGATACATCGTTAAACACTTGTCGCAGCTCCGGAAAGACCACATCTCCCCATCGATTTATTTGATTAATAGACATTACTAGACGTTTTACAATCATATCACTAGTTTTTTATTGAGGTGCAGATGCATTCGTTGAAATGTCAAAACTTTACATATAAGCTAAAAACGGATACTTTTACAAAAAAATCGTTCTAACTATAATAATACGAATAATATAATTATTGAGTAATCATTATGAAAGGAGGTAACGTTTGGAGTTATTCCAAGACATAGGATGAGAAAAAACATCTTTTTATGAATAAAGTGGAGGTGTATCTATTGACTGTGTCTTCATTTATTCGGTTTACAGGCTTTTGTTCAATTATTGCAGGAATTCTTACAGTTTCATTATCCTTATGGTATAACATATCAATGGAAGCGTTTGGCTCTTATGTGAGTTTAATTAGTATGCTTTTCCTCGTACTAGGAATTGTTGGTTTGTATCTTTATCAAGCAAAAGAATTTGGATCAATAGGTTTCGCTATTTTCTTATTAACATTTTTCGGTGCCATAATGTGGGCGGGGCATTCCTGGGTTGAAGCCTTTATGATATCAATATTAGAAGAAACTGCTCCAGCAATAATAGAAAATCCTCCTTCGCTGTTAATGACTGGTGTCACACTTTCATTGTATCCTTTCTTTATTGGTCTTTTATTATTCGGTCTTTGGACTGTTATAAAAGGTGTCCTTCCTCGTATACCAGCAATTATACTTATTATTGTACCAATAATTGACTTTATTCCTTATGGATTCCATATTTCACAACCACTTGCAGGTGTGGCCATAACTTGGCTTGGTTACTCAATCTGGAAGAGTTCTAAAAGTCTGAATAGTTAAATTGAAAGTGAACTGCACCCCAATGGTTAGACATAATAATTGGAGGTGCAGTTTATTATGGATAGATATACTAAGGATTAAATTATAATGTAGATCTAGTCAAGAAGGATTATCGCTTATTTTCGTTGAAGTTAATAAACTAACGGTGAGCAATTATTCCGTAAACAAAAAATCTGAAGAAGCCTAATATATGCAAGATTTTATTCATATTATTGTGTATTATGAGCTTCTTTATTGTTTGAAGCAAGTAAAGAAGCAGTGTAGGTCAACAAGAATTTAACAAAAAATAACCTATAAATCCACAGATGGATGTATTATATTTGATGTAAATATTTTAGGAGGCATACATAATAACAGTAGAATACGGAAAATTAACATTTTTAGAAATTAAAGAAAAAGCAGAAGAAGGCTATATGGCAATTATTCCGACTGGTTGTACAGAACAACAAGGTCCGCATACAAGTGTTGATTTTGATACTTGGTTAGCAACAGAATTAACCATAGAATCAGCGGAAAAAGTAAATGAAAAATACGGAGTGAAATCACTTGTTGTTCCGACTCTTCCATTCGGTCCAACGCCGGAACATCGAAATTATGGATATGGTTTTATTGATATTCCGCAACGTCTTTATGAAGAGTTAATCTATTCCATTTTAAGTTCTCTAGCAGACCAAGGATTTAAACAAATGGTAATTTTCCGTGGTTGTGGCGGTCATTATTTGAATGGAATAGCTGAACGTTTTAATAATGATTTCGAAGGTAAAGCCAACGTAACGATTCCGCACCATCCGTTTTATGAAGTTTGGTGCAAACACGCCGACCCTGAAATTCCAGGTGGACACGCTGACAGCTTCACAACCTCTCTGGCATTTTATAAGCGTCCTGAAGGGGTTAGGAAAGATAAGATTTTTAACCCACAAAGCAGCGAACCTGATTGGGAAGATCCAAATCTTGATTTCTCAAAATACTCTGAAACGGGAGTAATTGGGGATCCAACTTATGCAAGTGCGGAACTAGGAGAAAAACTTTGGAATGGTACGGTTGATGCTGTGGCAGCCACATTACAAGAATTTGCATCTAAGAACATAAAATAGCCCCATTCGTATTAAATAATGGAATAAAGAACCACTATTTTGTGGTCTTTTCTATTGGGATATCAATAAAGTCTAAAATACATTTATTCTAATATTGTGAAAGAATGCACTTAAACTAACGAGGAGCTTTATTATCACATGGGATCGTCAATGGCGGTCTCTTTTTTATGCAAACTAACGGGGCAGAATTGTTGAGCAAGGAGACGGATTATTGTGGTAAAGTTGGATTATAGTGGGCCCGATAGTAGCACAAGAATGTATAAATGAATACATAGCTTTATAAAAAAACTAAGCCATCTGGCTTAGTTTTTACTTTTATATTAATAAATTAAGCTAATTCCTCTAACATTTCCGGTGTCCAATCCCTCACACCATTATCCTCAATAATGCCTAAGACAACATCGGTAATATCCGGATCAGACATTAACTTATCCTGTACTCTAAATTTAATATCATCGGCAGCTGCTAAAGATAAACCTTTCCGTAATTCAATTTGTCCTTCTACATGGTAATAGCGTCCTTCTTGAGTAATACGAATTTTATTGATATCGGTCACATCTTTAACACTAAAAATGATTTTGACAACTCTTGCTTCTATATCGCGGGGAGCTGCTACACCGATTAAACCAACCATATTATCATATCCAACTCGAAAAGCAACACCAACCATTAGAAATCCAATGATGATGGTAATCAATCCATCTAAGATTTCAAAGTTCAAGTAGGCTGTAATCACTACTGCGATTAAAGCTAGGATAGCACCAGTTACGGCTACAAGATCTTCATAGAAAACTAGCCGTGTCGGTGGAGCTGCTCGGCCCACATTTTGAAAAGCACCTCTTATAATTCCAAAACCGGTTGCTTTACTTCTTACTTCTTTGTTTATTTCCTTCATTGCTTTTACTAGGATACCGCCATCAATTAAGAGGTTCAGAATTAAAACGATAACACTTAACCATAACCCTTCCCCTATCTCAGCAGGATGCTGAAGTAAGTGCCAACCTTCTCGAATGGTTTCGTATGCCATAAGGGTTACAACGATTACGGCGATCATACAAAAAATATTTATGACCCGCCCGAATCCTGTAGGGAATCTTCTTGTCGGACTTTTTTCCGCTAAGATACTTCCGACAAATACAAACCCTTGATTCACCGCATCCGCAAGGGAGTGCATGGCTGAAGCAAACATAGCCCCACTTCCACTCAATGTTCCTGCAATGAATTTTGTGGCTGCGATAACCGAGTTTCCTACCATTGCCACCGCAGAAGATTTGTTACCTTTCTTTACCAAACTTAATAAATTTTCACTATCCGGGTCTGAGTCCACTTGTTTGTTCCTCCATAAATAATAATAAGATTTAGCCCATTTTTTAGTAGGCTTATTCCATTATATCAAAAAAGTCAGTTTTTTTGACTATTTTAACTCAAAAAGATGGTTTACATTTTGTAAACCATCTACCGAATATTCAATGTAGTTTTTTAGATTTAGAAAGTCAGTAAAAAAACTGGTAATAATTCACACTAATTTTTCTAACATTTCTGGTTTCCAATCTGCTACACCGTTATCCTCGATAATGCCTATTCCTACATCGGCAATATCTTGGTCAGCCATTAATTTATCTTGTACCCTAAATTTAATATCATCTGCAACAGACAATGACAATCCTTTTCTTAATTCAATTAGTGCCTCCACATGATAATAGCGCCCTTCTTGTGTGATACGTATTTTATTTATATCCGTTACATCGACATCACTTAAAATCATCTTTACCACTCTTTCTTCAATATCACGGGGTGCTGCGACTCCGATAAGTCCAACCATATTGTCGTATCCTACCCGAAAGGCTACACCTACCATTAATAATCCAATTAAAATGGTGATTATTCCATCTAACATATCTAGGTTTGTAAATGATGTAATTACTACTGCGACTAAAGCTAATAAAGCACCCGTTACTGCTACTAGATCTTCATAAAATACTAATCGAGTCGGAGGAGCTGCTCGACCTACATTTTGAAATGCTCCTTTAACAATCCCGAACCCTTTAGCTGTTCCTCTAGCCTCACTATTTATCTCTTTCATGGCTTTAACAAGAATGGCTCCGTCAATTAAAAGGTTAAGAATCAAAACAATTACATTTAACCATAAACCTCCACTAGATATGGCTGGATGCTGAAGTAAATGCCAACCTTCTAAAATAGTTTCATACGCCATTATTGTTACAACAATAACAGCGATCATACAGAAAATATTAATCACCCGTCCGAATCCTGTAGGGAAACGCCGCGTAGGTTTTTTCTCAGCTAATATACTTCCCATAAAAACAAAGCCTTGGTTTACCGCATCTGCTAATGAATGCATTGCTGAAGCAAACATAGCTCCACTACCACTCATCGATCCTGCAATAAATTTTGTTCCAGCAATCACGGCATTTCCTGTCATTGCCACAGCTGAAGATTTATTTCCTTTTTTTATTAAGCTAAAGAAACTCTCTTGTTCTGGATTTGATCCCACTTCTAGCTCTCCTCCATAAATTTGTCTATAACTAGTTTTCCTTAATGCACATTATTAATTAAAACAATTATTACCTTTTTCCCATCATAATCTTTAGTCTTTGCTAGATATACCGGTCAGTTCTTTACTTATTTTTTTATGCAATTCCACAACAAGTAATAAAAAAACAAATAATATATATTAATATTAACAAGTTTAACCCAACCTTTTTTGTACGATCAGTATAAGCTTTTGGAAGGTCATATAAAAAAGAGACCGTCATTGACGATCCCATGTGATACTAAAGCACCCGTTACTTCTATAAGCGATGTCAGTTTTTATCAATTTTGAAATACAAGTTATTTCGTCTCCTGAATTTAGTTCAAACCTAGTTTTAATGTGAGCATATGTCTTTCAACAGAAATAGAATGTATGTACAAACCACTGCCCCACGGCTCATTCATTGGTATATGTATATCGGTTACCCCTTGGAAGATAAACTCGACCTGTTCCCTTTATTTATGCTTTCTATTGAGTAATGTCATTTTTAGTAATGTTCAATGATAAAAAAACGATACCCTCTGTTATAGCTTAACAAGGAGGTAGAAGCATTTGTTCCTTCTATTCTCTTGTTTGAGCTTCTTTATGAAGAAAAAATAGAGCTTCCGACCCTAATGGACCCTTATCTTTTGCATCCGTCAGTTGAACAGTCATCAATTCTTTTTTGGCTCCTATTGTAACAAACAACTGTACTTTTCAAACTATAAATAGGTTAAGAAGAGGGAAAAGACAGAATAGAAATAAACTATGCCCTAAAGTATGGTAGGACATAGTTTGTAAATTATAATTTTTCACGTTTTGACAAATAAGGCTTCCTCATTAATTTATTATTTCAACTGGGATCGAATAAACTCTATATTTGAATAGAACGCCTGCTTTCCTTTCCAGCGCGAATAAGGTTCTGGTATATCAATTAACGTAACATCTGTATTTTGCTTTGATAATTGAATCGTCTCAGTCATATAATTTACTAGAGTAGTAAGGTCACCTTTATTTGCCACTATTCCATGCCCAGGTATCCAATGGGAACATGGATATTCTGAGATTTTTTTTAAAGCCTCTAACCATTCAAAAATATTACCATCTAGCATGTATGGGTGTGTATTTTTTACTAAAATGTCTCCAGTAAATAATATTCCACGTTCAGGTATAAATAAAATGCTGTCATCTTCGGTATGTCCTTGTCCTATGGAAATCAGTTGGGCTGTTAAAAGTGACCCTTTTATGGTTAAACCTTCATTAAATGTGTGACTTGGGCTAATATACTCAACTTCAGGAAGAGTTGAAATAATTTCTTCCATCTGAAGAATGGAATCTGTTAAAGTTTCAATTTCTTCTTTACCCTTCTCAAGTTCTCTTTTTTTACGTAGATTTGTAACATGGTCTTGGTACTGATGTATGGAGTCCTTATGCTCTTTTAATAGTGATGGATGTGTTTCATCCATTTTCATTTTGGTTTTTTGTGAGGCAATAATTGAACAGTCCTTAAACACCATATTTCCACGAATGTGATCTCCATGCCAATGACTATTAATCACATATGTAATGGGGCTCTTAGTAACCTGCTCGGCAATTTGACGTAATTCTTGAGCTGCTTGGATCGTAAAAGATGTATCAAATATGATGGTTTGGTCCCCCAAATCAATAATTCCAGAATTGGAACAAGCCCCCCCTGAATTTTTTGATATAGCAGCAAAAATACCTTCAGAAACTTCTTCTAAAGTGTAATTTTTTAAAAAATTCAACGATAATCTCTCCCTTTTACATTGTTAAATGAATAACATGCGTTTTTATAACTATAACACAAATAACAAACGTTAGTTAGTAAAAATAGAAAAAAATATGCTTTGGAATTAAATCATTGAAAGCTTTTTAATTCATGTTTATAAACTGTTTACCTATATTTCATGTAATCATTAACTCACCAGTACATGAAGGTAAGTAAGTGTTTATCTCAATTTTTTTAAAAATGCTTGTATTCTTTCAGCTACTAATTTTGGTTCCTCTGTTGCAACAAAGTGTCCACCCTTGCCTAATTCTTCCCAACTTACTATATTAGGGAACATTCTCTCCACATACTCAATGGGAGGACGTTCATTTGGTTGAGTGGCTGTTAAAGATACGCCAATAGGAACTTTTGAAATATCTTCTGGGCTAGGCCATTTTGTATGTTTACCTTCAAAGTATAACCTATTTGCTGAATTGATTGTCTGGGTTAGCCAATAAATTGTAACATTTGCGAGAAGTTCATCTTTAGTAAAGTGCTTATACAAATTACCACTTGGTGGATTTGTCCATAAGTACCATTTTTCTAAAATAAATGCCGCAAGTCCTACAGGGGACTCAACCAGTGAATAGCCAATCGTTTGAGGTTTTGTACTAAGCATATGGGCGTATGCACCTTCCTCGTTATACCATTCCTTACATAGCTTAAGATAAGTCTCTTCAGCCTCTGTTAAAATAGCATTTTCCGGAACAAAAGGACTTGGGTTCCCTGGTGAAGTAGTATGATAACCGATTATTTTCTCTGGATGGTCTAAGCATAATAATCCCAGAATACTAGCACCAAGATCATATCCGTGGGCAGCAAATCTTTCGTATCCTAGCTGACCCATTAATTTCACTAAAATATTGGAAACTTGCCGATCCTCAAAAGCTGCTTGTAAAGGTGTATCTGAAAATCCATGACCAGGAATAGAAGGAATAATGACATCAAACGAATCTTCAGGGTTACCACCGTATTTTTCCGGATTTGTCAAATAGGGAATTATGTCTAGCATTTCATAAAACGACCCTGGATAACCATGAGGTATGATAATCGGAATGGAGTTAGCTCCATTTCCGCGCTCATGGATAAAGTGTATATCTAAGTCATCAATACTAACTATAAAATTCGAAAATGAATTAATTTTATTCTGTACTTTCTCCCAATCAAACTCATTTTTCCAATAGTCAACAATATCTTTCATGAAACTTACAGGGATCCCGTACTGCCAATCTGATCCAGGTATTTCATCAGGCCATCTTATATAGTCTAATCGTTCTTTTAATTTTAAGATTTCCTCGGGATCGATAGACAAATGAAATGGTTTTATATTCATAAATTAACTCCTCCAAATCCTCTTATTATTCAATAAGAACATATAATTGATTCTATAAAAATTTATTAAGCTGAATTAGTTTTAACGGTTTTAATAGAAATGGAGAAAAGATTAAGACTAAGAACCCACTTATAGCGCTAACTAAAAGCATCCAATATAATGGTAGAATAGCAATTAATATTCCACTAAGTGCAAAGCCAACTGTATGGGCTGTGTTAATCATACTAAATCCCTCGGTCTTAGATTCTATTGGAATTAGTTCCTCAACAGCAATAGATCGAGCTGTCATAAGTGGTGCTACGGCTAGGCCAATAAAAACTTATAGCTAAAATAGCAAACAGAAATCTAGAGGAATGAGCAAAAAAATAAATACTTATAACCATTAATAATAAAAGGAAACAAGCTTGCAAAGAATAAGGGATATTTATTTTATGGTTGACTAGTGCATAAGCAATACCACTTAAAGCACTACAAATAGCTAATACCGATATTAGTAATGGTCCTAAAGATGCTAAATTTAATTGTTGTGCCAGTGGTAAAGCTCCAACTTCAGCAGAACCCAGAATAGTACCAAAAGAAAAGCTCACAAAAATCCAAAAAACAAAGGTTGGATTTAAATACCAGTATTTATTTTCGTTTACTCCTTCCGTTTTACTTATAAAATTGGATGTAACCAGAAAGTTCTTGGATAACTTTCTAGCGAGAAAACCCGCCATTAGATTAAAAAATATCATTGAAATGATGGCACCATGTTCCCACCACAAAGATGTTATAGTGGCAATTAAAGGAGCTATTACAACTACTATTTCAATAATAGTAGAATCTAATGCAATGGCTGTTGGTAGCTTATCTTTAGAAATTGTACAGCTGAGTAGGGTTCGCATAGCCCCTGGAACACCTGATATACTCCCTCCACTGAGAGTAGCAAAGACAATTAACCAGAATATGTGAAGATGAAAAGTAGACGTTATTATGATCATGACTAGTGAGACTGAAGAAATGAAAAGTAAAATTGGAATGCCTTTATGCAGTCCAAGCCTATCTAGTAATCTTCCACATGGAATAGTTAAGACTGTCAAACCTAATACATACGCTGTAACCATGAGACCACCAATGGAATGATCCTTTGTATGATGGATACTAATAAGCATAAATGTAATAGAAGTCATAAGCATAGGCGTTCGAATAAACTGTAGAGCAACTGACCATTGCAAATACTTTTTTTCTTGCAGTAGGATTTTAATATTAAATTGAAATATTGTATTCACATTTCTCCCCTTTCAAAGTGACCTTTAAATTATATTTAATGGTCACTGAACACTAAAACAATATTAATAGTTATGGGAAAAATAGTCAATAGGAGTGTATTTATGGGAACAGATTATAGTGATCTTGAGATTGTTGCAGACTTTTTTAATACTCACGATAAACGTACTCGCTTTGAAGGAGACGAAGGTGTAGAGCATCTTACTTCTCCAAAAACCCTTTATTCATGGCTATTAAAGCATCATTTTATATTTGAAGAAGATATTGTAACCGATGAGGACTTAAGTCTAGTCATTAAGCTAAGAACTGAAGCCAGAAAAATGATTGTCAATAATCAATTCAACAAAACTGATGATAATGGTTTAAAAACATTAAATAAGTTAATAACTCAATTTACATTTTCAATTGAATTTTCACCTGAATCTGAAAAGCTACTTCCAAATAAAGGAGGGGGTAGTAGCGGAATAGCAAGATTAACTCTGCTAATTTTTGACCTTAAGAGGAGTGGATTATGGCATCGAATAAGGGTATGCTCTGCAGAAGATTGTCAGTGGGTATTTGTTGATTATTCGAAACCTGGCACTGGAAAATGGTGCATAATGAGTGCTTGCGGAAATAGAGCAAAAAATAAAACTTATAGACAAAAATTAAAACATACATCTGATTCACCTTAAAATATCTAAAATAAATGGCTCTTTGTTTCCTGGATATTACGTTTAAGGTACTATATTGGTAACAACACTAGTAAAAGGGAACTAAGAATATGAAGACAGAACGATTATTAGCCATCATTATATTGTTATTGCAACGTAAAAGAATCACGGCAAAAGAGTTAGCTGAGCAGCTAGAAGTATCTATTCGAACCATCTATCGGGATATTGAAAGTATTAATCTGGCCGGTATACCCATAGTTTCTTATCAAGGAAATGATGGTGGTTACGAGATCTTAAGTTCTTTCATGCTACAAAATCAAGCGCTCAATATAAATGACCGAAATATACTAATCAGTTCGCTTAAGGGAATAACTTCTTTATTTGATGATTTAAAAATGGATCATATGCTTGATACCATAACCAGTGCTCAAACGAAAAAGAGTAGAGATGCTCTATCTCCAGTCATCATAGACTTTTCTCCATGGGGGCTTCCAAACCAGCATACCACTCTATTAACCTTATTAAAAAAAGCCATTGAGCAAAAAAGGGAGGTTCATTTTTACTATGTGGATAGTAGTGGCTCAGTGACGGAAAGGAAGGTTCAACCTGCCACGATTATTGTAAAAGCAGGAATTCCGTATCTTTATGGTTATTGCCTGCATAGAGAGGCTTCAAGACTTTTTCGCGTATCAAGAATGAAAGATGCTATTTTAACAGCCAATCAATTTCAATTGCTTCCTGAATTAGATCTGCAAGCAAAAAGCCTTGAGGCGTGTTGGCGAGAATCTAGTAAAATGATTTCCTTAATATTAATCTTTCAGCCTAAGTTAGGAGTACTCGTTGAAGAAACATTTACTCCCAATCAAATAACGATTTTAGAGACAGGATATATTCGGGTTGAATGCCAGTTTCCTGAAGGAGATTGGGTGACTAGGTTCCTTTTATCGTTCGGAAACCAAGTTGAAATCATTGAACCAGAGGAATTAAAAGGCCGAATAAGGGAAGAAGCAAAAAAAATTATACAAATGTATGAGTAACCTGACAAACAGTTGTCAGGTTTCCTTGTGTATAGTTTATATAAATAAGAATTAACGGAGGGGAACCCTATGTCAACGAAGCAAAATGTTTTAAATGAAATGGCGAGAATTCTTGATAAGATTAAAGCACTAGAACTAACCGACAGTAAGGTCTGGCAGAAGCCAATTGCAGAAGGAAAGTTCTCGAAAGCGGCTATTCTGTCCCATCTGATGTACTGGGATTATTTTCTAATTCAAGTGGCTATTCCGGACATTTATCGAAAAAATGAAATTGTCTTTCCTGACCATGATGACAAAAATGAACTAGCCTCCATTTATGCCAAGCTTATATCGAAGGAGCAGTTATTAGGAGAATTTAAGGAAGTACGCGAAAAATTAATTATGTTTGTGAGATACCTTCCAACTAAAGTTCTGGAGAAGGAAATCAAAGTAAATGATGCTACTCATTGTCCAAGAACGAAACAACCTTATACTCTAGAATACATTCTTGAAGAATTTGTTCAACACGATGATCACCATGTGAAGCAGTTGGTGGGGTAAAAATGAATTTCATTTTCTTACGATTAAAGTAATTTCATACAATTACTAGACGTTGAAGGAACTAGGGTCGATTCTTGATAAGAATTGACCCTTACTGTTTTTTTAAATAGGCACTGTTAAAGATTATTGTTGATATTATTAAATAACTAATGTATGAAAAACTTGAATATTTATGGTTGCTTATTATGGTTCTTTAAGGAAGTTAAGCCTCCGTTACTTCCATAAGAAGCACCTAAAACTTTAACCAACTAAATATCCACTCTCCCAACTTTATTTATAACTATTTAAAAATTTTTAAGATGAAGAGACATTATTTTCTAAATGCAACTCCTTCTTTATTACGGGTGCATTTTTCCCGATTATTACGCATATCACAACTATAATAGCTAAAACAATCGTTAGCCATGTAATCGATTCTCCTAAGAATAATACAGAAAATCCTATCATTAAAAAGGGTTGTAAGTATTGTATCTGCCCTACTCTCGCAATGCCTCCTAGAGACATCCCACCATACCATGCAACATATGCTAAAAACTGACTTACAATACCTAAATAAAACAAACTGATCCAAGCTTCGATAGGCGCTTGTAACATATTAACTGATAAGCTGAAGCCGACAGGAATAATAAAAAACGGTACGCCAATTAAGATAGCCCAAGCAATAACTTGCCAACTACCCAGCTCTTTTGATATTTTTCCACCCTCTGCGTAACTTAATCCAAGTACAAATACAGCTACAACTAGGGCAATATCCCCTTTTTGTAGTTGCCCTAATCCTAAATACATTGCATATATAATGACGGTTATCGCACCAATTGTACTAGCGATCCAATAGCGTTTTGAAGGTCGCTCACCCCCACGGCGCATAGCAAAGCCTGCTGTCGCAAGTGGTAATAAAGCCAATTCAATTGCACCATGTGATACAGGCAGTGATTTCATTGCAAATGTAGTTAATAATGGAAAGACAAGTACAGCTCCAAGAGCGACAATAAGCAAACTTTTGAATTGTCTTTTATTCGGTAACGATTGCTTTTTTATCATAAAAATTGTCCCAACGATTATAGCTGCAATAATCGTTCTACCTAATCCTACAATCACCTCACCAAAATAAGGGACAGCAATCCTTGTAGCTGGTAATGTAAGACTAAAACAAACTACACCAATAAAGCCTAATAACATTCCTCTTTTCATACTATTCTCCATATAAATCCCCCTTCACAATCATAAAAAAATACTCCATAATTTTAGTTAAAAGAATTAAGCTAATTAAATATGATTGTAAAGAGTAGCAACTCTTTTTAAAACAAAAAAATTCCCCATCTGTCATGGGACAGATAACTAAGGAGAATATATATGACAACGAAATATAGTGGCATTTTAGAGTAGGTGAAACAACAAATTGAGGATGAGAAGTTAAAGACAGGAGATAAACTACCATCGATTCGGCAACTCGCTGAGCAATTTCAATGTAGTAAAAATACGGTGGTTAAGGCATTACTCGAATTGGAAAAACTGCATATTGTCTATGCTAAACCCAAAAGTGGCTATTACATCGTTGATGATTATCAAACATCGATTCACCATGAAATGGATATTGATTTTTTATCTGCTGGTCCAGATAAACGTATCATGCCTTATGAAGACTTTCAGCATTGTATCAATCAGGCGATTGACCATTATAAAGAACAATTATTTACTTATAGTGAGCAACAGGGACTCTTTTCTTTAAGGAATGAGCTTGCGAAGTATTTACAACATTTACAGGTGTTCACGAAACCTGATCGCCTTGTCATTACTTCTGGATCACAACAAGCGCTTAATATTCTGTCCGTCATTCCGTTCCCTAATGGGAAAAAGAATGTATTAATTGAGCAACCTACATACTTTGGTATGATAGACTCCTTACAGATAAATCAGATTACAACGTTAGGAATTGAATTAACCACGGAAGGCATTGATTTTGAAAGACTTGAGAATTTGTTTCGAACCAATGATATTAAATTCTTTTACATCATTCCAAGATTCCACAACCCACTGGGACATCATTACACAAATGAGGAAAAGAAAAAAATCGTTGCTCTTGCAGAAAAATACGATGTTTACATTGTAGAGGATGATTTCTTAGCAGAATTAGATACGGATTCAAAAGCAGACCCTTTGTTTGCGTACGAACCAAACGGAAGAGTCATTTATGTTAAGAGTTTTTCGAAAATATTTTTGCCCGGACTACGTATTGCTACAGTTGTACTCCCTGAAAAAATAATTCCCTCATTCATCCATCATAAGTTTAGCAGTGATTTCTATACATCACCACTTTCACAAGGGGCATTAGAAATTTATTTAAAAAACGGCATGTTTCAATATCACTTAGATAGTGTAAAAAAATTGTACAATAAAAAAATGAATACATTATTAGAAGCTTGTTCATTGTACTTACCTAACTATGTAAAATTTACAAAACCAAAAAGTGGTTTTTATCTCACGATCTTTTTACCTTCCCATATAGATATCAATAAATTGATTTACCTGCTACATGAAAAACATATATACGTAGACAATGCTTCAAGAATGTACTTAGCCGAAAACAAAAAGAAAGCAATACGACTAAGTATTTCACAAGTAAATGAACAAAAGATCAATCTCGGTATTCAACAATTAGCAGCAACTATAATTGGTCTATGTGAAAAAAAGAAATACTATCCACTCTCGTTTAAATCCAATCTTTAGAGCAATAAGACTTCTTTGTTTCTCAAATTAAGTTCGATTCCCTTAATATACAGGACGTATTGACATTTTTAGGTTGAACTCGGCTCAGCCAAATAAGTTCCGAAATTGGTATTCGCTAAAGGAGTTATTCCACAATTTCCACTGAATTATGAATATAAAGTAATAAAAGTCTGAAAAATTGGAGAGTGGAAACATGATTCATGATATAAAGGAATATGTAAAATATTTAGATGGGATTCATAAACGAACGATGCAATATGTAAAAGCAATACCTAATGAACTCCTAGATTGGAAGCCATCTGAAGATAAATTTTCTACAGGTGATTTATTGCGACATATCGCCTCATCTCGGTTAATGTTTTTAGGTATATTTGAACATGGTTCGTGGACATACACAGGACATGATACTAGTAAGGGAACTTCTATTGAGGATATTTCAAATTATTAGAGGCATGTCAATTTAAATTAACAGAGGGTCTATTAAAAGTTGGCAACGATGCATTGACAAAAAAGGTTTTAACCCTTCATGGTCATGAAGTTAGTGTTTGGAGGATACTTATGGCAATTCCAGAACATGAAATCCATCATCGGGGACAAGTCTCTACTTAATTGCAAATAAACAAATTGAACCTCCTCAAATTTTCGTATTAAAAATCGAGCAAGTTAAAACATTATGATTATAGAAAAGCTTTGGACATCATCGTCTATCCAAAGCTTTATTTTTATGTCTTGTTACACTAAACTGTCCCTTTACTCCTTAAAGGAATGGAAATAAGCCAAAATAAACAAGTTATGTATAAAAACTTGAATATTTTTGGCTAATTGAAATCCTTGCTAAAGGATGGATAGCTCTCCTTTAGATTAAAGATAACTCAGTATTCCTCTTATTTTCGACAAAAAAAATAACCCAATAAACAAATAAATATAGAGTACCTATGACTGCATAAATAGACCAGATTGAACCTTGTTGTAACTGAGTAACTAAATGTTCAAATTCATTTTCACCTTCTACTCTTCCAATGCTATTTATTATACTGATTATTGGAACAGTAATCGTTAGAACAATCGTGATGATCGATAATACCATCATTTTCTTTCGTGAAACATTCATAATTGCAGTTCCGAGTGTTGCAAATAAAAATATATAATAAACTAACCATACCCAACTTGGAAGTGTCTCCCAATACATATTTTCACCTCATATATTTTTCTGAATTTTATCATTAAATTCCATTTATAGGTATAATTTTCCGTTTCCTTCTTCCGCTAAACTCCAGTAAACAGCATAAGGAAAATGCGATACTCCTAGTGAAAGTATCGCCCCCGTTAGTGAATTATTCATTCAGGTGTATTAAACTCTTACAAAAAAGCTTCTATTCTAGTGGTTTTAGTAAGTCTCCAATTAATTCGTTTGATATGTTTAAAGCTTCTATTCTATTTATTGCTGGTCCAGATATTAATATTCCGTCTTCAGGTTCCCACCTATAAGAAGCATTATCCCTTCCAGATTCAACGAGTTCATAAACAATAATGGATAGTTCACTAAAATCTTTGTTTATATAAAGAATACCGTAGGGGGAATCCCAAATAAATAAAGAACCGCTGTTTTCAATAAAAACAACTTCAACTTGTTTTTTATCAATTATAATATTTTTTGGCACTTCTCCATTTATATCAATGGTTCCTTTAAAACGATCTTGGTTAAATATTTTTTTATACAAATTCCCTTTTATTGTAATTGTAACTTTTTTATTTATTTGATTACTTCTATCTCCAACTCCGTAAACGATTCCATCAAATTCTTGGTTGATTTCTTTTGGTATGGAATGCCAAACTATAAAGCTAACTATACCTACAAGACATATGAAAACTAAAAACAACTTCTTTAGTTTTATTGGAATATACCTCCCAATCTTTATAAATAATTTTTTGCTATAATATCGATTTTAATTTACTACCCTTTTTATATAAAGACCTCATTATTTATGTATATTCAACAATAAAAGAAATTTCCCTTTTTATGGTATAACCCTACTGAAATTAGCACATTAGATGCAAAAAAAAATCTAGGATATGAATAAGTTCCTGCATATTTTGGACTTTTTAAGATTGAATAAAAAGAAAAAACGCAGCCGTTAGTTAATTATTCACTTTTTTAAAACTTCGGAACACATCAATAATCAACGGAATACCACATATTCCCAAAAAAATAAATCCAGCATAATCAAATATTATTGAAACGTTATCTATCACATCTTCCCAAAAGAAGAAATTTGGGATTGGTAACACCTGCAATACAAAACCAACAATAAATCCATAAAATAAAGTCCTTTGTTTATCCAAGTTTCCCCATATCCTTTCTGAGAATCAAATGTGCAATACCCATTAATATCTCTTCATTACTTTATCTTTGAGACATATTCAATTTAGCAATGGAAAATCCCTCTCAAATCCACTAAAGTGATTCCTATATTCCAACAAGAAAAAGCGACTGCTCTTATTGAACAATCGCTCCCCTTTAGTTTAAGTGTAATTGTTAATAAACTTATTAATTTAATAGTTACATCTATTTTTTTTCAATCGCCATACGCAAGTTCGAGATAACTCCAATAAGCAATACTAACAAACAAACCATTTTTTCAATAGGTGTTCCAAACAATTGTTGTATAAATCCAAAAGACCAAAGTACAACAAAAAACCAACATATAACGGTTATTTCTCTTTTGTATTTATATAGTTTAATTCTACCAACAATCAACGTAAAAACTACTCCAATAATAGAAATAACGATGTTTATAACAGATATTGGTAGCTGTTCAGCGAATGATTCAGACCTTCCACCATTAACCCATGTGAATGGAATACTTTTGCTTAAAATAAGAAAGTGGATTAAGATAGTCAAAGAGTAAAAAATAATTCCCATAAATACAGCAGTTTTCATATTAATTTTCCTGAGTCTTTCTAAAATAAAATCACCTCATTTTTCTTCCTGTTTCAATTTTATTAATCCAGTAATATACTATTCCTATATCTTTTACCATCTGACAGATAACTGAAAGTAAAATTTCTAATAGTTATGAAAAATCACCATTTTTCTTAAACAGAGCAAAAAACATCGGCTAGGTATTCTTGTTGAACTAACTGCCCGTTAGCACCTTAAGGAAAATGCGATACTCCTTGTGGAAGTATCGCTACCCATTAGTAGAAATAATAACTTCAGCTTCTTTATCACTAAAGCGCCCGATTACATCATTTATTTGGATGTCCATTCATATTGAATATCAGATAAATTCTCCTCATTTTCATGTCCTCTACCTATAATTTCAAATCCATGTTTTTCATAAAATCGTTGTGCATTTTCATTTACTTCAAATGTGTATAATGTTATTCTCCCACTTGATTGAGCTTTTACTCTATCTAGTAATGTTTGACCTATACCCATTCCTTGATAATCTATATGAATATATAGTTGGGTTATTTCCCTTTTATTATATGCAACCACCCCAACTACTTTTTCATCAATTAACGCTAAATCTATTTGACACTGTTTTGGTAATATATGATTTAAATAATAAACGTGATTTCCAAAGCTGTGAATTTCTTTCTGACCAATTGCCTGTTCCTTGCTATCTCGCCACATAGCCACTGTTTGTTCAGCGTATTTGGGGTTAAACTGAGTAATTATCATTTTGTTTTGGTTCACTACAATACCTCCTCAAGTTTTTTTACTGCTTTATATGTTATTTCCCTGACATAAATTCGACGAATACTACCTGTTGCAGGTATTATGCTTCTATAAAATTTCCTCCTAGCCTCTTTCGCTAATCTGCTTCGTTAGCAAGCAAAAAAGATCGCCTTAGCGATCCACTTGAACTAAAGCCCTCCGTTAGTTCCATAGGCATAGTTGCTATTTATTCAATATTTCTCCAATTTTATTATTCATCTCATCAATTATTTCCATTACTTTCTTAATCTCTTTTATTGTATTTATACCTTCTACACCAACTTGTTTTTCTCCATAAAACATATCTTTAAGTTGATCATTATATTTCTTTATGACATTACCAATAGAATGAATTTTATTTTCATCGTTGATTTTACCCTCTATAATCTCAAGCGTGACTTTTTCTATTTTCCATATATAATCTTCATATATCAAACTATCATTAAGACTTTTATCATTTAATAAAAATGATAAACTCGTTCCAGTTTCATTAAGGGTTCTATAGTCTTTATTTAATGAATGTGTAAATATGTCCATATCTTGTTCTGTAAGCCCTTCGTCATATTCACTTAATGTATCTGCAATATCATTTAAATCGCTAGTTAAACTGGTAAAATTTCTTAAAACAATTTGATCTATGACACTATTTAAATGATTAGATTGATTTTTTTCTAGATTCCACCTAATAATGAAAAAAGAACATAATGCTATTAATACTATAGTTAAGAATAAAAGCATTTTCTGAGTTGAATTTTTCATTAAAAGCCTCCTCCTTACAGAAACATTACCATAAATATCCATTGAATTGTAATTTAATCTAAAAATAATTTAACCGAAACCATACAGCAATAAATTTAAACTGCATACTTTCGGCTGGTTGAGATTCAATGATACGGTAAATAAGCTACCCGTTTGTTTAAGTACATATTTTCACATAGTCGTTTTAGCCTTCAAGCAATTTCATATAATAAAAATCTGTTATTCAACAATATTTTTCTTTTAAAATTTGTAATGCACCTTCATTTATTCCGGTTATATTCGAAATAGCTTTTAATTCAATACCTTCTTTAATTGCATTTCTGGCTAACCTTATGCTTTGTTTTATCTTTAAAATTTTACTTTTTGAATTATCGAAATCTAAATAGTTATCTGCAATTTCTCCATTCAAAAAGAATTCCAAATCGTAAGTACCAATATGTTCGTGTAAATAATATATATTAATCGAGTAGAAAATAAAGGCTTCTTCCATTCCAAAACGTAGTTTTAAATACATTTCGCTTTCTTCAACAGTAATAAATTCATTGTATAATTTACCATCAAATGTATCTAAATAATCCTTTCTGTCTTCCTTACGCCACTTATTAAAGCATTCCCAGAAACTTTGAATCGTTTCATTTTTTGCATTATGATTGTTTGCCCATTCAAGCAAGGATTTAGCATTCATTTAATCACCCTTTATGTTAAAGTTTTATGTCAATCCTCAGAAATAAATCCTTATTATTTAGTTCTTCGTTAATATTTGACTTCCTGCTTATGGAAGAAACATTTACTATGATTTCCCAGTGGGTTGTTAAACTAACCTGCCCGTTAGCTTAAGTGAAAATCTTCACATCCTTTACCTTATTACAACAATCTCTGGCCCTTAACATAAAGAAAAAGCACAATTCTTACTGCAGAATTGCGCCCTTTTGTGGAACAAGAAAGGAAATAGGAAATTCCAATTCTATAGTATTAGAGAATCCTTTTGTTATATGTTTCTTAAACATATATACAATATTTGAAATAGAAAAATGTTAAAAAATAGTCGGTACCATTCCCCCATCCATACGGATTGGAGAACCTTTAAATGCGGATGCATAAGGACTACATAAAAATGTAGTTAGTCTACCTATTTCAATTGGCTTGATAAATCGTTGTATTTCAGATTGAGGTAGGTTTGTAATCATAAATTCTATCTCTTTTTCTGAAAAAGTCATATCGTTATTAGGATATATATCCTCAATTATTTGATGAACATTTTCAGAGAGTGTTGGTCCTGGCATGATCGTATTGACTGTAACTTCTGTTCCTATTGTTAATTTAGATAAGCTTTTTGATAATGATAATAGCATTGATTTTGTCATACAATACTGAGGCATTTGTCCAGAAGGCATGATTGCTTCTTCACTCGCAATAAAGATAATGCGACCATAATCATTTTTTAACATTTTAGGTAAATAAAATTTAGATAATCCATTTGCAGCAAGAACATTAGTACGGAAGTATTTTTCCCATACTTCATCGTCAATGTCCTCATATTGCATAATTTCATAAATACCCATATTGTTAACTAAAATATCAATAGCGGGGTATTTTTTAAATAAAGCTTCTCTTTGTTGAATATCAACAATATCGGCTGTAGCATTTTGAGGAGAGGTAGTCGGGAAATCCGATTTAATTTCATTTACAATTCGTTCTACCTCTTCATAATTTCGTCCATTAATTAGTACATTGACACCTTCTTTGGCAAGTTCAATGGCAATTGCTTTACCTATACCTTTCGTTGATCCAGTAACTAAAGCTGTTTTATTGTTTAATCCCATATCCATAATACATTTCCCCATTTCATTTACCTTTTATGATTATATAAAGTTAATATAAAAACGTTTCTACCCTTTGAGGTAATAATTAGGTTAATCTTTTTTAATATAGTGTTAAAAAATATCCTTTTAAGACAAAGTTAGTTTATCGAGTTTGTATCTAAATGTTCAGTACGCCAATTTGAGGGAGTATCACCTTCCCAAATGCGGAAGGCGCGGTAGAACGAGTTCTGGTCTTCATATCCAATCATAAAGGCAACTTCTTTAATATCGAATGAGGGGTCTGCCAAGTACTCTCGAGCCAACTCATGTCGGACTTGTGTCAAAAGGTGTTTGAAGCTCGTCCCCTCGTCAGTAAGACGTCGCTGCAAGGTACGATCGCTCATCCCCAACTCGCTTGCGACAGTCTGAATGTCAGGACGCCCTCCTGCCAGGCCATGTTTCATGATCCACTTGACCATTTCGGTGATTGAGCGACTGCGTTGCTGCTCATCCAACGATTTGTCCAATACGGGAGTCAGAATCTCCAGCAACTCTTGGTTATACGTGACAAAAGGGAGGTCCAGATCTCTTCGATGTAGCGTCAACCTGTTACAATTTGCACCAATTCGGATATGGCAGCCGAAGTAAGCTTCAAGTGCCTGTATATCGCCCATTGAGTGCGAAAATTCGACAAATCTCGCCATCAACGGTTTACCTGTGCCTCGACGTCCAAGCTCCAAAAGAAATGCCATAGTGATTCCAACCAGCATCGGTGGACCTGATTTCTCGGTATACAACCAATCTAGTTCAATTGTACAGTACTCACTTCCCTCGTTGATACGTAAGCTTTCAGGGGGACACAGTTGTTTGTACCGTGCCATTCGTTTTAGGGCGTCACGGTAGTCTCGAGCATGGTATGTCGCTAAGACTGTGGGCGGGAAATGTGCTGTTTCATAGACGGTCGTAAGCTTGATAATTCCTTCGGCAGTGTCATCAATGAGATCCGAATATGCCTGCCAAATCGCGAAATATTGGTCGGTGGTGACAACTGGGTCAGTAATAATGGTTAGTGGTAGTCGTGCTTTTCGAGCTACGTCGTGGGGGGCAATCCCTAAATGATGTATGCCTGCCCAAAATCCTGCCGGAATTTTAATACGAGTATGAGATTTCATAATGGGTCCTCCTTTAGCGATCTGCACATTCACTAGTTTGAGTTGTGATTGCGTTCTGCCTAGTAAACCGGACTGATATTATATTACCTATTCATTGTCGCCTTGTAACTAGCAAAGGACGACATTTTACTAGCCAACTACGTCGATTAAATCCATTAGTATAGGTACCATTTACGTAATGAAGCTGCCGTTTATACAGGCAGCTTTATTAAAAGACCCTTAATAATCCTATTTATCTAATAGTTTAAAAATGTATTAGTGTTTTTGTTATTTGTAATCATGGGGATAAATTGATCTTAGCATTAAATTAAATTAAATTACCAGGTATCAATATGTCTATACTCACAATATGGCCCGACTATTTAATAAGATTTTCAGTCCATTCCTCCCCCACTATACTTAATGTTGTTGAAGAATTTTCACAAAAATAAGCGTTAATCCTTCTTTTACTGAAAAACTGGAATGCAAAAAAATCACTGAATCCCAATGGTATCAAGGGTTTCAAGCGATTTAATCATCTACCTTTATTCACGTTAAAAGGATACATAAGGAGCGAGCCCATTACCCTAGATGTAGGAGACCGTTTAATCCCCCTTTGATTGAAAAAGGGGATTTTTACATCCATTCATCATACATCTCCTTCCGGGCATCATCAAAAGTAGTTATATCTAATATAGCAAACATTAAGTGTCTATTTTAAGTAAAACATTCCACAATCTTTTTTGGAAATCTACCTAAAAAAGCTGAATTAATTAATAGAAAAATAAAAGGACTACCTTTTTGAAAGTCTTAATGCATGTACCTCTTTGTATTAATCTAATCTTCTCGGTTCGCATCACCGTCTTTAGCTTTATCAGCTCCTTCGCCGAGATTGTTACCCATCATTCCACCTGTAATTGCTCCTATTACAGTACCAATCGGACCGTAAGCAAGACCCACAGTAGCACCAGAGACAGCACCAGCAACAGTACCTACAGCCTCACTAACATCGTTATCGACTTGATTGCGTTCGTTTTTATCAGCCATTCATTTCACTCCTTATTAAAAAAAGGGCAGTGCTTTCCAGTACAATCCCTTAACATATTTTGTCCACGAAAGACAGAATTACACGTTAATAATGGAGAATTGGATGGTATGTTGAAACTATTTAGTGATCAAGCACAGAATGAAACATATTTTGGTTTCCAAGAATTTTCTAAAGATGAGATGATTAATAGTTCTCTAAGGTTCGGCCTTCCTGGACATACAGCTAAAGAATTTATTCTATGGAATAAACCAGTCATTATTGTGTTTACTAATGGAGACCAGGGACCTGAAATCCTCGATATTCAATTAAAAGAAATTGAAAACGGAAAAATAGTGAGTCATAAAAGTTATTTCTTTAGAAAAGAGTTTATTCTGTCTGCTGCAAAAGAGCTTGGAATAAAAGCACAGTTGGAAAAACCACCGGTGGATTGGACTTAAGCTTTAAGGGGTAACATTTGTTATCCCTTTTTTGTTTATTACATATAAAAAACTCAAATCTGTGTTTCTATTTGTTTACAGAATCGATATATAAAGTATGTTGTTTATTCAAAGTCCCTATAAAAAGAGTTGCCGTGCAACTCCTTAATTAAGCATAGCCCCCGTTAGTTGAAGAAGAAAGTAATTTTATTTCGATATTTTGTATTTATATCTTTTTAGTCCTGGTTGAGAGAATCCCTCACACCAAGTGGCTTTAATAGAATCTACACCATCTATATCAATCAAAACTTCCTGATGGTTAAATACATCATGAGGAATTTTAGTTATTAGTTCTATTGTATTTATTTCTTTATCCTCGTAATCATCATAATAGCTATCCATTTTGAATTTCAATATTTTTACTGATTGATTATTAACTATTATTCCAAAATGCTTATCTATTTTTCTATGTTTGTTCATATGCCCCCCAATAGTTATCTTATTACGCTATCCTGCCATTTACTTGAAGAAGAAAAAAGCGACCTTCGTAATTGAAGAATTGCTACCCGTTACTTCAATAAGATTAGTTTGAGCACGCCCTTACTAACAAAAGAAGTCCAACTACAATTAAAACAGAAATAATATTAACTAAACAACCACTACCTCGAGCTCCAGTATAAGCTCTGGCCCAAGCGTTGTTCAGGGCACCGACAGGATTTTTCCGAAGTTCTTTTGCCTTCAATCTTTCTCTTTCTTCCTCAGACATAATCCCCCTCCACCTCTGATAATTTCATTAAAATTTATTACGATTTAATGGGGATAAAGTTTCTATCCTTATATGAATTAGCCTTCTTCCTTAATAAATTTACACACGGAAAAAAGTCCAAACACACTCAGTTTTCTATAAACCTTGCATAATTTGGACTTCTACAAATGAATTGTAATGGAACAATTGCTCTCCATAAGCGAAAATTAAAAGTGACTTAAATATCCTTGTTTTGAAGTCTTAATGTATGTTCTTTCTCTAATTCTTGTATATTTTTTTTAAAAATCTCAATGTTGTAATATATCAAATCGTATGTATCAATATTTTCCTCCAAATAATCCCTTAATTCCTGTTCACTTTTTGTTTCATCCATTCCAATCCAAATTAAGGGGTCTGTATCACCTATGTTAAAGCTGAATAAACCAAATTCGTCCCATGCATTCCGAAGGACAGATGCGATACGGTCAGCTCGTGCTTCTTTACTATTACTAACAGTTACATCATCTTTGTTAAGAAAAACATTAACTACTAAAACTGCAACAACACCTACCATTAAACCAGAAATAAACTTTTTCATTCCTTTGCCTCCTTGCTATTTATATTACCATATAAACCCAATTTCTTATTCAACTATTCTGCCCTTTACTCACTGAAGGAATGAAAATAGCCAAAAATAAACAAGTTATGTATAAAGTGTTTATTTTTGGCTTAATGAGATCCTTATTTAAGGAATGATAGCTCTCCGTTAGTGAATTATTCATTCAGGTGTATTAAACTCTTTCAAATAAGCTTCTAACCTCAACCTTAGTACAACAGGGAATGAAACGATTAAATCAACAGGTTGAATCGAACTCTATTCATCATTAGTTTGAAACTGTCATTCCAGCTCAGTCTAAATGGGATAACTAAAGTATTATTAAAACACTTGATATTGAATTTTCAAAATAATAAGATTGAACAAACACTTGGAGGTGGAAGAATTGTATATTGGAAATAGCAAGTATTGTTATGCCAACTCAACATCTATGCTTTTGCAATCAGTTGGGGAATCTATATCCCCAGAGAAGATTGAAGTATTAACTGGAATGGGATTAGGCGCAGTCTTTGAAGGTGACTATCTATTTCTAGATAGCTCTCTTCCTGATATAGGCATAACCAAGGCTTTAACCACACTTGGTTTTACTTTTGAGGAGTGTGTTGAGGAATCACCGGATCATGCCCCTTATGATCGATTAAAAGATATTTTAAGAGAGTCATCCGTTATTGTGGGACCGGTTGATTTAGGTTATTTCACCCACTTGCCCAATCATAAATATCTGCATGGTGCCGATCATTACGTTCTGGTCTATGATATTGACGATCAGTACATCTATTTTCATGATCCAGCTGGTTATCCTTATATGTTACTCCCGTTGGATCAATTTCAAAAGGCTTGGAAAGCTGAAAATATCCAACACAGTCGAGGTTATTTCCGTTTTTGGCATTCTGCTAAACGACAATCTCATCCTAGTGAAGAAGAGATTTATCGAAAGGCAATAGTAAGTTTTCAAACCCAATATTTAAACACTGAAAAAAAGAACTTTCCCAATGGGAGTGAGGCGATACTGGAATTCTCAAGGTCATTTATTTCTGAAGATATTCCTATTGGTATTATAGCTCACGTTACACACTTTCTTTTTCAATTAGGAGCAAAGAGGGCAATTGATTTTGCACACTTTTTTAAGGATCATCATCCTGAGTTGTTCGAATTAAAAATCGTTCAGGCAAAATTGTTGGGACGGTGTCATGTATTAGCTACTCATGAAAGGTGGAATGAACTCACCGTTCATCTACAACAATTAGCTACAGCAGAACATGAATTTCGAAATAAATTAATGAAAATAACGTTCAATCAATTGAAGAAGAAATTCTAACTTAAAAGCAGATATATTTGACAAGATTCCTATGAAATACAGATTCACAAGTCATAATTTACAAACCGTGTTAGAAGAATCTGAGTTACTTATTTATGAACACTTGACACCGGAGGTAATACAGGAACGTTTATTAAGGGGCGAATAAGTTTCTACCTGCTTTTGAGACAATCCATCTTATCCATGCTGTAAAAATGTAACCTTTTAACCTTCTTAATAACCGCTCGAAAGATTATTGAGCGGTTATTTACTTGTCTTAATGAACTAAATGCTTATACTCCCCTCAACATACGAAGTTTGATGGTTAAGGTAAAAAAGCACTCTTTAGTTTGTTAATCTTTATTATCAGTAAATAATTTTATTGCTCCCAATATAATCACTAACGGAAATACAACCAAAACTAATCTGAGAACATAAAATTCTAAAATAAGACTTAATACAACTATGGGTAGCCCAAACATTGCAGTCATTGATGCGAATTTAGTATAGCGGATAGCATCCCTGGAAATTTCTGGTTTTTCTGTGTACATCCACCGTTTTCCAAATAACATACTTTCTTCAGGATAAAAGTAGGTCCAAATTAATAAACCGTATATTGGAATCATAATAACCAGTGAAAAAAAATTGTTGTAACCATTATGTTCCCCCCTAGATTCCGATAGCTTAATCGTTGAGGTCTTCACTTTATTTACGTTTTATATCTAAAAAAGTTTCGAGTAATCTGATAATTATCTTAGGTAAAAATAGACACAAAAAATTATAGGCTTACGCCACTAAACTCCGTCACTTTAATAAGAAAAAACTTTACACCTTATTGAAGTAAAGCCCCTATTAGCCAGTAGAATGGCTTTCCAAGTAGATTTAACAACCAACTGATTCCGCAGCAACCCCTGTCTTTAACTTTAGCTCTCCGTTAGCTCAATAAAAAACAAAATACTACATTGTTTAAAGTCCAACAACAAATTTTAAAAGGATCGGCTGATTACCTGTCCTATGTATTCCATTGCATCCAAAGCCCTTATTCGTTGCACCTCTCCTAATTCATCCAAAGGAAACCATTTATATTCAGAGTGTTCAGCACTAAGTTTGATTTCCTTTCCCTCAGGAAGGGAGCAGCGAAACATTGCAACTTGTGAATTGACTATGCTATGATAGTAAAATCCAGTTAATACCACTTCTTGTACTTCCACACCGAGTTCTTCACGACATTCACGAAGTAGTGCTTCGTGAATAGTTTCACCTGGCTCAATACTGCCGCCAGGTGTACTCCATCCCTTATTTCCGTAGGTCCTCTTTAAGAGAAGTATATGACCTTCCGCATTAAAAATAATGGCATGAGCTCCAAATCTATAAGTATCATTAAAAGCCAATGTAATCCCTCCGTTTTTCCACTTATTTCATATTAACATAAGACTCAGAAAATAATGTTTTGGGTCTTTATTTTTCCAAAACTTCAATAAAAATGCGTTTACCCTATTAGTATACTAATCCATAGCAAAGAGCCGTAAATATACAAGTTAGAATATAAACTTATATATTTGCAGCTTTCTTAGATCATTCGATATGTAACCAATGCAACCGTTAACTTAACAACTTTTTCAAATCAATTCTTGTGTAGACTTTATCATACGCAGTACCATCATCATTATAAAAAACAGCACTTTTTAAGTATGGTTCTGAAATAGCTTCGTAACCATGTGTTTTAATCAACTTTATCATTTTAGGATTTTCAATTGGATCAATACTCACAAATATCTCAGAGTAACCAAAGTCACTTGCAATATTTTCTCTATACCTTATTAAATCTGAACCTATACCATTACCGCGATAATTCTCATTCACCTGCACTTTACTTCAATAAGCAACGGATATTCTCCTTCATGAAGAATATCCCCTTTTACTTTACTAAAACATAGTTAATAACCACTTACTGTTTTGTATCTTCAACAAGGAGATTAGCTATTTATTTTAGTAAAGTATAATACACGTAATTCAGAAATGAACTAATACATTTCCTTTGTAGTTTTTAGTCTAAAAGTTTCACTATTTATATATCAGT
The DNA here is from genome assembly GCF_042683745.1 of Bacillus sp. CGMCC 1.16607. Lineage (NCBI taxonomy): Bacteria > Bacillati > Bacillota > Bacilli > Caryophanales > Bacillaceae > Bacillus > Bacillus sp. CGMCC 1.16607. Next base: position 285,366 of record NZ_JBHUJX010000012.1, read on the forward strand.
TGATAAGAAGTCATCATTTCTAATACAGAATTACTACTTATCCCTTAAAATCTGTCGTGAATTGTCAAGTGATTGTAGTTATTGTCTGAAAATGGCGATTTTTTAATAGAGCAAAGGTCCTGAAATAACCTCATAATAAAAGTACGAAATTGAAATAATTACTAGAGTCACAATTTCATTTGGAGGTGTAATATATGTCTATTAAAAGCAAATTTACAATTATGATTTTGTTGTTTTCTTCTATATTAGTTGGATTATTTGCAACAATTCTTTATATCCAAGAAAGTAAAACCCAACATAAGATTGAAAATACTACAAGTGTTATGACTGACAATTCAAACAAAGACGTTGAAAGACAACTCATGGAGATTTCCTCAATGATTTCTAACTCTGTAGTTACTACTGAATCGGAAATAGATAAGAGCATGTTAAATGCAGCCTATTTACTTCAAGGAAAGGATGGTATTAGTTCCCTCACACTTCCTGATTTAGAACGAATAAATAATCAAACAGGAATGAGTGATCTTTACCTGACCGATTCTTCTGGGAACTTTACCTTATCCACAGAGACAAGTGCCGTGGGGATGAATCTATTTTCTATTTGGGATGGCTATCGAATGCTTTTGAATGGTGAAGCAATGTCGTTACCATCAACTTTGAAAATTAAAGTAGAAACAGGTGAGATATTTAAGTTTATGGCGATCCCTCGCCTTGATGGAAAAGGAATTGTTCAAACGGCTGTTAACGCAACCTCGTTTGAAAAGAATTTACAACAATACATTACAGAACAAAATGGGGTTGAAGCGATATACCTAGTAGACACTGCTAACACAGTTTTAACTGAAAATTTAAAGGAAGAATACCCATCAATCTGGGACAAGGGATCAATTATTGACGACTCACATATAAAACAGGTGTTTGAATCAGGTACCTATAAAATAAATTTTAAAGGAAACAATGCAAATATTTATTTTCCTGTAAAATCTCAAAATTCAGTTCCATATGTTTTATATTTAACTATTAATACTGTGCCTTATTTTACAAATACAGAGATCGCAACAACTACACTCGAGAGTGTGAATCAAGAGTTACATAAAGCTATACAACTTTCTATTGGTTCTTCCATTTTAATTTCTCTAATCTTATTAGTTGGGTTAATTTACATGATGAAAAAGACATTGGGGCGCTTAGTGGTTCTTTCGAACTCTGCACTGGAAGTTGCATCAGGAAATTTACAATTAATAGACATTGATTCCTCCCAAAACGATGAGATTGGAAAATTAACTCTAACTTTTAATCAGATGAAAAACCATCTGTATGCAATCATTAGCCAATTAAAAGACACTACCGTTCACCTTGCTAGTTCTGCGGAAGAGCTTTCTGCAAGTACGGAACAGTGCTCGAATGCTAGTGAACAAGTGGCTGTTACAATAGAAACCGTAGCAAGTGGGTCTGAAAAGCAAAGCAAGGTAGCTAAACAAAGTGAAATAGAATTAGAGGCAATTTTAATCGGCATTGAAAAAGTGACAAAAGATGCTCAAACCATTTCCGCCACTTCTAATCATGCCATGAACGAAGCTAAAGAAGGAGGAATTGCTGTTCAAAAAACCGTTCAGCAACTTCATTCTATTCATAAATCAGTTAATGAATCGGACAAAAACATACAAGCACTTTCAAATCGATCTAGAGAAATAAATTCATTTGTAAAAATGATTACAGATATATCGGAACAAACTAATTTACTTGCTTTAAATGCGGCAATTGAGGCAGCAAGGGCTGGAACACATGGTAAAGGTTTTGCGGTAGTTGCTAGCGAGGTTCGGAAACTGGCAGAACAGGCTGGAACTTCGGCAAGTGAAATATCAAATTTGTTAAGTTTAATTTATCAAGACATTTCAAAATCAGTTTCTGGTATGGCCCTAGTGAAACAGGATGTTAATCATGGGCTTCAGCTAGGAGATGAAATGCAGAAACGTTTTTCAGCTATAATAAATGGACTTCGAAAGGTCTCTGAACAAATTAATAACATGACGATGATAAGTAATGAGATGTCAAAGAATTCTACCAAAGTTAGTATTGCAGTAGAAGAGATGGCGATTATTTCAAAAGAAACAGCCACGAACTCTCAACAAGTTGCCGCCTCTTCTCAAGGACAGTTGGGTTCAATGGAAGAAATAGCAAGTTCAGCTATCTCTTTATCGAAGCTTGCAGATGAACTTCAAGAGGTCGTCAATAAATTCTCATTATAAGTAAAATTTTATGAAATCACATACTAATTGAAATAGAAAACCGAGGTACTTTTCCGTGAAGGATTAGTACCTCATTTTATTTAATGGCACTTTAGCATCAGGTATTTTAAGTTTCCTCGTACAATTTTCATACTGTGAAAGCATTTTAATGGATGTTTGACTAAATCAAGGTAACGTTTTCTAGTAACGGATTAGGTTAATTGTGTTAGGTATTAGTAGGCGAATGATCTGAATGCAAGATTGTGATGAGATGTACTAAACAAACGGGTGCATTAAAAGAAAAAGCGATCCTTCGTTTTAGAAGAATCGCATCTATCGTAGAGTTTTTCACGGTTTGGAGCCATTATCATTATAAAAAAACGAACGGTTTGAATGAAATTCGTAAATATATAATTGCACTTTTAATTTAAATATTTACAGAAGTTTTTGTGCCATTCCCGATTGAATAATCAAGCCAAAGTATGGCAACGCCTGCAAGTGGTTGTGCAATAAAAGATCCATTTGGGATAAAATCAAGTACTGTTACAATGATAAGTAGAATAGCGGGCAAACGAAGAAGGACACCTTTTATTGTAGTCCAAAGACCAAATAATAAAAGACCAATAAAGAAAGGATACAATGAAAGAGTAATACAAGTCATTAACAATGAGGGAGGATTTTCTAAAATTGCTGGATCAGATTTTTCTAATAAAGGTACTATAAAGGAAACCACCCAGGCATGACCTGCCCACATTATAGCACCGAAGAAAGTTAATAAGAAAATAATGAAACCAATTGTACCAAATTCTTTCGCCTGATATAGATACACTCCAACGAGTCCTAATACGAGAAAAAGCATACTAATTAAATCCACATATGAACCAAACGCATCCATCGAAATGTTATACCATAAGGATAAAGAAACAGTGAGTATGCCTGCAATGATAGAACACAAAGCAGTCAACCGAATAAACTAAGATATATTCACTCGCTACACCTCCATAATTGTTCCCTTACCAAAATGTGCTTCTAACAAACTTATAGAGCGTTTCCCTCCTACTCCAAAGATTATATATAATCCCATTGTATTAAGTTTATCACCTAAATTTGAACAATTTGTTTCAAACCAAACCCATTTTTTACACAGTTAAAAAAGATTCTATTTATAAAACCACAACTTAATTACTTTTTTTCTTATTTCCTTTTTGTTCTTATTAAACTATCCCGCCTCTTTAGTTGAATAACAAAATCAGTCGCTAATGGTTTCGTTAAAGGATTATTTCCACTGAATTAAGAATATAAAGTAATAAAAGTCTGAAAAATTGGAGAGTGGAAACATGATTCATGATATAAAGGAATATGTAAAATATTTAGATGGGATTCATAAACGAACGATGCAATATGTAAAAGCAATACCTAATGAACTCCTAGATTGGAAGCCTTCTGAAGATAAATTTTCTACAGGTGATTTATTACGACATATCGCCTCATCTCGGTTAATGTTTCTAGGTATATTTGAACATGGTTCGTGGACATACACAGGACATGATACTAGTAAGGGAGCTTCTCTTGAGGATATTTCAAATTATTTAGAGGCATGTCAGATTAAATTAACAGAGGGTCTATTAAAAGTTGACAACAATGCATTGACAAAAAAGGTTTTAACCCTTCATGGTCATGAAGTTAGTGTTTGGAGAATACTTATGGCAATTCCAGAACATGAAATCCATCATCGCGGACAAATCTCTAGTTATTTGCAAATAAACAAAATTGAACCTCCTCAAATTTTCGGATTAAAAATCGAGCAAGTTAAAACATTATGATTTTAAGAAAAAGCTTTGGACATCATCGTCTATCCAAAGCTTTATTTTATGTCTTGTTACACTATACTGCCCTTTAGTTCCATAAAAAAAGAGATCGCATTACACGATCCGGTTGTGCTACAAAAGATCCTAGTTAGTTGCATAAGGTTAACCTAATTTCCTCAATAGTACTCAATTTTAAACTTAAAAAAGGGCTAAATCCTCCTGAATCTAAGCTCCCTATAATTATGTAAATTAAAAAATCATAAATTCTTATATAATTTGACCAAAAGTCTTACCTAGTCAAAACATAATAAATAACGTAGAACCAACTAAAGATTCCGTGAATTATTGCCCAGAGAACTGATTTATGAATACTCCAAGATATTGTAATGGCTAAAGCAGAACCAAAAGTAATTGTACTTTTAGAACCAACTGGAACATTAAATCTTTTTTCTGCTTTCCTTTCTTTCATACCCCAACCCCCATTTTCTATGAACTTGCATCTCTTTTCTATATGTTAATGTCTATTCTTCATTGAAAAGGTTATTCCCTTAAACCATTAATATTCTGAAAATTGCATTTCCAACTAACATGTCCATTAGTTCCTAACAAAATAAATAGCGATCTGCAAGCGCAGATCGCTGTCTAAGTAAACTCATGCCTTCGTTAGTTAAATCAATCTTCAACTAAACTGCTTCTTTACTCCTGAAGGAATGAAAATAAGCCAAAAATAAACAAGTTAGTATAAAAACTTGTTTATTTTTGGTTTAATGAGATCCTGCTTATGAAGGATAGCTCTCCGTTAGTTACATAACGTTTATTTCTTTTTTGTGTCAAAACACTTCGTATCGATTATTAAAAACATAGTAAAATTGAAAAGCCAATTTTTAGGAATACCAAAAGCTTGATTGCTTCATATTTGTACATTTTCAGAAGGACCTTCTTAGAAGAGGTTCTCAGGAATTTTCAGCATTTCCTCTTTTGTTAAGGTTTCGCTAGATAGGAAATATTTCGTTTTTTTACCATCTCGTTCTTCAATCCAAGTAATACTTTTAGAATCACCATGATTAATATATACAGCTTCCGAATCTCTTACATTTATTTTAGTAACTTCAACCACTTTATCTAAATCAGGAAATTCCATTCCGTCTGCTTGCTGACCAAAGGTTAACCAAAGAGTGAAGTTTGAGTTATTATTTTTGTATTTAAACCACAATCCGGATACTTCATCAGTTACTGGCAGGTCTTTTATAACAATTGGGTTTCCAGTTCTTTTGGCTTCCTCCACCAATGACTCACTATCATATTCACCTATTCTATATGAAATGCTACCTTCACTAAATTGATACTCATTGATGGTTTCACGGGGCAGTTTAATATCTTCTCCTTTTCGCCAATCAGACTGATCCTTACGTAAAGGTAGATAGGTATATTCTTCAATCGTTTTAATCTTAATTTCATTTTCTATTAATTCTAAACTTGTTATAGAAACCGGTTTTTGGATTACTGTTGTTAAATTATAAGGTTTTCCTTCTGTTCTCATTACCCCAGGATTACTTTCTCTAATATAAACCGCTCTAACTTCTCCATTCTTGGTATTATTTCTTATTTCTTCAAGTTCTTTTTCAATATCTAGATCAGATGCAATTTGATCTGTTATCGGGTGATGTGTCTTAACCTCAGCTACTTCTTTTCCTTTATGGAAGAGCTTAATAATGGGCTCTGCATATTGAGCTGCGATTGGAGATACAGTAACACCTATTGAAAGACAAATCAAAGCGATTGCAAAAGTAACACCTAGCTTATACCTAACGACGGGCATTTTAAATCGACGGTTTATCTTTTTAGTCTCAATTTTTAAGAAAATATGTTCTTTGGCCTCATTTGTAAAAGGTACCAACTCGTCTAAAATCTTAGTGGTTTCCTTCAATTCCTTTTGAATATCCACAAAAACTCAACCCTTCCATATGATATAGTTTCTTCAATTTGTCTAAACCACGTCTTAATCGTGTATAAACTGTATTTTTAGATAAACCTAAAATTTCCATCACATCAGAAATGGGTTTGTCTTCTATGTAATGTAGGTAAATAGGAGCTCGATATTTTTCTGGGAGTGTTAGCACTAGATGGATTAATTCGTTTTGGCTACTTTTATTGATTACTAGTTCTTCGGTCGTTTGTTCGTAACTACGTGTAAATTGCTCAATAATAGACTTCTTAGCTCTTCTTAGCGTATTAACCCGAATATAATCTTTACAGTGGTTCACCGCAATTCGGTATAACCAGGTGGAATAACTTGAGCCACCAGAAAACTGATCTAGTTTTTGATAGCATTTTACGAATATATCTTGAGTTAAATCTTCTGTTTCATGGCTGTTTTTTACGTAAGTGTATACTAGACGGTTTATACTTTGCCCATACTGCTCCACTAGATCGGAAATAATTTTCTTTTTGATTAGCTCTTCTTCCATAGATGTTTCTACCTCCTTTCTAATTTCTCCATTACTTAGACGAATGAGATATTCGTTATTGTTCAAATTGTAAATAATTTTTCCTAAAGTCTTTTAATGGCATGAAGTGAACTCCCCATTTAGTTCAATAAGAAAAGCTACCTTCTGGCAGCCTGCTGTTAATATGTTAAGTACATTCTCTAAACAGTTAGCTTATTTCGATTTTGTGTTTATTTAAGGATATCACCTGATAGTTGAAGAAGAATTTTATAATCGCTATTTCCCAATTAGCATCTCATCAATTAATTTTATCAAAGTGTCGTTTTTGGAACTTAAGATTTTATATTTTTTCTCACTATGCATTTCATCTACAACAACATATCCTCTATTGTTTATAACAATTGAATAATTGTTCGAATTATGAACTATTAAAATATCAAACGCGTTTGATTGACTTTGGATGTTCATCTCACCATAAACCCTTCGATACTTGGTCATCTCTAACAAATTTATGAAATATTCCACTTCTTCTATAATTTCGATATTTTTAAACTCAGTATCTTTTTTTTCATCAAACCGCACTACGAAAGTTACCTTTTCTACATTTTCCAATTCAGGAAATACATTATTTGCACTTAAAGGACGAAAATAATATATTGCACCGATAATTGCTATGGTACAAAGAAGAATTATTAGGTTCTGTATATACTTTTTTTTCTTGGTCAATTTATCTCCCCTCTTTGATATCAAAGCCTAAGAATGCCTTTGACACGGGATTACCATTTATTACCAATAGGGTATCAGCAAGAAACCACTTTTACAACGATAATGTTTTGAAAAATAAAAAAGACCTAATCCCTCATTATTTTTAGTGAAGAATTAGGACATGGTTTTTAACAATAATGCCAGCGGAACAAAATAACATAATTCAATTTTTCTAATCTTATAGTTCACAAGCTTTATTCTCAATAAATAACAACTGTTCTAAGTCTTTAGTTTGAACACTTCTTAAAGAAATCATCTTGTTTATAACTCCTTTACTAACTAGATCGACCTAAAAATAGTTAATGATTATTTACTGACTAGCTAGTTAAAAATACTTTCCCTTTAGTTATTTTAGAAGTTTCAACAACATCAATAGCTTTTTTTACTTCCGACAAGTCATACTTAGAATCTACCTTCATCAAATGCAATTTTTTATCAGCAACTAATCTTATTATGTGATTAAAAATTTCTTGCCATTTATCTACCGAGACACTTTGATTCCAATTCCGCAAATGAAATATATTTGCATTCACCCTTGCCTCTTTTACAATATCTGCCCAGTTTACTTGTTTCCCTGATAAAAGACCGATGGTGATAAAGTTCCCATTAGGACGCACACTAAATGCCAAGTCGTTTCCGGATGAACCTCCAACGGAATCAATCGCAGCATTTGCACCCATTCCATTGGTTAATTCTATAACAGTTTCATAAAGCGAAGTTTTAGAGCTATCTATCACATAGGAAGCACCGAGATAAAGTAAATCTTCTGTATATTTATTATTTCTAGTCACTGCAATCAATCGAAAACCTAAAATCTTTGATAATTGTGCAAAAATATGCCCAATAGACGATCCACATGCGTTAACCAATAAAACATCATTTGGTTTTAATTTTAAAACTTCCGTACAAATCACCCACGCTGTAACGGGATTAATATACATTTGTGATGCTGTAAAATCATCAATAAAATTAGGAATAGGAACGGCAAATTCCGACGATGTCTTAACAAACTCTTGCCATGTACCTTCCCCACGCAAAGGTAACACACGTTTACCAATAAGATTTTTAGAAACGAAAGGACCTACTTCTTCTACAATACCTACTCCCTCATACCCAGGAATATTAGGTAAAGACATTCGGTGAGAATAAGAGCCACTGATCGGTATTAAGTCAGAGGGGTTGATAGGGCGAGCTAACATTCGAACAAGGACTTCATTTTCTTTTGCTGGTTCAATACTTTTAGACTCAACTTTTAAAACATCTTTAGCACTACCAAATTCATAGAATTTAATACATGTTGCATTCAAAATTATAAGTCTCCTCGAAATATATTAGATTTATTTCATTATATCACTGGAAAAGGCTTACTCCATTAAATAGCCCATTTCATAAAGAAAGACGCTTTCCTTTTTTCTGAAAAGCGCCATTTAATGGAGTAACTTCAATAAGTTCTTAACCCTTAAATCATTTAATTTATCTTAAATTTAATACATTCCGTTAGAATAAATACAATTTTTTACAAACACACTTACAAACATAAGCTATTCTTATCATTTGAGTTTGCTAAATCATTTGTTCCAATAGGCTTTTGCTTCTTCCTCAAGTACTTTTAACCTTTTGTAATAATCAGGAAATTCATTAAGATGAGCCAGTGCAATTTTCCCAGTAACAATAGGATCATCGTCTGTAACATTAGTTTGACTGAATATTTTTCCATGTTCAAGCTCAGTATTTACTCCCCTCCAAAACTCATCTAAATCAAACATACTTTTATTAAAATCAATGCCTAAAAGTAAAGCGATTGCTGCTGCTTCCTTTTTGGAAAAGGATTTAACTCTATTTGTTAAACGATTATTTGTATACCAGCTCTCAATTCCGGAATATGGATATAGGTGTTTCGAACCATAGTCATAACGGTTAATGAAGTGTCTCAAATACGGATTATTATTGTAGTACAAAACACATCGCTCCTAAAAAGGTAGTTATCATCAATATACTTTAGTTACCTAATTAATTAGCATGTCTTCAAAAGTTAAACGACTAGTGATTTCAACAAAAATACTACTTAGCTAGTTAAACTAACCTACACCTCTTGTATAACGTTAAAGAAATGCAAAAATAGCCATTTTGTTGCCCATTTCAAACAACTACCAGCTAGTGAAATAAATTTAAACTACAGGATAACTGCTTAAAACTGAAAATGAGTGTGCTACTTTTTTCGCAAAATTTAATGGAGGCTCAACAGATTGGATGTGGATGTACATGATTGAAGGCTCGGTATATAACCAGTGATTATGCAAGGCACTAACAATCAATCCTTGTTGGACAATCGAATACATAAAGCGGGGAATCTCATCTTCTAAAATCGCAATTTCAGCCAAGCATAACGCATTCCCGCTTTGATCCAATGCTTCAAAAGAGACCCCTGCTGGAACGACAGACCCGCTCAAGCGTCCTTGAACAATTACATTAAAATTGCGACGTAATGATACAGAACAAGAATCTTGGTTTATGGTGCTCTTTCCATAAAGAATTTTAGCAAATTGTTCACAAATAGAATGAAAGTTATTCATATAATTGAGCCTCCTTTTAATTCCCTAGTATATATTTAATGGAGGCATGGAATATGAAGAAATTCATGTATTTACGCTAAGTTCTATTCATATACCTGAACGGGTATTAAAAAAGATAAAAAAATAAAGTAAAGTATTAGGTTAGTTTTGATTCATCATAGCTATATTTACCGGTTCTACTATTTTCTTAATTCCATTAAATCAATTAGATAAGTTTATTCCAGTTTTTGGCCGACAAATTGAATAACATGTGCTAAGCCAGTATGCAATTCCCCCTCATGTCGTATAGCTTCACCCATGAAGAAATGAACAATTCGCCAATCCGAAAAGGTTTGTAGGAACTCTTCCGGAGAATAGAGAAAACTGATTTCCTTGGGTCCACCGCTTTTATAGGGAAGTTGATGGATCGAATATACTTCGGATACAAAATAGCCGCCAGGTTTTACTGCTCTTTTTACTCCTTCAAGTGTTTTATTACGTGTTTCCTTTGGAAAGTGTCCAAAAACACAAACAATTTCATCCCATTTCTCTGTTTCCCAGACAGCTTCGTTTAAATCGACAAGCATTGTTTGAACATTTACCCCTTTGATCTCGGCTAGCTTCTTCGTTTTTTGAAGCCCTGATTCGGCAAAATCCCAAGCAGTCACCCTCATTCCTTGCTCGGCTAAAAAAACGGCATTTCTGCCTTCCCCTTCGGCAATTGCCAAAGCATCTCCTGATAATCCAAGTTTTTTCTGCATTTCGGATATAAATACATTGGGATCTGTACCATAAAGATAATTCTCAGTTTGAAAGCGATTATTCCATTCGTTATTCATCATATACTCCCTTTAGTCATAATCGAAGAGGTGAAAAAGGGCTAACATAGCCCCTTTTCTTAAACTCGAAGCACGGTAAACTGTCCGCCTCCGAATATTGTCTTTACATAGTCTATCTTTACATGATTAAAATAAACCTGATCTCTTTCATTAACTAAAAAGCCAATTCCATCCTGTTCAGTCATTTCATCATTTTCTAAAGCTGACTCTTCCAGAGTCAGTCGGAGCTGAGGGCCCCCTCAGCCAATGCCCATTGAAAAGCGGATTAGCGGTTTTTTACCCTCATCGAAAACATCTTGAACTTCACTTTTAATGGCTGAAATTGCAGCATGTGTTACTTTGATCATTTTAGTACCTCCATTCTTATTTTTAGCATCTGCATCTATAGAATGATTATAATGCCCCTATGGGTATATGTTAAAGTATATGATCTAGCTTGTCAAAGCTTTTGCTTTGACAGTTTTACCTATAACCAATTGACCGTTAATAATACATGAATTTTACTATATTGCCGTCAACGGATTACTTTTTTTAATTTCTTGTATGGAAAGGTTCAAACTATAATTCCCATGATTGAGAAGTTCATTAAGTAAAAGATTCAATTGTTCTTGGGATTTAACCTTTATTTTTAAATGGTAACAACCTACTCCCGATACTCGGTGAGCTTCAACTACCTCATTTCGATCATTAATATAACGTATGAACGAATCATGGTTTGCTGTTTTCATATAAATTATGACGAAAGCTGTAAAGGTTAGCCCCAATTTCATTTCATCTACTAGTAGAGTGTAGGCTTTAATTACCCCACTTTCCTCAAGTTTTTTAACACGATTTCCGACTGCTTGTCCTGTCATATGAATTTGTTCACCTAAGTCTTTCCATTGTATACGTGAATTTTCTGATAGTAACTGAAGGATTTGAAAATCAATATTATCAAGTTCCATAATTAATTCCTTTCACCATGAAATGCTTTGAACTAAAAGTGTTTCATCAAAGTATCGATAGAAGTCATTATATTTAATATCATCATACTTGTAATAAAAATTTTTTAATGAGGTGGATAAAATGAGAACAGCTTTAATCATTGTCGATATACAAAACGATTATTTTCCAAATGGAAAGTTCGAGTTAAGCAATCCTGATAAAGCAGCCGCTAATGCCGCTAAAGTTCTTGATTGGTTCAGACAAAATAACAAAGATAATATTTTTCATGTTCAGCATATTGCAAGTAGCCCAGAAATAGGGTTCTTTCTTCCAAATACAGTTGGAGCTGAACTACATGAAACGGTTCTACCATTAGAACACGAAAACATTATCGTTAAAAATTTCCCTAACAGTTTTTTGAAGACTGAATTAGAAAGCAAACTAAGAGAGAAAAGTGTAACCAAGGTTGTGGTTGTAGGTATGATGACGCATATGTGTATTGATGCAACAGTAAGGGCTGCAGTTGATCTTGGCTTTGAAACTACACTTATTGAAGATGCATGTGCGACAAGGGACTTATCTTATCAAGAAAGAACAGTCCCAGCTGAACAAGTTCATTATGCGTTTGTTAGTGCTCTTAATGGCATGTATGCCAATGTCATTTCGACCGAGGATTTCTTAAAACAGAACTAACATAAACTTGAATAGTAAAAATTAAATATCAATGGGAGTTGTTCATAAAATAGCTCCCATTTTTACAGATGATAAACTGATTTTAATCTTTATACGTTATATCTTCTGTTCTTGAAAACTATTTGTCAAACATTAATAGATTATTAATTCCATTAACAAGCGCATGAAACGCAATCTCGTCCAGATCCTCAATAATAATTGAGCTCCCTTTTGTTTATTTGTTAATCATTTCCTCAACATAATATTGTATTTGGGAACCCCAGATAGTTATGTATGTCATTTTATCAAAAAATACCCTTAATCCAATAAAAATCATTAAAACATCACCTATTTTCTTTATTATGCTGAATGTTTTATGATAAATTTTTGTTTTACTGATGAAAGAGTGTAATTATGTAGAAATCAAAAAATAAGGTAGTTGACAGCCAAGCACACCCTCCCCACCCAGACATAATCTAATAATAAATGTCTGGAGGTTATCAAGATGAAAAAGGAGCAAGCTTCTACGTCCTCAAGATCATCTTGGCGCATTTGGGAAATCATCGGGATTCTATTAGTCTTTGGTTCTTTAATTCTCCTTTTATTTGCCCCTAATTCCTTATCCAGGTTGTTTGATACCATTATTAAAGAAGTTAAACCGATTGTGGTGGATATCTTTTTAACGAGTGAAGTGGGGATTGCCATTATTGTTAGTGTGATTGTAGGACGGCTATTGGAACGGCTAGGATTTACGGATGGGTTGATTCGACTGTTTGTACCGATTATGAAGTTGTTTAGAATTAATCCTTCGGTGATCATTCCGAGTGTCTATAATATTCTAGGGGATATAAATGCCGCTGGAAAAATTGCGGGACCGATTCTAGTGAAAGCCAATGCTACGAAAGCGGAACAGAAAATTGCTATCGCTACGATGATTCAGTCCCCCCAATCATTTGCGACATTTGTCCTTGGACTCATTGCTTTATCTGCCTTTCACATCAATGCCTTCCCGCTTGTGATAATCGCCATTTTTCTTCCGATCATTGTCGTTCCATTCCTTCTTTCCCGAACCATCTATCGTGACACAAAGAAAGTTGAGCTTGAAGAATTACCGCGGTTTACTCCGACTACTTCATTTATGCAGACCATTTTTTCATCGGCAAAAGAAGGAGCTGAGCTTCTCTTTTTAATCATCATACCCGCTGTAGCTGCCGTTTTCTTTTTCATCGGGGCTTTAAAATTTGTGGGGGTGTGGAGCTTTATTGAATCCAACTTATCATCAGTGCTTACGTTCTTAAGTATTGAACCTGGAACGGGGATTGTTTCTATACTTGCTGCCCCTACCTTAGCCGTTGCTCAGCTGACTGAACTCGCCAACTCCATTGATCCTCGCTTAATCGTTGGATCGTTCGTACTAGCTAATTCCGGCTTACCACTGTCAGTTATTTTCGGGCAAGTGCCTGTGACTTGGGCCGAATCCTCAAGCCTGAATGAACGTGAAGCATTGGTGGCAGCAGTGATTGGGATGGTGATTCGAATAATTACGGCTTGTGCTCTAGGCTATTGGTTAACTCCATTTTTAGTGTGATCTATCATGAAATATATCATTCGAGGAAAAAAACTAGTCACAGTGAGTCAGTTGGGATCCATCGAAAATGGAGCAATGTTAATTGAGAATGAAAAAATAGCTGCGGTTGGGACTTTGGAAATGTTACAAAAGCAATATCCGGCTGTCGAGGTATTCGATTACTCCGAATTTGTCATCACACCATCGTTGGTCGATTGCCACACCCATTTACTTGAATTTGCACCGACCTCCCTTTATCCTGTAACATCCCAAACCCACTTCCTAGCTGGGAAAGCAATCCTTTTTCAAGCCCTAACCTCTGGGATCACGGCATTGGGCGAGCAAATCTGCGGTCACCCGCTATGTGATTTTTCCATCGAAGACTATCGAGAATCCGTTGCCGATTTTCCAATGGATATATCCTTTGCGACAACGAGTATTTCCATTGGTTTTGAGAAGTTAGCCCATTTTACCTCGATTACCCAGTCGCAAGCGCTTGCACAAAACGATTTAAAGGAAGTCTACTTAATTGAAAAAATGGCCCTGCACAGCGATTACCCTGGGGAAAATATTTTTATCAATGCGACACCAGCCAATTTTACAAAAGAAACCGTGCCTCGAGCTGGAGAAATCATCTTTACGCTTGAGGAATTAAAGAAGATTGTTCACATTTTTCATCAACAAGGCAAGGAAATTGGCTGCCATGTTGCTGGTGAGGAAGGAATTGAATTCGCGCTGGTCGCTGGATTTAATGTATTGCACCATGCCCACGGTATCACGGATATTCAGATCGAAAAAGCGGCGGAAAAGGGAGTAAAGATTGTGGCCACTCCGATGGGTGGTACTCACTTAAGACCAAACTCACCTGAAGAAATCGTTCGGCTCGTTAAGAAAAACATTCCCGTTTCGATCTCAACCGATTCGTATTTGCCGCCCTACCCTAATGTTCCCTGGTTACCATTTCGTAACCAATCATTAAAGGGTCCTGATGTTCTCATGCAAATTGCCCAGCCTGCTATGGAACTATTAAAAAGTGAAATAGACGAAAATGACATTCTCGCTTTACTGACTGCCAACCCAGCCCAAATTTTAGGGAAAGAGCATCAGTTTGGGAGACTTCTTCCAGGACTTGAGGCTAATTTTATCGTAACCGAAGGGATTCCAGGACTGGAGATAACTGAAGTGGAAAGGATAAATAAAGTGTTTTATAGAGGGGTAAAAGTGATTGATCGATTAGTTTAGGTACTTAAACCACCCTTTCCGTCAAAAAGTTTGAAGGAAAGGGTGGTTCTCAGTTATTATGAGGACTTTTCAGTGCCCTCAGTTTGTTGTACTCGAATAACGGAATGTAATCTTCAAGAAGATGGTATTTATTTCGATAACCGGAAGAAGCATAGGAACAGTCAGAGATCAGTGAAAAGTAGAGGTTTTTTCCAACTCAGATCTTTTTCTTCAAAATTTTTATCTGTCTTCAAATAAAATTTTTATAAAATTCTTACCCGTATACATACAAAATCTAATTAATAGGAATTGGGCTGCTTAAATTTTCGTGGTCAGAATTTTGTGCGACTAAAAAAAACTTACCGCCTTTAATGTTTAATCCGTTAAACCGTATGATTGATGCATCACCCCGTTCATTTGATGTAAAAGCTTCCATAGGATATTCTTTTGGTTTATCCTCTTCAGTTTGGATATGAAAATAAATATCCTCACTTGTGCTTTGTGATAAATCGTAGTAGATGGCTGTTGAAATAGGAGTTGTAACTACTTTATTAATTGTAACGATTTCTCCGTTGTTTAAAGTAATGGTTTTATTCAATTCAAATACTTTTTTCTCAGCTAGCAAATTAACCTGAGTTACTGTTTCATCAAAAGACCAAGGCTGTTCAATTATTTGTTCATCTTCTAAATGATACCTTATGGTACCATAGCTAATGTCAATATCTACTTCTTTTGTATTAATCTCTTCACTTAAAACAACATCACTGTATATTGTATACATGGATTCATTTAATTTGATAGCTTCCCCGCCTGTTGTTACCGTATATTCTTTTCCATTCACTTTTACAGTCGGTTTAATAAAAGTTTGATAATCAAACTTTACTCCCTCTACTGGCTCAAATGTTGCACTAAATAAGATTTTTTTGTGATCAATCATCACTTCATTTAATGTAAATTTTCCAAGTGAGTTTTCTTTCGTTTCTCCAATGGCCGTCTTATAAGATGCATAGTCGGGAGTATCAATTTGATTGATATATTTTTCAATAGGTTCACTAACAAACAGCATATTGGCAATTGTTCCTTTATCAATGGTTAATGCTAAACTAAGCGTGCAAGTTGCAACCACTGCAGCACCTACGCCCAACCATTTTTTCTTTTGTTTTTTAGGTTGGATTTTGTTTCGTACTTTCTTTAAAATCCGTTTTTGTTCATACTCTGATAGAGGAAGATCATTAAATTCGCTTAAATCTAACTTTACATCATTCAAATCGTTAAAAATGGACATCTCTCATTACACCTCGTTTTTCAATAGAATTGTTTTTAATTTCTTTCTAACCCTTGAGAGCTTATTATGCACCCAGGATTCCTTAGCTTGAAAATCATTGGCAATTTCTTTAGAGGTAACACCCTCAACATAATATTTTTTGAAAATTGTCCTTTCGGTATCAGTAAGTTCTTTAAACAAACTTGATAGTTCAAGACTCTCTGAACTTAATGGACTCAAAATTCTATCGTCCAATTCCTTATTACTGATATGTTGCTTTAATTTAATGGACTTACGCACATAATCAATGGCACGATATTTGGCAATCGCAACAATCCATTGCTTAAATTCATTTTTTGAAGAATCAAATGAATCAATATGGAACCAGATAGAAACTAATACATCTGAAAAGCATTCTTCGATATCTTGTTGATTTCCGTTCAGATATCTTCGAATAACAGCATGGATTAGACCACCGTGTGTCTTCATAAGATAGGATATTGTTTTTTCATTTTTCAACTTTATTTGTTGTACAACGTTATCGTTAGTAACCCTCAATTTAACCTCTCCTTCATTAGTTATTCGGTACCTGCCTATTAATACGTCAGATATTATTCAAACCTATCTAAATCTAAAAAAATTTTTAAAAAAAGTATGGCAACGGAAACTTGAAATCAGAAGATGCAGGTATACAAAAGTTACTTCATCCTTAACCACATCTACGAAAATGTTTACAAGTACAAATAGGATCGTCATTTTGACGATCCATTGTACTAAATCTCATATTTTGGTTATCTAGGGTTGATAAAAATAAGGATTTCAGAATCTAGTCTGAATAATTCTGCTACTAGAAAACGATTTAATAGTTAATAAGTTTAAGTCATTAATCGTTAACGATAACGACATCTAGAAATTTACATTCCGTTTACCACATAGCATTCATGTAAATGTCCCAGTTATTCTTCCTACTTCTTTGCTTCAATACACCAGTGTGCACCTTTATTATGTATTTTGATTTCTCTAAAATGATTCATTTTTAATCTATCTTCTAACTCCTGGTTATCCACTAAATTAAAGTTTTGTGTGCGTTTCATCTTTTTCAAATGGGATTTATCCGTGAAGGAAATAAATAGCGTCCCATTTGGTTTTAACAACCGAAAGATTTCTCTCAACCCCTTGTCTAAATCATTCCAAAAATATATCGTATGAACAGTATAAATCTTGTCAAAAATATCATTGTCAAAAGGTAAATCCTCTATATCAGACTGTTTTACATCCATTTGGCCCGTTTCAATAAAATTTTGGTTTAATTTTCTTGCTGCCCTAACCATTTCTTTAGAAATATCGACTCCGTAATTTTTTCCATTAGTTTTATGATGTGCAACTCTATTTAAAGTGGAGCCATTACCAATTCCAATCTCCAAAATACTTTCATTTCCCCTAATATCTAACAAATTAAATGTCCAATTATTTATTTCATAGTTTCCCTTTTCCATATACTTTCCAATCCATGTTGAAAGAAAACCATTAGGCTTTTTCAACTGATTTCCTAGCCAAATTTGAAACATAATACCTCTTAATTTTTGTACATTTTTTCATAATCAATAGTTGTACTCACTTCTAAAATTAATATAAACGCTTGACCATCATCGGAAGTCTAAGAGCAACTAATATATCGTCTAATAGATTATGGATCCTCTAGCAACCGTTAATATAAATTCACTATAACTAACAAACGTTAGTTATTAACTATTTTTTGAAACCTTTTTCCAATTGATCACATGCTCAACAGATAGAAGAAGCTGAAGCACTGCGTATTCCGTTATTTTTTAGTGAGAAAAAATACATTTAGTATTCCATAAAAAAACACCCTTCTTTATAAAAGAATGGGTGTCAAATCTAATCAATGCTTAGCAAAAGCGAGCTAATTTTGTATCACTTTCAATTCCTTTTTATCAGTGCTAATAATGACGATTTTGTATGGTTCTTCTTGAATCTGATGTTTGACTTCAGATGAATCTAAAAACTCTTGGATGGTTTGAGCAAGTTTGTTGACTACTCCTTCAATGTCTTTATATGTGGATGGAACTGTAGTGCGGACTTCTATATAAAAATAATCTTTTTTACTTGAATAGCCTACACTATCAAATTGGTAGAATTCTGTTTTAGCGGTTAACCCCTCATGTATCGTATGGTAGATAGGCAGAAACTTTCCTTCTCGTTCTCTTGCCTTTTGGTCAAAAAGATGCACCTTGACCTCGTATTCTCCCTTATTCTCACTTCTTAAAGCTTCTATTATAGCAGTTTTGATCTCTTTAACTCTTGTTTCTGTATTAGGGATATTTTCCAGATCAATTCTACCTAATCGAACGCCAAATCCACCTTTGCTATAGCCATATGATTGTAACACGTCTTCTACGATCGCTGAGACTTGTTCAAACTCCTGATCTTCTTCTGGTGGGTTTAGCATTGAATCTTTAAAGAATTTCCCTGTTTCAGGGTCATTAACTATCTTTACAGTAAAATGTTTATGATTTCTCTTAGTTACCTCTTCGACAATGGATTGGAGGGTCTCTTTTACCTCAGCAAAATATTCCTCTGTGTCAAGTACAGCAACGGTGACTTCTTGTTTTGTATTATTTACACTTACAACAATATTGGAAGGGCTAAAATCACCGTTTTCGAAAAGTGCTTCGTTTATTTCCGAAATCAAAGGTTTTGCTTCTATTTTCTTTTCAAATACTAAATGTAAATAAGGGATGGCTGCAGCTATTCTTGCAACAGTTGGAGATGTGAATGCTGCTCCAATAAAGAGACAAAAAGAGGCAGCGATTACGATAGAAAAATAAACAACTTTATTGCTGGTCTTCCTTTTGTCCTTTTTTACACGATGAGTAAAATCGATCCAGTCTTTCTCCACTTGTACTTCTATCTTATGGTCAATCTCTCCATTCTCATAACGGTTAGGCAAATCATTAATGAATGTTTCCAGAGAATGAGGGACCATTAAGTCATTCAATGATTGAAAATCTTCGTTCTTATATGCCATTCACCTTTACCTCCTGTAAAATATGAGATTGCTTCATGATTTGCGCCAACTGTTGTTTTCCGCGTTTCATTCTTGTTTTGACGGTATTTTCATTTTCTCCAAGAATGAGAGAAACTTCCTTTACGGTCAGATTTTCATAGTAATGGAGATAAAGAGGCAAACTCTGTTCTCTTTTCAATTTCATGATATATCCGATCACTTCCGCCTTATTTTCCTTTTGAATCACAACCTGCTGTGCCGATGGATCACTATCAGTTACTTGAACTTCTGCATGCTCAATATCATTATGTATACGACGGTTAATCTTTCTATAAATGTCTATCGAACGAGAATAAACTAGACTGAAAAACCATGCACGAAAATTCGTTATCTCTTTATTCTTCATAATACTTATATAAGCACCCTCTAAGGCATTTTGTATGGCATCTTCTGCATGTTCTTTTGATTTAAGAATTAAGAACGAGGTTTTAAAAGCAGTTGGCAGAAGATTCTTCACAAGCACGCTAAATGATTCTTTATCTCCGCTCCTTATTTTTTTTATTAACTCTTGGTCTTTATTCATGGGGACCTCCTCTTTCAAGTGATTACATATAGTAAACGAAATAAATGGTTTGTTTGGTTTCACTTTTTGAATAAATAAAAAAGTTTTTTATGTAAAAGTACCTTTTGACGTAATTCCTAATATTCTCTTCTTTCAGTTTAACGGGTTGTGAATATAATGATAAGGCTTGAGGAAGGAGAAAAAAATGAGGAAATTCAAGATTAAGCTGGGATAGGGTTAGACGAAGGTTTTACTGTTTTTTGGGGGATAAATACCTTAAAAGAAAACAGCCTAAACCAAAAAAACCGCTCCTAAATAATAGCGGTTATCTGAAAGTTTGAAGGCGATGCTTATCGTTTTTGTAGAAATTGATGAAGAATCTCCATCTCGTCAACCGATAAAATGTTCTCCGCCAATGGAAACAACACTTTTTCTTCGTTAGCGAAGTGTTGTATTAAGGTAGCATAAGCTTGAACGGCATATACGGTAATCCATTTTGCGTCATTTTCATCAATGGTTGATCCTTTACTTTCAGCTTCTGTTAGAAAATCCCGTAGATGCTGCTCTACTTTCTCATGTTCAAATTCCATCATTTCGATTGTTCTGTCCGATTCTCCGAGGTGGCGTCCTATCAAAGGGAACAACCCTTCTTCTTCTCGTTCGGAATGTGCCTTTAGCTTATCATTGAAAGCAAAAATTTGCTGGTACAATTTCGTAAATAATTGAGCCACAACAGGGCCTGACTCGAATTCGATCTCTTCAGTGATCTCAAAAAAACAATTCATATCTGCTCTTAACGAAACATGCTCATCTATTAATTGTTGCAGTGGAGCACTTAATACAACGTTTGTAACCTTCATCGTCAAATCCCTCCACAATCGCTTCACTATACTTCAAAAAGGAAAATATGGCTGTGGCATAATTTATTAAACTACTCAAAGCATACGCCAAAAGAGTTGATTTTTTTGTGATAGTAATCACACAAAAAGCATTGGTACGTCCAGTAGCCTTAGGAGAATTGTTGTTTACATCCAGTAACATCCAGTCTAGTTTTACAATTGAATTTATACTGTATGAAAGAAATAACGATACAGTTTATACTAATTGTATAATGTGAAAAAAGGGATAATAAGGGGTATAAAATGATAAACATACACATTAAATCAGACACTTTAATCATTGTCGTTCATGAAATTTATGGAATTAATCAGCATATAAATCATATCTGTCACTCGTTATCAGAACAAGGGTTTGATGTAATTTGCCCTAATTTATTAAGACAAGAAGCAGCTTATGATTATTCACAAGAGAAAGTTGCTTACCTTAATTTTATGGAAAACATAGGTTTTAACAATGCCTATGATAAAATTAAAAGTGTATTATTAGAAATTGAAGGTAAATATAAAAAAATATATATTATCGGGTTTAGTGTTGGGGCAACGATTGCTTGGTTGTGTAGTCAGGAAGAATGTCTCGATGGAATTGTCGGATACTATGGTTCACGAATTAGGAATTATATAGAAATAGATCCACAATGTCCTGCAATGTTATTCTTTCCGGAAAAGGAACAATCATTTAACGTTGATGAGTTAATTTCATGCCTAGAAGTAAAGAATATTAAGATACATAAATTTTACGGACAACATGGATTTAGTGACCCATACTCTTCTAAATATAATGTAAAATCAGCACAACTAGCATTTAGCAAAATGGTTGATTTTTTTCTTAAACATTGAACATCTCTTTGATGTGAGAACCATTGATATTCCAATAGTTCACACATCAAAGAGATGAACGTTTGAGCAATTTTTATTAAGTAAATTTCAATTAAATGAAAGGTACATACACCGGGAAATCGTTTTCTCCTAACAATCTCATTGTGAATGGCACCTTCGACTACACCAAATTTGAAATGTTTGATTTTGTTTTATAATCATTCAAATACTTTCTGATTCGATTCGATCTTTCACTACTTGAAATTTTAATAATCTAGTTTTCGAAACCATTCCAGCACTTTCTAGAGTTAACTTAGAATTCGTATTGTAATACCAACAGCCACAAATGGGTATTAAGTCATTAAGATAGCACCATTCTTTTAAATTATTTATAATAGTTCGACCGATTCCTTGCTTTCTATGTTCCTCATTTACAAACATACCAACACTTGCATAACCCTTTTGCAACATACTTTTTTCGATGATTCCTGCACCTAGTAGATGATTTTCATTCATAAAAACAAAAATCTCACCAGCTGCAATTCGATCATTTAATCGATCAAAAAAATCCTGACTAACTTCAATAATGCGCTCTGCATCACTATGCGAAGCTTGTCTTAATTTACCGCCTGCAAATAATTTCTCTTTTTTACTCGGAATTTTGCTGTCTTGGAAAAAATATGCTTGTTTAGTCATCTTGAAATCTAGATCTAGGACGGTACTTAACAAAAACTCATCGCTTGTTGGAACAAATATTGATGAAATCGAATGGGATGAAAGAACATGTTCTAATACCTCGCGGCTTTTGCTATACATAGGAACCTTTAGAAAAAATTGTGTCAGCAAATCTTCATTTAATATCGCAAAATAGCCAATTACGTCTTCGTTGACATTGATTTTATAAAAGATAGAGCTTAAAATTCGTTCCTCAAAAAATGAATCAATTGGCGATTGTAAGGTAGATACATATTCTTGGATCATATCTTTTAATTCACTTTTGTTGCATTTCTGAAAATCATAGTTCATTTCACGTGCTCCTGTTAAAAAATATTTTAAAATTACTCTATACTATGAAAATGGACACCACACTTTTTACTCTTAAATAATTATTGCTTAACGGTGTTGTGTTACTGCTACTTTACGTATACATAGAAAAGATCAATTTTATTGCCGTTCAAAAAACCTCTACAGTGAGTCCTTTTGAGTATGAACTACAGAATAACGCCTATCTCTTTAACGGCATAAATAACTCAGGAGTCAATTCTTCACTTTCAATGACAATAGCAGTTAACCCTACATTTGTTTTCGTTTCGTGCCATTCATCTTTTTCCCAAAAGACAGCATCCCCAGACTCAACTTTAAAATATTCATCCTTTTCATTGCGGATATAACCCTCTCCGTTCAATACCAAAAGAAGTTGCGACACTACTGCTTGATGATAGCCTACGATACCATTTTCATCTAAGTGCATACATCCAATGTGAGTTGGTTTACTTGTTTGAATTATACTGACATAATAAAATCCGAATTGAATTTTGAAATCATTTTACCGCTCTCTTTGTTAAATCTATAAAATTCCATATTTAACCTCCTGTAAATAGAAATATTTGATTAATATTGGCACTCTTCTCTTAACTTCAAGTCTTTTAGCTCACATAGTTTAAAATTATGTACTCATTATTATTTAAATTTTTTCCCGTTCAAATAATATGCAGACTCTAAAAATACTGTAAAGGCGATTTCCACCTCATCAATACCAAGTGAATGAATGTGTTTTGTTGTAATTTTTGCAAATTCATCCTGAATCTCCTGGCCACGGTCAAACCATTTCACTTCTATGAATGGAAATCCTGGTACCTCCTCTTGATTAAAAACAAATGTAGAGGGGATGATTTCTAATGTGAAATTGTCCTTTTCACAATTACACAGAACAGCTAATTCTTGGACCAATGGTGTACTTATTTTTTTCACTTGATTAACGGTTATTCCTTTAATAATTAATTGTGGCATTTGGCTTCCTCCAATATAATTGAAAAATTAGTGTCTTTTTAAGTACATTTAACCTTTTCGATCTATTAAACTATTTTTCTCCTTTATAACTAGTTCAAATGAAATTCATAACATGTAACGGCTTCAACTTGTTTGAAGCCCTCTTGAATATATAATGCTTTTGCTCTCTCATTCTCACCATTAACAGATAGAACAGCTCTTTTAAAGGATTTTTCTTTGGCAAAATGTAGGGCAGCCCTTAATAACACTCTTCCTAATCCTCTACCTTGATACTCCGGAATAATAGCAAGCGGTCCGATACTCATGATTGGTTCTCCCTCATATTCGTCTACCGATCCCCTTACAATGCCAACAGGTTTGTCCCTATGGAATAAGATCATCATTCCGCCTTCTATATATTCCTTGCTCAGTACCATTTTCGTAACCATTTCAGGAGTGATTGGTGTTTCACTTCCCTTAAGCTTTGCAAATCCTGCATTTCGAATTTCACACCATATTTCTTCATCATTTCCCGGTATAAAAGACCGTAGGACATATTCATCTGGTAAGCTATAACCCGATACTACTAAGTTCTCTTTTACAAGCATGAAGGAATATCTCTCTACAGTAAAATTCAATTTTTCAATGAACTCCATTACTTTTTTATCCGTTGTAGGAATAAAGATAAATAACTTATCAAGACCACCAGTATGACTTAAAAGAGCTTGCATGAGCGACTTATAGCAATCTATTTCCTGAATTTCCGAATGAAAAATTCTAAAACGTGCTTTTCTACCTCTTCTAAAATAATCCGTCATTATTAATGAAGCTGCCGCTATTATCTCCCCATTTGTATCCGAAATAATATATGTAAGATTTTCATCATTAGGTTCAAATTCCTTTAAATCCTCGTCATAAAGAAATGAGTCGTCTACCTCTTGTCTATGTTTCTTGCAATAATTAATAAAATCCGCTATCCTTTCACTATTCAAAGCCTCAATCTTCATTTATTTCCCCACCTTTACAATATTTTAGATAAGTCCAATTTATTTTGAAATATTTCTTTCTAAATTTCATCAAAGAACAAAGTTATTTTAAGTATAAAAATCTATAGTTCTTCTAGTACCATTATCCGTTATAAAATTTGATCGTTTCCTCTTTGGAATTTTAATATGAACAGCGCCTTTGAATCGTTTTAATGGCAATGTTTCGCCACAGGTAGCAGTTCAATTGCCCTTTACTTTATTTGGAACTTTGATTATAATTTTAATAGATAAACATATACTAAAAAAGAGCTCCAGCTGTAACTGGAAGCTCTTTATACAGCTTACTGCAGTTAGTGCAGTGGCCAGAGGGCGAAATAATCCACCTACTTTGCCAGAGCGGGGTGGGTTATTTCTTTTTACTAGAAGAAATACCAACTGCGATTACTGCAACGATTAAACTAGCAAAACCAATCATGAGACTGATTCCTTCGTAAACAGTAAACATCAGCGTCACCTCCCTTCTTTAAGGAAGTGCCACTGCCCACCCAGCATATAACTGTACTTCTAAATTATACCACAAACTCCCTCATAATGCGAATGTACGTTTGATTAAATCTCCCGTGATAAACCTATCTTTAGGCTTTTAAATTGTATTCTTCACTGTGTCTCTTGCTTGCAGCTTTATGTAATCTATCCTTTATCCTAATACACTTATTCAGATGTAAAAAAATATGTCTTGTCGCAGGCATCAATATTAACCCTGCTATGTTTTTTTTACTCCAGTAATCGGCTAACCATTTTGAATTTTGAGAAACAGCATTTTCTTGAAATAGTCGTGTAATTCTTTTTTGTTCCACTTTTTCCTTTAATTGCCCAGGTCGTAATGAAGATACAACTTGACGAGTTTGTTTACTAACCGCTGTTCTATAGTCTAATAAAACATTAATATCAATTTCTGAACTTATTAAGGCAATTTCCTTTTCACTCATATCATTGCCAGAGTGAACAAATCCTATATTCATTTTTTCAAGCCAACACTCTGCAAAAAGAACTTGTTGTTCATTAGCAAGTAAAATATTCATCGTCATATCTTCAATTCGGGAGATATGCCATAAATGCCAGGCAATCGAATTTTTTGTATCAGGATTGGGTACTGGATAATGTCTAAAGGTTGTTTCATTTAAATTCTTCAATAATTCATCTTCCAGTGTAACTTGAGCAGTTTTATTGAGAGAAGATGAATGTAACAACGAATGCTGAGATAAGAATAATTGAATTGCTCGTGAGTGTTCAGTAGGTTTTAATATTATTTCTGTTAAAATCTTATGATGTTCATTCCATGCCTTTCGTTGACTTATATCCATTAAAATCAACTCATTTCCAATTCTGTTCTTAATAAATACTTCGATTTAGTCGCTCCTGAACCCTTCTTTCCAATTACAATTATACAAATGATTATGTCTTTAATCTTTAATTAAACTACTTCATTAGTTGAAAAGATGATTGAGCCTACTGTGTGACCATTGGTAAGTAAAAGATCTTCATCAGTTCAAATAGTTAAAGCAATCCACTCAAGCCCGAAGTTTTTCTTGTTTATAGTAACTTTTGGGAATAAGTTCCCCGTTTCCTTAAGATGTTGGTGTTCCTCTGTCTCTACATTTAGTCGAGATTTCTCCAACCTTTATCTAATTTTCTAGAGTCATTCCCGTTAGTTTTTCAACCCTTTTTGGAGAATATAGATCGCCATTCCCTCTTTTTAACTTTAGTAATTAAAATAAGCCAAAACTATGCAACTCTGTATAAAAGCTGCATAATATCGGCTCTAAGGATTTAACACGTTATAGAAGATTAGCTTTTCGTTACATTAACAGAGCATTTCTAATTAATAAATTATAGGAAAAGTAAATGTAACGATAGCTGCCCAAAGTCCGTAGATCGGCAAATACTTAGTAACGGCATCTTGGATAGTTGAAGGTCCGGATTTGTTTTGTAGAAAACGCATATAGGAGAGCATAATCCAAATTAGATTTGCCCAGATGAGTATGTTTACTCCTAAAACAGCAAGTCTATTAGGCGTAATCCCATAAGAAGAAAGTCTGAACACGATGGCTGACAAAGCCACACTGTCAATAATAAGCGCAAGAACAATTAAGGCAAAATTTATATAATCTGAAATGGTCTTTTTCCCGTCTGAGTCGCTCTCGATAATGGAAAATATGGTAACGGCCAATACACCAAGGAGTATTCCGTTGAAGGCTATCAAGAAATTGCGGTCCAAGAATGGATTTTTTCCGACCCATATAACCGTTATAAGATAAACCAACAATGTGACCAGGACAAGAGGACTAAAAATTTTAGCTATATATGGTGTAATATTCTTAGCAAGTTTAAGATTCATTGATACTAAATATGCAGCCACAATAGCGAGAGCAGCAGCACCAAATAAGACAACATTACTAAAATAGAAGTCTTCTATATCCAAGCCAACAAAGCTAAATAACTGCATGGTTAATGCTGCTAGTACCATTCCGCTAACTGCCATGCTGGCGTAGAGAATACAATATTCTAAATTAAATTTAATATAGGCTAATCTTGTACTGCCTTCCCGATATTCATTTCCTGTAAATGCAAGCCCTACCAATACCCACAAAAATATGGGAAGGTGTAAATAAGCAAGAATAATACTGTCTTTATAATCTAATGGCAACATATTAAGATATAACCCGGAAATTAGGAACATCGCTGCAAGAGAAAAAATAACACTTTTTTTCGGAGTATTATTGTAAATAAAATAGGCAGCAATAAAAGGAATTATACCGAAAGCCAGGTTAATTGGAGCAATTGCTTCCTGTTCGACAAAATGGAAAATGATCCTGGTGCTTATCCCGGCCAGAATGGCTAAAATGCCCATGAATAAGAAACCTTTTTGAAGCAAGGAAGATTTTTCAGTATTTCCAGACTCTTTGAAATGCAATCTTTCATACCAAACACCAAGAACCTGAGAATCAGGTTTTTGGTCCCATGCGTGTGAGAATGACTTTTTAAAAGCTTTCGGGTCTTTTCGATACATTCTCTCCAACTCATGAGGGTCAGCAATATTTTCAATAATCAAATTGTTAATATCCATAGTTATACCTCCTCTATAATTGTTATATTAAGTTTCCTGCATAATTTTTAACTGTCTTCGTCACTTTTGTATTCCAAAATATCTCCAGGCTGACATTCTAAAGCCTTACAAATTGCCTCTAATGTGGATAATCGAATCGCCTTTGCCTTTCCATTTTTCAATATAGAAAGGTTCGCCATTGTTATTCCAACCTTCTCCGAAAGTTCTGTTACGCTCATTTTCCTTTTCGCTAACATCACATCAATATTAATAATAATTGCCATTGTCATTCACCTCAAACCGTTAAATCATTTTCTGATTTGATATTGATTGCTTCTTTTAAAAGTTTTTGGAGAACGGCCGCAAAGACTGCGATAACCATCGAAGCAAAAGGAACAACCAATCCGACAAAGATAACTCCTGGTGCGTCGTCTACTTCCGCAAAGATATAGAAAAGCGGCAAAACTAGCACATGCAAAATACTGATTGTGATGGCACAGTATTTAATTTTCTTTAAAGCTTTTACAGATAAATCAGAGAAAGCGTTATTTTTGTCAATATAGCGTAAGAGTTTGAAAGCCTGATACAAAGCAAAGTAATAAGGTATCGCCGATGCATCAAAAACGATGAAAACGAGATATTTTATAAAAGCAAACTCAGGAAGCAATTTTGCTGCAAGATTCGCTATCTCAGGCACCAAAAAGATACACAGAGCAAGAACTGGGACTCCTAAAAGAATTACAGCTATTTTTAAAAACAACGTTGTTACTTTTTCCATAAATAGCACCTCACTTAACTTATTGATTCTGATTTTAATATATATTTTATCGTTTTACAATAAAATTTTATTAATTTATATAACATTTTTATTGTACGATTTTAGTTTAAACAAAAATAAAGAGCATTCCTCATTCAAAGAAATGCTCTATAACTTTAAACCATTAAATTTATAACTTGTCCAGCTAACCTGCTCCTATAGTACCTAAAAAATGCGACCACCCTGTCGATCTTTTTGTGAAATACCACTATTCTGAATTGCAGCCGGATCTCCGTGTAACGTTTTTAGGCTATCCACACGGTTCAAATCTTTATGGCAAGTATTCAAGCCAAAGATCCCTAATAATTATTTTACACTGTGGAAAATAAATGATTTGGTTTCTGCAGTAGCATGTTTAAACTCCCAGTCGCCATAAACTTGGATTTGTGAAAACCCTACTTGTTGCAATGATTCATGGATTTCTTCTTGTGTTCGGAATTTTAATTGCATTTTTTTTTGAATTAGTACTTCATCTGTTCGTGCATTTTTCACAGTTTCATAAAACATAAAAACACCGTTCACAAACCCCTCGTATTCTGTCCAAATTTCAAGTGGCTCACCAGTTTCTTGATTTGTTGCAACATCAGGAGTCAAATCTTTTTCCCACTGTTCCCACACTCTTGCTAAGGGGTTACGTGTATCAAAAATAAAATGTCCTCCAGGTTTTAATGCTTGATACGCGTCTGAAATGACGTATTGCCAACTTTTATCTGTCAGAAAAACTTGCGCAACGTTTGCTGTCATAATTACAGCATCAAACGCATTAGTTTGTAATTTTGAACTATCACCAACAAGCCATGTCACCTCGCCTGGATAATTTTTATTTTTCGCATATTCAATTGCTTCTTCATTCGGGTCCACAGCTGTAATATGATATCCTGCTTTAGCAAAATGAGAAGTCAATCTTCCTGTTCCACAGCCCAAATCAGCTATTTTTTTACATTTACTATTTTTTAAAACACTTAAAAAGAATTCATCGTCTTTGCCCCAGTGATTAATTTGGTCATAGACTAACGGAATCATTTAATTACCTACTTTCTATATCATACTTAGTACTTTTTTATAGTTTAGCAATGTACTTATGTCTTTCAATATCCCTCTAAATCTACTGATTCATATTCGCCGAATTTGGCTAAAATCCTTCAATATAGTATAGAATATCTGTAACTATCCTGCTCCTTTACTTCAATAAGAATGGCTATTCTCCTTCAAGCAGAATAGCCCCCTTTTGTTCAAAAATACTATTTTTAATCAGTTAAATTTTCTTTCGTTTGAGGTACGTCCATTAACCAATTATTATTTTCGTTTGCTTCAATTAATTCATTTACTTCATATGTACCATAATATCCCTCTTTAATAAATGGGTCACTTTCAACAAGAGTTATTGCCTCATCAATTGTGTTGCAGATTAATATTTGAATTGCCTTATCATTATCCTTAAATGGTCCACAAATAAAGAGATTTGACTCCTTGGCAAGGTTTTGCAAATGTTTTACGTGTTTGTTTAATAATTCCCTTGTTAGTTCTCCTTTTTTCTTATCTTTTAAAATTGCAATATATTTCTGCATAGATAATCCTCCCTTTTGCAAATGGACGAGTTGAAAGTCAGTAAGAAATAAATTCTAAATCTGCTAAACTGTTTTCTTGGTATTTCTCTGATTGGATGAAAATCACAATAATTATTCTGCTCATTCTTCCACTAAACCGCCTATTTGTTGAAGAGACTATTATTCAGAAATTAATACCTGGACCTTTTTCTCTGTTTTAATTTTTTACTTATTTGTATGTCAATTCTCTTTTTCTTTAAACTTAATCTATAAAGTTCATCATACTGTTTTTTATAACTTTCAAACCTTTCCTTACTGATACTTCCCTCATCAATCGCTCTATTGATTACACACCCTGGTTCGGTTTGATGACTGCAATTGGAATATTTACAGCTACCTAAAAGAACAGTTATATCATTAAAGCTTTCCGCTAAAGATTCTTGATCACCCCAAAGTTGCAGCTCTCTTAAACCCGGTGTATCAATAATAATATATCCTGAATTGGTAATGAGAAGTTCAGCACTTGTAGTCGTATGTTTACCTTTACCTGTAGCCTTACTTGTTGGTTGCTTTTGTTGCTTCTCTTCTCCTAAAAGGTAATTAGTAATAGTAGACTTCCCAACTCCAGATGAGCCTAATAGAGCAACTGTCTTTCCTGTAGATAAATATGGGTGCATACTATCCATATTTATATCTTTATCCACACTAATTGTAAGAATTGGAATATCAAGTGCTATTGATTTTACCTTTTCTAAATATTCATCTACATTGTTACATAAATCTACTTTGTTCAAGACAATTATTGGAACTGCGCCACTGTTATAAGTAAGGGTAATATACCTTTCGATCCTACGAATATCAAAATTACTATCTAATCCGCTGACGATAAAAATTCTGTCAATATTAGCTGCAATTACTTGTTCTTCAGTGGAACCACCATCTATAAAGCCTTTGTTTATCTTCCTACCACCTGAAATTGGTTGTTTTCGAGAGAAACAGCTTTTTCTTGGCAAAACGGCATGAATAGATACAAATTGACTATACGCTTTCGCTTCATAAACTACCCAATCCCCTACTGCTGGAAAGTCCTTTGAGACATGAATATTGTATCTGAATTTCCCTGATAATTTACCTTGGATACTACCATCCCCAGCAATGATTGTATATTGTTCGTTATTTTTCTTTATAACTCTACCAGGCAAATATCCCTTTCCCTGATAAATATTTAAATGACTTTCAAAAAAAGAATCCCAACCTAGATGTTTCATAATTTTTCCTCCAATTTAACTAGAAATTATTTGAAGAAAAATTTAGAAATTACCTTAGTTATTAACAACGAAAAAAGAGCTACAAAGTAATAGTTATGATTACCTTGTAGCTCTTTCCCGTAAATAAGAAGTCGCAAATCCTTCTATTTTCCAAACATAAAATATTAATTAATATTTATCCGATTGAGTGAGTGGAAATGAAGATGAAACTAAGGTAAAATGCATTAAACTTTTCTTCATAAGTAACACTCACCCCTCTCCTAATAATTATGTTTATATTAACATAATAGTAAAAAATATACAATGACTTTTCCTATTTTTGAAATAACCTGTCCATATTATATCAGTGTTGTCTTTACTTCATCATTTCATTAAAATTAATTACCTCGGAAAACCCTGAACCATCACTGTTTATTTTCCCTAATCTCAAATTCCTCTTATCAAAATCCCGGTCAGTATCATAAATGAAATACAGGGTATTATCATTTGCATAAACCATCGACTCTGTTTCTAATTTGGAGAGTGGACTGATTTTCCCTGTACTTATATCAAACTCCGATAACTCTACGTCATAATTCTCATCTTCTGGAGTCCTATCATTATTGAAGGCAACTTTCTTACCATTTGGAGAAATAACTGGAAATGTTTCATATATACCACCAGAAAGCGGAACTGACAGCGCAGTAAACTCATTGGTTTTTATATCGTAAACGACATATTCTGTTTCTTTAGTACTATTTAGGATATTTGCTTTAATCGGGTTATCATTTTTATCAAAAGGCTCCAAAATCATTCCAAGCTTCGTACCATCTGCTGAAATCGATAAGTCATGAATGAAATCACTTGAAAATTTAGTGATCCTATGAATATTCGATCCGTTTATATCTATTGAATACAAATCATAATTATAAGGAATAGCTGCTACTCCAGGATGTTCCGCATAAAATTCCGCAGCTTTTATGTAGTATATTCGATTACCTTTTGGTGAAATCACCGCTTCTGTTACTAATTCATCTTCTGGTGTTAAACGTTTTATTCTCGTTCCATCGACATTCATGATATATATGGCTTGTTTCAATTCTTTTTCATAGGAAGATGAAAGAAAAAGAAGTTTCTGACCATCTGCGAAAAACATCGGGTCGATATAATGATAGCTCTTCTTTGGCTTCGCTAGTTCTTTTACATTCCCCTTTTTATCAGCTAAATAAATCGCACCTTTTCTGTTTTTAAAATATGAAAATGCAATCTGTTCATCATCTGGCGAAATAGAAACTCTCTTATAGGGATTATTCTCAGGGTATGTATCACTAAGCACAACTTCTTTCATAATTCCTTTAAAACCAAACCATATAAGAAATGCTAAACCGATAAATATTGTTAATCCAACCGTCAAACCTATTTTTCGTTTTCTTGTCAAACAGTTTCCCTCCCTTTTATATAATGACTAGTCAGTTTATATATTATTTAACAAATATATACTGAATTATACATTTTTATAAGTTTTTACTCTTTTTTAAGGAAAAAATAGCTTAACTAAATAGAGGAATCTTCTATCACTAACCTGCTTACAAATACTTTAAATGCTATTCTTCACTATATCCCCTAAATAATTTAACATAGTCATTCATTCACAATGAAAGTGAGTGATTCAACCATCTGACCCTTTAATGAGAAAAAACGCTTCCTTGTTTCAGAAAAGCGCCCGAGTGTGGAATTTCCTATTACTATTGCATAGTATCGTTGTACTGCGCAGCAAATGACCTTCTTTTTAGTTGTTCTTCTTATACATATGTTACGTTATACTTCCCTTTAATAATGTATTCGGTAAATAAAACATGCTGTTTATTGAAGCATGTTATATGAATGGAAAAGAGCCTGAATATATAAGAAATGCATAAATTCTTGCATATTATTTGCTCTGAAATTTTATTCCTTGTTGTATTAAAGCCTCCTATAGTTTAAGTACATTTGTTCACAAACTCCTATCAGGAATGTTGCACGTATCTTCAATAAGGGGTAGCGTCAGGATAATGCGGATTTACAACGATAAGGAAATTACAAATTAAAAAGCCCAACTTCACTGCAAAACAAAATAGAGAAAGTGAGCTTTTCCGTTACTTCATTATTTATATTTGAACTAATATAAAACTGCTAAGTAGATTTTTAGCTCAGCTATTTATTGAATTCATTAACTGGAAGAAGTATTCAGATTTATGAGTCTTATTTAGGTTATACCAGGAATGTAATGTATCTGGTGCAAATACATCTAATTTTTTCAGTACTTCCATCGCAAATTCCAGAGGAGCTATTCCTGATGCAGTAACTAAATTCGCATCAGATACCGCTGATCCCACCTCATAGAACTTTTCTCCTTTATAGTTAGGACATACCGTTTTAGTGTATTCTAAATTATTACTTGTATGCTTTCTAGTATCTAAGTATCCCATATTCGCAAGGGCCTCAGTTGCACCACAAATTGCAGCAACAACAGTGCCAAGCTTTAAAGCATGCCCTATTCTTTCCAAGATAGGTTGATGAATTTCCTCACTCCAAGTAGTCCCTCCTGGTAAGATTAAAAGATCTTTACTCTCAAGAGTACATTCATCAAGGGAAATATCTGGTTTTATGCTCAGTCCTCCCATAGTAGTAATCATTTCCTTATTAGCTCCTACTGTAATTACTTTTAAAGGTGCTAAATCTCTTTTGAAATATCTTCCTGAGTTTAGTTCAGCGATTAAATATCCATATTCCCAGTCCGACATTGTATTAAATACATATAGAAAAGCTTTTTTTGTTTGCATCCAATAACACTCCAATCACAATTGATATAGCTAGTATAATAAAACTTCCCTGACAGTTAACGTCAGGGAAGTTATTATACTTGATGAAATTTTATTAAATCCGACAGAACTTCAATAAGTCTTTTCTTAAGACTTATTGGCTCAATAACTTTAATAGATTTATTGTACGGTAAAAGTAAATAAGGTACATATGTATGTATCATATCTTTTTCAAGAAGAAAAACTGCTTGATTTGAAGTCCGTTCTTGTAAATAATGTCCTAAAAACCAATGTTGGCAAATATCAGCTAATACACTTTTATCCCCATTAATAACCAAAGAAATAATCCCTTCCTTATCTTCCATAGTTGGAAGAAGACTTTTTATAAAAAAGTCACGTGCTGAAAAATTTTCTGGCCGGATAAACTTATTTTCGGTTAGCATTAGACTTTCAATTCGATCTACTCTAAAACTACGGATATCATTCCTAAGATGACAAAATCCAATCACATACCACTTATTATTCCAATAGATAATTCTGTACGGATCGACCAATCTATAATTTAATTGCTTTTCGCCACCTTTATGGTAGAGAATTTTTACTGAGTACCCGTCAGCAATGGCCTGCTCCAACTCCTTCAAAAAAGGTTCCATAGAGAGTGAACTTAATCGACTTATTACTTCAAGACTAGTTAAATGTTGGTTTATCTTTGTTTTCTGCTCTTGATTTGAGTATTTACTTAGTTTTGAAATGGCCCTATTTAGTGCTTCACCTCCATAATATCCAGCTTCTTCTGCAAAAACAGCAGCGTGAAATAGTGAAGTTTGCTCCTCAAAATCAAAAAAAAGAGGGGCCTCAATAAAATTGTTCATTAAAGTGTATCCACCGTTATGTCCTGGTTCTGAAATTATAGGTACGCCACTTGTTGAAATTGTATCAATATAACGATACACAGTCCTTATATTCATCTCTAACTTTTCTGAAATTTGTTTTGCAGTAATTTTTTCACCTGAACGAAGCATCCATAGAATTGCTAACATATTGTCAATTTTAGGCATATAATTCTACCTCAATGATGCTGTATTCTATTCTTTCCAGTATTTTTTTCATTTTTCTTTTTAACCCCCGCACCTTTTCAGTCCGCATTTTTTTTCCTTTTAAAGTATTATTTTTGTTCAACTAACCTGCTTCTTTAATGGATCTCGCACAAAAAAATAGTCGAGAAAAACAAGTCTTAATGAATAAAAACTCGTATATTTTAAAGAACACATCTATAATTTTATTTAAAAGTTTGTAACACAGTACCTTGACCATTATCTGATTCAACGTCAGCGAATGCTCCATTTATAAAAGTCATTTGTGGTGGAACATGACCGCAATCAATATCGTACAGAATAGGAATTTGTAGCTCTTTAGAAAGTTCTTTATAAACATCTTCAACTGTATAATTTGTAACAGCTGGATTTGCTGGACTTCTCCCAAACATAATGCCACTACAATCCTCAAACCAACCTGCTAATTTCATTTGCACGAGGGTCCTACGCAATTCAGTTGGCGATAACTGCAAATTTTCGAGATACCAAATAACAGAATCTCCTTCAATATAATTCTCTTTAAAATTTTGTACATTCCCATATGGTGTACCAATCAGATGCCTAATTATATCAATACAACCACCAAGTAATCGCCCCTGTATCTTAACTTTTTCGTTTACAGTTGATTTCCAGTAAGTTTGTTCCGTTAGATTGAAAATATAAGGAGTAGGGTTATCAGGTTGCCATTCTTTTTGATATTTTTCTGATGAATGTTGGAGAATTGATTCATTCATTTTGGTAGACAATACTGTTCGCCACATTGCCGTCGTATCATCAGAATACTCTCCTCTTAAATCCACTAAGTTGGTTCCGTGCGCTGTAGCTGTACCCGTTTTCAATGTAATGGCTAACAGTAGCAGACTTATATCAGAATAACCTAATATCCACTTACTTTTTATATTTTCAAAGTCAATATATTCAAGTGTCTCAATAAGTAGCTCTCCGCCCCAAGGAGGAATAATAAGTTGAATATTATCACTAAGCATCATTTTATTGAACTCTTCTGCACGCTTTTTAGCAGATGCAGACTTTTCCTTATCTTGTGTCCATGCAGTTTCACCGCAGATGAAGTTAAAACCTTTCTTTTCCACACTTTTGAATGCAGATTTCAACAAGTGATGTAATTCACTTGGGACTCCAGAGGATGGTGCAGTTACTCCTATTGTTGCACCTTTTTCTAAGATTGGATATTTTATCATGCTTAGCCACTCTCCCAACGCTTTTTATAAAAATAACATTTTATATGTTATTAAAAAACACTTCTTTTATTACACTAACCTCCTTTTTCATAAAAAAAGCCGTATACTGTTCTATCTCAATTCTAGATGAAAACTCAAGCCTGATTAAACATTTATTTGCTAAAGTCCCATCGGGAAGCTCTATAGTTTTTGACTATGCACTCTATGAAAAGAAAGGCATGTCTAATAGAGTTGAAAATTGGGTTAAAATGGCTTCAGCAAGTGGCGAATCGATCAAATCCAATTTCACAAATAACAAAGTTCAAACCATGTTATTAGAATCAGGTTTGCTTATTTATGAACATTTGACACCTAATGGAATACAGGAACTTTTCTTTAGAGATCGTACAGATTATTTATGTGCTTTTGAGACAGTCTATTTTATCCATACTGTAAAGAGGTAATATATAATTTTAAATACTTTTCATTGTCTGGATTATTGAGCGGTATTTTTTGTTTTTCTTATTGAACTAAACTGCCCCGTTAGTACCTTAATTCGCAAACATAAATATTGTATGTTTATTAATGGATATACACGATGATTCAGAACTTTTATCAAACATTATACCAGCACCCAGAAGAGTTTGTTTCTGTAAATTCCTTTACAAAATCACCAAAGATATTTATTGCATAGTATGAATCTACTACACAATATACAAGTTACTTAACAATCTAGCCCGAATGTTTAATAATAAAAATCCTGCACACAACACAGGATATTAATCTTATAAATAATCGTACTTTGTTATTAATGATCTAACTTATTTATAAAACTACATCACAATCAAAAGAAATGTCGTTGCCAATATCTTATTTCTGTATTTCCTGATTTTAAAAATATCCTTTCGCAATATTTTTCAGTATTAAGATTGTTGAAAATAAAATTATCTTTTGTTTGAAACATTCATAAAGTATCAAATGTTTTCGCTTGACTAATTCGATAGGCAATCAAATAAATCACTGTATATATTGGGAAGGAATAAAAAGCACTCCAGTTTACTTCTGTGTAAAATCCTATCCATTCAAATAGAGGTTCGCCGATAAAAGATGACAAAGCAGAATAGATAATAGCTTTTAAAAATGGATTGTATGTTGGTTTAAATTGCAACCAAAGCATAAGAGTTACTGGTATCAATGAAAAATCCCAAGGTAGAAAGGCTGGAATTGTTGGTAAAACTCTTCCTGAATAATGCCAAAGCCCAAATATTATACCTAGAAAATCTAACCATGAAGCAATGATTAGAGCGAAACTCCCAGCTAAAAGTAGCCTTGCCTCACTTCCTCGTTTCCGAACGATTAACCATACAATCCACGGAAATACTGATAAAAATATGGATAACCAAAATTCCCAATCCCATAATGTATTTTCAATCCAATAATGAAAATATTCTTTTTCAATCTTATGAATTTGTTCAAAAAACTCATCTGATCTATTAATTTCTTCTTCACTGATTAATGGCGCCATTTTGTTTCATTCACCTTCTAATAAAAGACTACCATTAATATTTCCAATAGCTTTTTCAATTAACCGCCTCCTTAATTTAGACCATTTTTTATCATTACTTTAACTATTAGTTTCAAATTTGATTTTCAAATAATCTCTAATAAAAGAGTCATAATATACTTTAACATTTGTTTCTTGTTTCTTTTTAATGTCAATCGGCTTGAACAACATTTGGGTATGATGGTATCTCTTTTACAAAAAAAGAGAGTGTCCCTCCCCACTCTTTATCCGATGGTTCACTAGAATTTTTAAATTGACGTAACTGTTTAAGTAGGTTTTCCACGTCAATAATTTGATTCGTCTCGATTTGCTTTCTCAATATTGCACCGAATTTAAGAATATACTATTGTTGTATTCGTTGATATGGTTCGTCAACTTAAACTATTCAACTGATTATTGGAGGTTTGTAATGGAATGAATAAACATGACCAACTAAATATGATCAAAGAAGATTTTATGAATTGTCAGCAAGTACTACTGGCAATTGGGGACGAAACACGTCAATCAATCTTGTTAGTTTTAATGGGAACGGATTGTCAAACAGGATTACGTGTTGGTGAAATTACTGAACAAACTCATCTTTCACGACCTGCTGTATCACATCATCTTAAAATTTTACGAGATGCTGGTGTTATTTTAATGCGTAAAGAAGGAACAAAGAACTTTTATTACATTAACGTGCGTACAAAATTAGGTTTACTAAAAACGCTTGTGTTGGATATTGAAAAGTTCATGCAGACATTTTATTGAAATGATGAATTATAAACATACATTATTTGGAGGGGTATGCAATGAAAGCAATGGTTATTGATAAGTATGGGAAAGTGCCTATGCGTTTGGCAGAAATACCGACTCCTGAGATTGGTGAATATGAGGTGCTCGCTGAAATTCATGCAGCTAGTATAAATCCTGTTGATTTTAAGATACGCGATGGGAAAGTGAAATTGTTAGTTAAATATAAAATGCCTCTTATCTTAGGGAATGACTTTTCTGGTGTCGTGGCAAAGGTTGGCGCAAAAGTGACTCGTTTTAAAGTTGGTGACGAAATATATGCTCGTCCACGTAAGAGTAAAATCGGTACTTTTGCAGAATATATCGCTATTCATGAAGATGACATCGCCTTAAAACCTAAAAATTTGAGCTTTGAGGAAGCAGCGTCGATCCCTCTAGTTGGGTTAACAACCTATCAAGCCTTAACAGACATTTTGCAATTACAAAAAGGACAAAAGATTTTGATTCATGCTGGATCTGGTGGTGTTGGTACCTTCGCTATTCAAATGGCAAAATTAATGGGTGCCACTGTTGCAACAACGGCAAGTGATGCTGGTACGAATTTGGTGAAATCACTTGGAGCAGATGAAATAATTAATTACAAGACAGAAAAATTTGAAGAGATTCTGAAAAATTATGATGCTGTATACGATACACTTGGGGGCGAGATCCTTGAAAAATCTTTCAATATTCTAAAAGACGGAGGAAAAATTGTTTCCGTATCGGGTTTACCAAATGCAAGTTTTGCTAAAGAATATGGTTCTGGATTTTTTAAAACGTTGTTGTTTTCAGCAGCAAGTCATAAACTTACTGCACTTGAAAAAAAGCATAATGTTCAATATACGTTTTTGTTTATGAAACCAAGTGGAGAACAATTACGTATCATTGCAAACTTTATTGAGTCTGGTAAAATCAAACCTGTCATAGATAGAGTCTTTTCCTTTAAAGATGCTCA
This sequence comes from Bacillus sp. CGMCC 1.16607, assembly GCF_042683745.1. NCBI lineage: Bacteria > Bacillati > Bacillota > Bacilli > Caryophanales > Bacillaceae > Bacillus > Bacillus sp. CGMCC 1.16607. The sequence continues at coordinate 325,013 of NZ_JBHUJX010000012.1, forward strand.
AAAAGCGATGGAATATGCAGAGTCGGGAAGAGCTAAAGGGAAAATAATAGTAAAAATTAGATAGTTCTTTTTATAATTCTCAAAAGGTCTATTTGCTAAGAAAGTAATTTCATTTAATAAAGTAAGAATAAATAAGAATAGTGGTTTTTCTTCATCTTCATGATCCTTATCATCATTTATTATATAGGTTTCAAATAGATTTATCGCAGTATTGTGCCATACATCATATACATTTGCTAAAGATAAGATAATTCCAGTATATAATAATATTCGTTCATTAGCCTTAAAATATAATGGATGCAATAGTGTATGCCTCATATGTGTAGAATTACAACATGAAAATGTTATTGTAAATCGTTTTTTTGGGAAATACCCTTAGCAACCAAGGATATTTCCCATATTCTCTATACATGCGACGAATTCCTTAAATCAACCAACAGCCTTTGTATATTTACATCTAGGAAAACTACTGCATCCATAAAACTCTCCCCTATTCCCTCGACGCTTTATCATCTCAGAACCACATTTCGGACAAATATCTTTATTTATATTTTTAATAGTTTCTTCAACGGTAGCTGCTGTTTGGTTCTCATCCAATTGAGAAATCATATTTATAAGTTCATTTCGTTCAATTAATTTAATACCATTTGCTTTAGCCAATTGAACTGCTGCATCAGTGAACTCATTATTTGTAATGGCCCAACCTTCCGATGCCTTATAGAAAGCTATTGAAGAAACAACCTCTTGTATGGCTTTAATTCCTACACGTTTACTATACCTCTTTGCTTGTACCACAATCCGCTTATCTCCAGTAGTCATTACTAAGTCAGCACCATAGTCACCTGTTACTTTTGTTGTTTGAACTTTATATCCTTTTTGCGAAAAAATTAGTTTTAAGAAATACTCAAACTGCACACCAGTCATGGTATCTACATCTTGAATCTTTGATTTCCTAACCTTCTCATTGAATTTCTTTTTCCTAATTATCAAGTATGTAATTGAAAAGATAAAGCCTATTATTCCAATTGTAATGGATGTCTCGAATGACTTAGTGATCATATAAACGATAAAAAACACACCAAGACTTGAAAATCCTATAAAATTATCAACGAATTCCGACTCTCGTTTAGTAGCACTTTTTCTTCTAGCCATTTTTCTCCCTCCAATATTTTTTTAAAAAAGCCCCGTATTTGTTATGATACGAAGTTATTTAGTCTTACGCTCAAAATGATAATGCAATCTATACTCACATATCTCTTTCGTCCAGTTATAAAGAATTTCTTCGTCTTCTGGAAGAACATCAAAATTTAAAGAAAACACATTATCCTCAAAAGTTGTTAAGCTATTTACACTTCCATTCCACTTGGACATAGGCATAGTAGCTATTAGTTTACTTATCCGACCCTCATGATAATTCCATAGCTTAATAGAAGATTTATCTGAGAAATCAATTCGTTTGCGATATTCTGTTTCCATTAAATAATGATGAAAAAATGGAGCTACTTCATTTGAGGTAATCGGTCTATACCAATTAGATGGACCACGCTCTAGCATCGCTAACAAAACAATCATTTTATAGCTTTTCGTCATGACTGTTTTTTCAACATCTACTAGCCATTTCTCATAACGTTCCCAAACTTCCTTCTCTCTCATAGAAAGTTCCTCAGCCCAATCTAAAAAGCCAATATACGAGTTGAATTCTTGTTTATATTGATTGGATTCGGATGCGCCTTTTAGATGTAGTTCTAAATAGGAAGGCCTTCTCCCTAGTTCATTTTTTAATTCAAAGTAGTCATTCAACAATCTATCTTTTCGTGGATGATGTTTACACTTTATTTCATTAAATAGATTTACTACTGCTAAATCTAAATTGATCTCACAAAACTCTGGAACAACCGGATGGGATTGCCTTCCATTACCCTCAGTTACTTCAGTATTAAATAATCCAATTTTAATGTCAGGATTTCGGTAGTTTCCAATTAAGTCGATAATCACACAAGTTTCTTTACCTGGATGCAGTCGTAGACCACGACCAATCTGCTGAGTAAAAACGGTCAAAGATTCCGTTGGACGCACGAACAACAATGTATCAACGGAAGGAATATCGACCCCTTCATTAAATAGATCAACAGTAAAGATTATATCCAGTTCTTGTTTATCTAACTGTTCAATTGCGGTTCTTCTAGAAATATCTACTTGTTGAGAATGAAGGCTAATCGTTTTATAACCCTTTTCATTAAAATATTTTGATAGGAAATTTGCCTGTTTAATGGATGAACAGAATCCTAGTGTTCTAGTTTGTTTTTTTTCTTCCCATGCTAGAAGAATTTTTTCAGCAACATCTTCTCGTAACTGTGCTTGCAGTAATTCCGCTTCATCATAACGATGACCCAGCCAGGTAATTTGACTGTAATCTGTATCATCATATACCCCGAAATACTTAAACGGTGATAACCACTTTCGCTTTATTGCATCCAAAAAATCTAGTCTAAATGCAACATTTCCATCACAAAGCGCATATACATCTTTGTTATCATTTCTGTCAGGGGTTGCGGTAATTCCTAATAGAAATTGTGGTTCAAAGTAATCCAATACTTGCTTATAGGAGTGAGCTGCTGCATGGTGAAATTCATCTATAATGATTAGATCAAAATCATAAGGCTTAAATTTTTCAAGATGAGATCTCATACTTAAAGTAAATATAGAAGCAAAAACTGAGTCCCTATCGCTCTCTTTAAAACTTCCATTAAAAATCCCTGAGGTACGTGTCGGCATGATTTTATTAAATGAGTCCTTAGCCTGATAGAGAATTTCCTCTCTGTGAGCAATAAAAAGAACCCTTTAAAACCGCTCAGCAAAGAATCCAGCTAAATAAGTTTTTCCTAGACCTGTTGCCATAACGACAAGTGCCTTTTTATAATCTTCCTCTAGTGTCTTATCTAACTCTTCTAATGCTTCTAGCTGTGCCCGACGTGGTTTGATTTCTCCATAAGTTGCAGATGGATCATGCACAGTATCTTGATATAAAGGCTTATCTTCGCTAGAAGGTAGCATTAAATCTAATTCATCCTTTGAAGTCCATTCTTCAACAATTGGATTTTTTCTGTGATATAGGCTGTATCTTTCTCTGTACTCTTTCAATGATTCATCATTCAAAGCAACTGTCTGTTCTGACAAAAATAGGCTAATAAAATGCTCTAAAGCATCAGCAAATACATCCTTTTCATAGCTAACAGACAAATTCCACTCAACACCTTGGGTGAGGGCTGATTTTGATAGATTTGATGAGCCAATAAAAAGACATTCCTGATCATTTGTTTGAAAATGATAAGCCTTTGGATGAAAGGATTTCCCATTACTTTTCCATAAGCGGATTTGTATACTTTCATCAATTGAAAGTAATTCTTCTAAGGCATCAGGCTGGGTAATATATAAATAATCACCCGAACAAATTTTAATATCAGCTCCTCGTTCAGCAGCTCTTTTTAAAGGCTTTTTTAAATATTCAATACCTGATTTCATAACAAAGGAGGTTAAAATATAAATCGAAGAAGCAATATCCATCTGTTTAATAAGATGAGTTCCAAGATCCTTTGTTATTAGTTCAACTTTGTTCATCTTCTACCTCGATAAGAAAAATCTTTTCTTTAAAACCACCTCTTTTTTCCTCCTTAACCTTGCGCACTTCTTCTACCTTTTCAATTGAAGATCCGTGCACTTCTGCAAGAGCATGGATAATTTCAAGTAAATCAGCTAGTTCTTCAATTGCATCTTCATTATTTTCCGTTTTCACATACTCCTCAAGCTCTTCAAAACTTTTCTTTTTTAGTTCAGTTATGTATTCTTTATCATTTAATATTCTCGTAGAAAATCTTTTACCAGTTGATTCAATTACATCAGGTATACGATCTCGTACTAGTTTGTTGTAAATAGGCATAGTCATATTCCTCTCTAATCGCCAAATTTCATGTTTTTACCTTTTAATTATACAATAATATCCAATCCATCTTTTGATTATTTTGCATAAAAAAGAGACTAACACTTTAACTAAAGTGTTAGACCAATATAAAAATATGTTTCCAGAAAGTACTTCCCATGATATTCGCTAATATTTATCCAACAGTTTATTAACCTCACCGTTTATAAGTATAAATAAGAAACATAGGTTTTGGAGTTCTGACAAAATACAGATCGAAATATATTGTGAGCAAAACTAATTAAAATAGTACAAAAATAGGTGCCAAACTCCCAGTAGGTTAAATCGCTAGGAGTTTGGCACCAAGGCCTTATCAATGACTAAAACTCTGTATACTTAGCATTACTTCCATATGCATTTTCAACTGGATATTTCTTAATGTTTTTCCTTATCTTTTGTTCTACTGCTTTTCCAATATCGATACCAGTTTCATTTGCGAATAGTAAAGTATATATTAATATATCTGCTAATTCATCCTGTATATTATCTAAATTTTTCTCAATAGCTTCCTCACTTGATTTCCATTGAAAGTTCTCAAGTAATTCACTTGCTTCTAAGCTAAGAGATAACGCTAGATCCTTTGGATTATGGAATTTTTTCCAATCCCGTTCATCTCTAAATATAAGTATTTGGTCTGTTAATTGTTTAAATTCATTCATTACTTTCACCTAAATTATTTTGGTATTTAATAAGTCTATTTCTTAATTGTTCGTCACTGGCATATATATACAATCCTTTAATACCGCGCTTCATTAGAATATTAACCGAATTTAATATTATTCTTTCTTTCGCAGCCTCAACATTATTAATTCCTTCTGTGCCGGAATATGCTCCAACATCTTTATAGGCTTCAGTTTTATCACCATAATCTATCAGATTGAGCAAGGAGCAAACATAAATATTAAGTTACTTTCTTACACAAATTTGTTAGTTGGTACATCTGTGATAACCGTTACTCACTGTTTAAAAATACAAAAAAAAGCAGCAATACAGAAGTATTGCCACATATATTCTTAATTATTTTTGCATTATTGTTCTTTAACACTATTTCTTCATTTGTAAAAACTGAGTTTCCTGCTTGTTCTACTTCTTTATAAAACTGTATTTATTCGGTTCTCTTTCCTGTTTTTCTCTGCTCTTACTAAGAAATCCTTATCTATTTTAATATTAATTTACAGTCCTTGCAGCCCTTCCTACTGGTGCTCAATGTAGCACTTCTGCTCTTTTACACAAACTTCAAACACTATACTATCTTCTGTTTGGTTGAGTTAGTAGACTAATATCTCAATTGTTTAATATTTTGCTGTAAACCTGATATTTTCCTTTACCGAGTTATAGTAATAATTAATATGTTTCTGTTGAATTTAAGGTATTATTAAAGAAATATTCACTAAAATTTTACCTAATACTTACAAGTAATTACTTATTAATCTCATTGTTAAACGCTCTTTTGTGTTCATCACCATTCATTATTGCTAGAAAGATGGTGATAAAAATTTGTGCAGGGTCTTTACTCATACTTGTAACCCTATTAATATCAACTTTTCCTTCACTTTTTGTTAATCGTGATTACAGCCATAGAAATGTACCGCTTCTGTCACGATAATTATCACCTGTTGCCAACGCGTTTATCAATGGAGCAAAAATCAAGAAAATGCATTTCCAACATAAAGGATTTTGAAAGATAAAAAGCCTAATCCCTCCTTATTTTTAACGAGGAATTAGGCTTATGATCTTCAACAATAGCGCCAGATTGCTTAATAACCTAAGAAATTATCGTTCGGTATTATTCTTTATACTTACATTATACCATTATTTTCAATTCTTTTATAGGCTACTCTTTCTAAAATTAACACACTATACTGTTATATATAAACCTAATAATATGAGAGGTGTATCAGTATGAATGACAAAAAAGATGTATTAGATAATGGTCCCTTTTTTCATGGAACTAAAGCTGAACTAAAAATTGGGGATTTATTAGAACCACAATACTTATCAAATTACCAAGAAAAAAAATCTAACTATATATATTTTACTGCAACATTGAATGCTGCTAAATGGGGTGCTGAATTAGCAAGATCTAAATCAAAAGAAAGAATTTATATTGTAGAACCATTAGGTGATTTTGAAAATGATCCGAACTTAACTGACAAAAGATTTCCAGGAAACCCAACACGTTCTTATAGGTCCAAATCTCCTTTGAAAATAGTAGCTGAATTAGGTTCGTGGGAAAGACATTCCGACGAAGAAATAAATCATATGCTTGCATCTTTAAAAAAGTTAACTGAAGAAGGAAAAAATGTAATATACGATTAATCCTCAAAATATAGATAAATAAATTCGAACTCCCTAGCCCCTCAATTCTTGAGGGGCTCCTTTTCAATAAACTGGCCCGATTGTTGAAAACCTACTACTGACAAAATCACTTTACTTTAGAGTACAATCTTTCAATAAATGAAATGCATTTGTTGCGCAGTATGAGTCAAATAGACAGCAACCTATTGAATCAGATACTTTTTATGTTGCTCTCGCTTTCGCTCATGAGTAATCTTGGCATACCTAAGAGTCTTATCTGGAGCACTATGTCCTAAGAGCTCTTGAATCGCCACCAATTCAGCACCATTATTTAATGTTAAAGTAGCAAAAGTGTTTCTTAATACATGTGGAATTACTTTTTCTTGTATACCTGCTTTTTGGGCGATTATACCTATTTCTCTTTGTATTGCCCGTTTGGATAACCTTCTATAAGGTTTTCTCTCTGTAACCATCAAGGCTACCCAATTGTCATTTCTTCTTTTTATATATTTACCTAAATGTTACATTGCTCTAATTGAAAAATAGACTTACCTTTGTTTATCACCTTTACCAATCACTAATGTGCTCATATTCTGTTGATTGATATAAGTTTATTTTATCCATGAACTTCAGATGACCGACTGCCCGTTGCATACAATACTTCTAAAAAAGCACGTTGTCTAACTGTATCACAGGATTCTCTTAACATTTCTAGTTCTTCGATTGATAATGACTTTGGAAGACGGTTTTCATCTTTTGGATCTTTTTGTTTGGTATTCGGATCACGTTTAATATATTCTTCTGAAACTGACCAACTAAAAAAACTCTTTAAGATAGATAGTTTCTTCCTAATTGTGCTCATTTTTAAATTCCCATCTTGACTTAAGTACATTCGAACATCTGCTGTAGCTTTGTCCTCAGCCTTCTTTTTTACAATATCAGCAAACATGCTTAATTCCATTAGATAGTTGTCTAGAGTAATAGAACTTTCCCCATTTACTTTTACAGTAAAGTTTATGTGTTTTTGGGTAAAAGTTCTTGGGTTTATGTCTAGAATTTAGGAATTTAAATAACATACACTGAATTTATTATCATAAAGTATCAATGCACATAATATTTGGGTTGTCTCTCTATTAGAATATTTCACAATTATTGAAAATCCCCTAAATCAGGCTAAATCTATAGATTATTTAACCTAGCTATTGCATACAGTAGGGTGTAGCCGTATTCCCCATAACCATATGAATATAGGGGAGTAATTTAAAACAAAGGCTTTGTTAAATAGCATTGTTGTTTTTCAGGCAATAAATATGGGAACGTCTGATTTGGACGTTCCCGTTCTTATTCCGTTAAAGCACATGTTAATGAAATAAGGTAATTTATTTATTATTATCTTATCAGTGTACTTGAAGTTTATTACCATTTGGGTCATAAAAGTGGAAAAAGGCATGACAATTATCTTCTTTTATATCTTCGACCTTAACTTGATTGTCAATTAAGTGTTGATGAAATTTAGATAATTCTGGACTTGTAAAGCCAATGCTAAATTCTTGTTCATTATCAATTTTAAAATGGTCAAATGTTTCATCTTCGGTAGGAACTAAGATAAGTAAGAAAGGTCCTTCATTTACTTAAAATGGCAAGTTCCTCAGTATTGTTTAGTAACTGGAGCCCTAATACATCTCTATACCATTGTGCTGACAGTTCTAAATCTTCTACAGGAATTCTAATGTAATGTACTTGTTCAATAAATGAATTACTCATAGCCTTCTCCCCTTTATTTAATCTGGTATATCAAATAGTTTCCTTTCTATATACCTTTTTCCTTCCGATTATTGAATTAACCTCCCTCTATAAAGAAACAGTTATCTTCAAATTTCTCTTGTTTTCTCACGTTTTCGATAGATACATTTTTATTGTTAACAGTGAAGTCTGTTTATAAATGTAATTGAGGGGAAATTTGGTACCTCTGAGCAAAAAACGACCATACTACCTAAACACCTTTATCCAAAAAGTGATTATTTAGTTAAATTATGATCGCACTGATAGATGTCCACTTATCTCATGGAGGTGTACAGTTTAACTCACCCATGTCTCACATAGTCAATGCTCCAAAATTCCTTCGTCCAATCTTTCCATGAGGTGGATGTCAGTAATGCTGCCCGACAGGATCGATGCCTGTATTTTAGTTGTGTGACTGACTAATCCGTGCCTCATATGTCAAATAAAAATCAAAACTGTGCCTGAAAACATATAAAACAATAAGAGTAAAAGAGATTAAGCCGCGTTCTTCAAAGTAGCCATGTGTGGTATATCCTTCAACATTTGATCTTCATAAAACTTACATTGTTTCTTACCAATGGTCAATAAAATTCGTATCAATTTATTACATATGGAAATTAGTATGAGCACCAATGAGTTTAGCTGATTTTCGAAGGGAATACCCCTCAATCATACATTCGATAAACTGAAGCCATTTACTCGGCATATGTGTTCTGTGAAGAGGATGTTCGTCATATCTGTGAATGTTTTACAGCACTTTTTGTAGCGGTATCTTTGGAGTTCAATGGTATTGATTGTAGTTTTAACTTGGTATTTACCGAAACAAGTGACGTAGTGGATTGACAATGAGTGCAGTTGTAGCCGTCTTTGTGTTCTCTTCTGATACATCTTTGAATACAGACTCTGTTTCTGCTGCATTCCCTAATGAGTTTGTAAAGAACTCATTCGATCGCTGCTTGTCTCTTCTGCTAAGATTTCTGATTTGGTTAATTATGTCCCCTAAAACCATAAAAACTCACTCGCTATCGGTAATTTAAGTCCATCCGTTACGGAACAACCGTTCGATAAAATCAAATAACAAAATTATTCTTTAACAAAGCCAAAACAAAAAGAGCCCCTAAAAAGGGCTTTCTAATTACTCTAGTTTAATAAAAGACTGTTGCTCCAACGATGATTAACAAGATAAATAATACTACGATTAACGAATTGGCTACATACAAAAAAGCAACTGCCAAAACCGAAACAGCCGCAACCACTATAACAGTATCCAAACAATGTATAGGTCTCCTTTTTACTTATTCCTTACGAAATATGTGGAAGAATAAATAAGGGAAAGGGCTCTTTCACTAAATATTATTTATACACTCCCATAAATTAAATAAACTCTCATTTAGCATAACAAGTAAAAAATACCGCTGCAGCAATCCATCCCTGAACGATCCTTAAACAATTCCATTTACTTCTACAATGATATTTGAATTTAGGTGGGCCACTAGGCATACATCCAATCCAAGTTTTGACCCAGAGCATAAACTTGGTTATAAGTCTAATTTCAAAAAGGAGTGAACCTCGGATTATGATAAATACACGACAAATGCCATCTGTTCTGAATACCTGGGGCCTTCAAAATTGTATTTTTCGTTTCACATATTTGTGGCTTAGAAACGGCGATAATTTCTGGTTTTATTTGACGACTGTCGGGCATCAAAGAGCTTATGGCTATAGGTTTTTCGGCGGAAGATGGAATCAATATTCGGTTGCTTTAAGAGATATTGTTAACTTCCATTGTTCTCCTCCAACTCCAACTCTATATTAAACACTGTGTCTGATCTTCTTAATCGTATCGTCCAGTTTATATTTAGAAGGTTCTGGGCTTTAACATTAACGATTTGAGCTTTATTTTAGGACATTTTTTGTTGGGACCATCTGGATTTTCGTTTTACATTTGGATTGTTTTGGTTAACTTTAAGCCAAAACAAATCTTTTTCACTGCCATTTGCTATGCCCTTGTAATTTATGGCTTCCAATTATTCATAATTCATAAAAAATCCAGTAAGTTAAACTGGATTTTTTTCGTTCGTATTTTGGGTCAAATAAAACATTTAATAACAACTTCTTCTTAAGTAAACTCATCGTAAGTACAACAAGAAAAAAGACCGGGCTATTGGTAGCTTCGGAATAAAATCATCTTTTATCTTACATTCAAACATTAACTGTTCTCCTTCTTGAAGGCTACGAGAAACATTCCAAAACTAAGTAGCACATCTAATGCATCATATGTCACCATGAAATTCAAAATGCCTTTAGTGGTATGAATAAAAACTTGCATATTTTTGGCTTGTTTTAATCTTTCAACATGAAACAATCTCTCGTCATTGGTTACAGAAGGATCTATTTTACTTTAATTTACTCTCAAAACTAATTTGATAAATGTCTATGTACTTTACTAAGTATAATTTATTCCCTTTCCCCACTGCATTGTCATAGTTTAGAGATTTACCCTCTTGATTTGTAGTATGAAATTTCTCTATGCTCTTTTCCAATAAAGAATACAAATAAGCCTCTGGTTTTCGATTATAAAAATGAATAAATATAACAAAATTGTTCATTATGGCAAATGCATGGCTTCCTTCAACTGGGAGATCACGATATTCTCATACCCCATGGTCCCAAATTGCGTTAATTTCATAAATTAAATGTCCATGTTCGTCTGTTTAAAAAGACTTGTCTTCAACTTTCACTCCTATTTCCTTTTTCACTATTGTTCCAAATATATCCTCCTTAATTCTTGAGGAGATTTAGCAATTTCCAAGTTAACTTCAGAACCCAAATTTGTAATTTATGGAGTCGTTTAGTATTTCACTATTCTTGGTGGAATTTCTGAGTCATTTTCAATCTCAGTAGATGTTCCATCGTCGCTATTATATAACCAAATATTAGTTCCTAAAACGGCAATAATTATTGTTAAATTTTAACTCAGATGGTTCTTTAATTATAGATTCTATATCCACAGCAACTTCGACATCAACAACAACCTTTTTCTTGTTGACCACAGTAACTCTGGATAATGGCCAATAATACAAGTTACAATACATTTTTAATTGCAATCCCCCTTTATAAAAAATCTGAAAAAAGTATATAGGATTAATGCTTTTCGAAAATACGTTTTTTAACCTTCCTTTCCCGTTTCCCCAATCAGAAAAGAAGCTGCTTTCGCAACTCCATTAATACAATCTAGCTATTCGTTAGTGTGCAATAAAACACAAAGGATTTCATAGCCTTCATGGGCATCAATACAGTCCTATAGTTATTGACCCACATAAAGTAATACATATCAATTTATGTTTTTCTATGGGAATCATTGATTTTATTTATAGGAGGATTATATATGTCCGTTTTTAATCCACAGAAATTATCCGTAAAACTTATTCCACCTACCACTTTCAATCACCCAGTTGAAGGAAGAAAATATACTCTCACGCATTCAGATATTACAGCAGAATTATTTTTAGATATTGGATATATGTACAACTATAAATCCATTAACCCCAAAATGCGTGACGAATTATTAGCAGAATGGAAAAAAGATGCACATGGTCGTTTAAATATAGTAGGAAAAGCGTATGTGGATGGTGGGGAGTTCAGTCAAAAAGTTGCAGACATTCGTTATAAAATATTCAAAAAAGAAATGGCTACTGCACTTAATGGAATTGTCTATGGTGACCTTCCATTTTACATACAACATCCCGTCCTTCTCGATTCACCCATTTTTATCCATTTTTTATCTACTTATCCGCAATATAGACAAGTTGCTTTTTATGGTACACCACGCCAATATTTGAACCAATCTATCAAATAACCTGACCTTAAGATTCTTTAACAAAGGCATCCATTAACTTTCCTGTAGATGGATAATTTGCTTTTGAAATAAAATGAGCCCCTCCGTAAGATAAAAGAGTATAGACACCACTCTATTAACTCATCATCTTAAGGAGGAAGCTCTACTATGAAGTTTAAAATGCAACAGAAACAAAATCAACTTATTCAACGAGTTTCTGATCAACATCTTGTAGTTGGAATAGAATCGCCCAACAAGTACATGTAGCTCGCTCTGTAAACTTTCGTGGAATTGTCTCAGGAAAACCAATTTCATTTGTCAATGAAGAGGATGGTTTTAAAAGACTACTAGACTGGATTAACAATCTATTACACGAACACTATTTAAATAAAATTATTGTGGGTATGGAACCTACTGGGCAATACTGGTTGAATTTATCCAAATGATTGAAGGAACATAATATTGAAGTGGTTCTAGTCAATCCTCACCTTGTTAAAAAGAATAAAGAAAACCGTGATAATACTCAATCAAAGAGTGACGTTAAAGATGCCCTAGTTATTGCAGATATGATTAAGAACGGATACTATGCATTCACCCGTTCAAACCCAGAAATCTATGAAAAACTGAGGATATTTATGTCTAACCGAGATGTGATTATCAAACGTTTGGTTACCACTAAAAATCAACTCCACCGATGGTTGGAAATGGTGTTTCCAGAGCTACAACAAGTATTCAATGATATTACCTGTAAAGGTGCGATTGCCACACTTCGATTGTTTCCCACCAGGAGAAATATTTACATTAAAACCGGAAGACATAGATATGAAATGGAAATCAATTATGAAACGGCATGCAGGATTATCAAAACTCACTTCCTTATTGAAGTTGCCAAACGTACCGTAGGTACTAAACTGGCTCTAGATGCTCATAAACTACACTTGAGCAATTACTAGAAGAATATGATCTTGCCACAAGGCAACTAGAGATAATTGAAGAAGAAGTCATAAAGATTCTTACTCAAATACCAACTGCCCTGAAGATGCTTGCCATTAAAGGAATGAGCCCCATTATAGTAGCTGGGATTCTAGGGGAATCAGGTGACTTAAGTGGATTCGCTCATGGTAATGCACTTTTACGTCATGCCGGATTGCATTTAGCTGAAGCGAGCTCAGGTAAATGGAAAGGTCAGATAATCCTTTCTAAACGTGGAAGTTCACGACTTAGACGATATAAATTCATGGCAACCATGACCTTAGTTATGAATAATACTGATTTCAAAGCCCTTCATTCAGTGAATGTAAAGGAGAAAAAATTAAAGAAGATTAAATCAATCATGAAACTGTGTGGAAAATTAGCTAGAGTGCTAGTTGGGATGGCACGTAATGGATTAGAATACGCCCCTGATAAACTGTTTCCAGTTGAAGAAGTAGATGCAGCCTAAAAACTATCAGCTTCAGATATTAATATATGATTTTGTTTACGAAAATTGGCTTATTCGTAGGATTTCAAAAAAGCGCGGAGTACCGGATGTACTTTAACAAAAGGGCTCTGACCGGTTCCGTTAGCAAAACCAGCTTCCACCCCTTGGATAGGCGTGACGAAGGAATGAGAGGGCTACGACCCGTTGAGACATGGGAGGGAAAGCCTCCAGGGGCTGTGTGGAGAATGCGTGCATAATCTTTGGTAGTATATAGGATTCCTTACTTGTCCCCTATTTCCTCATGCCCTCATTTAACAAAACGAGTCATAGCACTGATTATTCCTCCATTATCTGTGTTCAAATTAAAATGAAATCCTGCGAATGAGCGAGCATTCGTGAGAAAAACGAATTAAACTGAGGGAGTTTTGTAAGATTTGGTGAAATTTAAGATTACAATTTATTCCTTATTGTTCATTCTACTTCTTTATAAGCTTTATTTTGAGAAAAAATAAATAGTCAATTTCTTCACCTTTTATAGAATAAATAATTGACCCTTTACCTACAAATGTAGCTTCTCCATTTTTCAATTGATAACTGGGATTATCAACTTCCTTACTTCCAGTAACCGCGAAAGAAATCTTACCTAATTCTTATTCAATTTCGTTTTCAGTGATTTCCGCTGTTTTTTCCTCATCATAATAATATTTATTTCCGTTCCAAGCAATTGCATCAACCTATTCCACTGACGATTGAATCTCATCTATTTCATTATTACTCTGAAAAGAACAACCAGCTAAGGGTAAAAATACCGTAATCAAAAAACACGGGGAAGGTTCTTTTGTTTGCGTAGTTTGGAAGCAGAAGAACCGTCCCCGTGTGTTCCCGTGTGTTCAAAAAAGCCTAATCCCTCCTTATTTTTAACGAGGAATTAGGCTTATGATCTTCAACAATAGCGTCCAATTGTGGAAGATCAACTAATTAGATAGAAAGATCACACAGTTTTCTTTTTAATGTCCTGCCATCATTGTTGCATTCGCTTCTTTTGTTTCATCATCTTGTGCATGTTCCGGCTGTTGTTTTGGTCTACTTAGGATTGTTCCTAAAAGCGCCCCTGTTAATGCAATCCCTGCAGCTAGAAGGAACGTGTTACCATAGGCAGAAACGGTAGCTTCAATTGGATCAGCTATTTTTGTCATATGATAAGTAATTCTTGAAGTTAGGAACCCTGTCATACCTGCTACTGCAAATGAAACCATAACTTGTTGGGCTGCAGTTGTTAATGGTGTGACGCGACTTACAAGATGTTTTGGAGCGGATTGAAGAACATGGGTATTAATTGCCATCATGGATAGACCCATTCCTGCTCCCATCATCACTAAACATGTAACGATAAATCCAGTAGTTGAATCCATAGAAATTCGTGAAAGCATAACTAGAGCTGCAGTAATAATAGACAAGCCTATTATAGCTAAAGGACGAGCACCTATTTTATCATATAAACGCCCTCCGATTGGCATCATTACACCTGATGCTAGAGCTTGAGGGAGAAGAATTAAACCAGTATCTAATGCACCGTAACCTCTTACTGTTTGTAAAAATAACGGGACAATAATCATAACCCCAAATAATGCGATTTGGGAAATCCATGTAATCACAATCCCTTTTCTAAAGTCAGATGATCCAAAAACTCTTAACTCTAATAAAGGCTGCTTTTGACGAAGTTCGACGATAATGAATAGAATGAGAGCAACTCCACCTACAATTAATCCGGTAAGAGTTTCCGTTGAAGTCCAGCTTTTGCCCCCTTCACTCACTCCATAGGCTAGCATTGCGAATGCGATAGGTGCAAATATGATTCCTAAATAATCAAGGGATGCAACGGTCTTTCGTTCAACTTTCGGTAAAAATTTCAGTCCAACCAAAATTGCAATAATACCGATTGGCAAATTAATAAGGAATATCCAATGCCAAGTAACGTATTCTACAAGATATCCTGCTAAAACAGGCCCTAGTGCAGGTGCTAATAGCATTGGAACCCCAAGTGTTCCCATAACAGCCCCTATTTTATCCGAAGGAGCAAGTCTGAAAATAATTGTCATTCCAATTGGCGCTACCATTCCTCCCCCCAGCCCTTGAATAACCCGATAGAGGATAAGCTGTTCAGGGTTTCGTGCAACAGAGCATAGAACAGAACCAAGTGTAAACAAGGCGATTGTAATTAAAAATATCCTTTTTGCCCCAAATCGGTCAGTCATCCAACCAGCTAAAGGAATGACAGCTGATAATGCGAGCGTATAACCTGTTATGGACCATTGCATGGTCGAAACATCAGATTTAAAATCTTTCACTATTCCAGGCAAGGCAACATTCATAGCCGTACTATCAAGAATTACCATTATCATACCAACAATGACAGCTAGTAGTGGTCCTATGATGGTTTTAATGGAGAATGCTTCATTGTTATTTTTTGTTTTTACTGACATACGATATCCTTCTCCTATTCAAGTGCTGGTATACAGTTACTATTTGGCAAGCACGGGTACAGTATTCACTTCTTCTTAATCCATTAAGTAATTATCAGACTCTTTCATGAAAACATGTTCAGCAGGTCAGATAAGTTAATAATAGTAATAATAGTTGCCAGTATCGCCAGTATGAACGCCGGAATTGCCTGACTGATACGATCTTTTGCCCTAACATGAGTAATCACTCCGCCAAGCATGGTGATTGCAAGCCATAACCCAGCTAATGCTGTTACTCCAGGATTCCAAAAACCGATAGCTAAACCAGCTACCCCAACTAGTTGTACCCAACCAGTAACCACTCGGAACCATTGAGGTAGGTTGAGGTGCTTGAATGTTTCAACTTGCTGTTTATTACCGGCTATCTTCATGAACCCCGTCATCAAGAACACTAGAGATAACAGGCTTTGAAGAACGATAGATATAATTAACAAGATAATTCCCCCAGTATATTTGTTTTTTCAATATCCTTTATAAGGTACAATGGTAATAATGGATATTGATTTAAAATTAACTGAGTTTACTCACTATGAATTGACTCACCATGAGTTCACTCATTATGAGTTTATTCGATATATTTTAAAGTGTCAAGGGGGATTTTTTATGACAAACCAACATTCTTCAAAAGCATCAGCAGTAGAAGTTGTCCATGCTTTAATTAAGACTTCTCATTATATTCAGAGAGAATATGAAGCACATATTTCAGATCTCGATATGCCGTTTCAAATATCAGGACCCAGACTTCGCGTTCTACTTGCTGTTTCCGAGGTAGGGAAAATACGAATGAACGAGTTAGCAGCCAAATTAGGAGTTAAGGCCCGAACGGTTACTGATTTTGTAGACGCGCTTGAACAGGATGAACTTCTTGTCCGTCTACCTGATCCATTAGACCGACGTGCTACTTTGATACAGCTGACAGATAAGGCCCAAATGCAAATTAAAAAAGTACGATTGCTTGAAGAAGAAGCAGCAGAAATATTGATAAAGAATCTGACTCAAGAGCAGCGACACCAACTTATTGATCTTTTTTCCAAGCTTACAAATTATAATGAAGTTCAATGCTCATTAGATGAATGAAAAAAACCGATTTTCCTTGAGACAAGGAAAATCGGTTTTTTTCATTCATTATTAAAATACATAGAATTTATAATTCACAATCGGACGTTCTTTTTATGTATTTTTACCTTATATAATTCTTATCCTTCTTACTCCCCGTTAATGAAATAACATAGAGCTTCGGCTCACTCTCGAATAATTCCATCTCTTATTCAAGAATATGGTCCGTTTGAAGATTGACCTTATTGAAAATCATTCAAATATGTATAACAACTACAACTATATTGATTAAAATACAATGTTTTTTAATCTTTTAATATCTAGAATGTATGTAGTGGTAAGCAGTTTGTCATTCATTGGTACACTTTTTGTCACTCAGTGGTAAAAAATATGTCAATGATGGTACAGTTTATTGGTTGTAATCAAATCAACCTAAATTTACTTTTTTTCAATTTCATAAGCCCTCTGACTCATCTCATAGTAATCTTCATCTAAATATCCCCAAGATATTCCTTATTAACACTAATTTTACCATAAAGTTCAAAATACTTAATTTTAATTCCTTCTTAATGTTATCGCAGTTTTCCTTAAAATTTATTACGAACATTGGTTCTAAAAATAATTGAAAACAGCACAAATGTTCGTATATAATATGACTAAAAGTAGATGGTGTTGTGATCCGTGATAGAGGCAAAATAAATGGAATGGTTTTTTTATGCCAAAACAAACCCAAATACTTAAACAAATGAAACGGGAAGAATCACAGCTGAAGAAACCGTTCTTGGATGAACATGAACTCGAAGAGATTGGGATCATCAAAAAGGACTCACTTGATTACTCTATACCAGTCAAAATTACAATTTGGGATTATGGCTACTTTTATCATACTTCTGGGATTGTGGTTAAAGTAGATATGCTTGAAAAGAAAATTTTGATTCTGACCGACCTTGAAGAGAAATGCGTTGATATAGAAAAAATGACAATGGTGTCTAAATTATAAAGATTGATTATAGTCGATTTCCAGAGCAAAAAATACTTTGTATAGACTTAAAAAGTTTTTACGCCAGTGTTGCAGCAGTACAAATGGGATTAGACCCACTCACATGCTACCTCGCTGTCGTTGGTAGTACAGATAGGCAGGGTAGTGTGGTGTTGGCTGCTTAATAAGCTAACTAATACTAATACAATTAACCCAAAGAGTAATAATAAATTCACTATTTCTATCCCTCCTTTAAATTACGCATTACCATAAATATCCAAAAATATTAATGGAGTATCCTGCCCCTTACTTTAATAGGAAACGTCGACCTTCGTTATTGAAGAATCACCTCCGTAAGTTTTTTTCTCCTAATTGGCATTATTCATAAAATTCTTTATCGTGACGTGTAATCAATCTGAAACAAAAGCTCTCGTTAGTTCCTTTAACAAATGATGCAATCGTATATTCTGTAAAAGAATTGAAAGACCTTCTTTATATGAATATTCTTATTGAATTTAACTTCCTCCTAGTTCCCTACTAAAATAAATAAACCTAAAATATACATCCGAATGAAAAAAATCATGTATGCTTTCGGCTTTATCGGATTGAAAGTTATTGAAGATCAGCTAATCTTTAGTTCCTTATGATTTATAAAAGTTTCATTGCTTTTAATAGCACCTTTAATTTTTCACTTGATTCGAGTGTAGCAACTTCACCAAAATACATATTAAAAGTAACAACATATCCCTTTGGGGAGTATCTTTCCTTCTTTTAAAGTGCTTGTTTTTTCGGTATTATGTTCTATTTTAATACCTCTTAAATTATTGACCTGTCCAAATTAAAATGCGTTACTATTATTGCAGAAACGCTCGTCGTTAGCTCATCCAACTAAAGGTAACGAGTGTATAGACAATAATTGTAAATGTAATTGCAACCCAAGTAGTATTATTCTCAGTATTTGTATCTCCATTTTTTATCTGTTTGGCTAAATCCACGCTTTTCACAACAAAGATAATACAAATTAAAGGCAATAGATAAATACCAATAAATCCAATTATATCAAAAAACATACGTATTTCCCCCAATGCTATTTCCTTTACATGGTAAATACATATTCAATGACCAAATCGGAAATTCCCTCTTAAGCCACATACTTGCCCCTATAGTTTCTAAATAGAGACCACCTACTTTTACTGATAAGTAAAAATAAATAACCAACCTATCAAAAGTTAGGTTGGTTTGCTGGTTTATTGCTAAATATAGAATTATTTTATTTTCTACTTATTACCTGGAGCTGGCTGGTCAACTCCTTTAATATGGTGTCTATGTCCATCGTCTTCTGTTGTGTAAAAATCATAATAATGAACATGCATTCCATTTCCCACTGGAATAGGGGGTCCTGAATAAGCTTTATAATGATGAGTATGCCCGTTTTCAAAGAGCACATATCCTTCCGTATAATGAATATGGCTATCGTCTTGAGTGGGAATGGCAGGAGAAGTAACATCTAAACACTGATGAACATGCCCTGCCTCCATCGAAGTATAATCAACAGAGCCATGATTATGGTGTGGTACCATACCCTTTACAAAATCATCTTTTCCTACTTTAGCCATTGTCTCCACCCCTTTTCGATTTTGTCATTTGAAATCTTATCTTTAAATGAATCGTAGTTTATAAACTAATTTCATTTACGCAAGGCTCCTCCCCTCTTTTCTACAACTATATTACTAAGGATATTTATTAATAAAACAAAATATGTTCGTGAAAACACGCCCATTACTTGAAATGGAAAAAACGATCCTTCATATATTGAAGAATCGCCTTGTACGTAATAAATTCATTTTTTGAAAATCCGAAACAAGTCTAGAATTAATCGAATCCCACAAATGGCAAATAAAAATATTACTGCTATCTTCTCTATAACGTATAAAGAAAAAATTGGGGATGGTTAACACCATCAAAACAAAAATTACTATAAATCCATAAAATAAAGTCTTTTGTTTATCCATACTCTCCCACGTACTGTATTATTTTTCACTTCTTTATCCACACAGCTTTATTAAGGTATTCTGACCTTTAGTTTATTAAGAATAAGCTCCCTTATCTGAACATTCCATCTGTTAGTACGGCAACAAACTGATATTAAGAATAGTCTTATTTTTAATGTAAATATTAAAGGGGATTAAAAAATATATGTGAGGAGTATAGTAAATGCAAAAAAATAATGACAGCAACTTTTATTTTCTTGGTAAACTAACTTTTATTTTAGTTTTTTTACTACTATTTAGCAGCACTAACCTTAGCACAGGTGTAAATGCTTCCGTAAGAGAGGATGCCCTAAGCACCGTAATTAATTTCTTAAAAGCTCAAAAAAGTTGTAATGTTGATGATATGCTAAAATACTCAGAATATACAACCAAAATGAGTAATCAGAGGGATTTTTACATAAGTCTTTGTAAAGATCAACCTCTAAAACAGGCTAAAATTACCGATCTAACCATAATAAATGACAGTGTGGTTTTAGTATCTATCGAATCTACGTATAAAGATAGAATATATATCAGCACTTCACCTGTTATAAAGAAGGATGGACATTGGAAAATTGTTAAGGGAATAACAGGTCCAGGCTATGTGGATTTATCAAATAAGTCGAACAGGAATAGCCAAGAAGTAATGGTGAAGAAAGCAATCGAAAGTTATTCTAACGCGGTTTACACGGGTGATTTAACAGGAATGAAAAAGTATATAAAAATATTACCTCACACGAACAAAGAAACAATTGAGAACCATCTTAAGGCAATAATTGAAGAACAACCGAGACCTGAAGTTACCCCATTTGGAGTAAAGATCATTTCTGATACCTTTGCCATCGCTCAAATAGAAACAAAGTATAAATATTTCAGCTTTACTCAAAATTATTGTGACTGCTAGAATAAAGTATACAGATTTTGCTTGATTTGATGAAACACTTATTTACCCAAATATACCAGCAAAGAATATTACCCTCCCCCTGTAAAATGAATAATAGTTTCATTACTTACAGTGGAGGTCGGAAAAGGTGGATAAGTGGGAAATGTACATGGAAATAAAGCAATTATTAAAACAAGGGTTTAGTCAAACTAAAGTAGCTGAAAAGTTGGGGATTTCTA